>CAYRAX010000187.1:0-4757 GCA_964422285.1 uncultured Chthonomonas sp.
GTGATAAGTAGCTACATGGACGATTACAACGGCTACCAGACCCTCACATGGACTTTGCACGCAACGAATCGGAAGTAGGCGCATAAACGCCGACTGGGACCGTAATCACGCGCGTCGTCGTATCGTCGCCACGCCGGAATGAGACGCGAATCGACTTGCCTACCGGCTTGCCAAACAAGATGCGCGCCAGGCTGAATGCACTAGAAACCGGCGCCCCATCGACATCGATGATGACGTCGCCGACCTGCAAGCCCGCTTCCTTCGCAGTTGACGCGGCACCGAACCCGACGACCTCTGCTCCCGCACCTTTGGCATCGCGGAAGAGCATGCCGACCGACGGGTGCTTCGGCTGGTGACCGGGTGAGCGAAATCCGGCGACCACCCTTGTGAGAATGTCGCCGCTGAGCATATAACCGACGGTCAATCCGGATGGACCGTAGCTCCTCGCTGAGTCCATGCTCTTGCTCTGCTCCATGCGCATGTTTGCCAATGGCTCAAGCGTGGCGCTGAGCGCTCCGGCGAGATGGCCAGTTTCGGTAAAAACTAGTGCCCCAGCGAGCCGATTTCCGGGCGTTTCGAACTGGATTTCGGCGAGCGGAACGTAGCGCTGGGTGGGCTTCATGACGCCCATTCGATCTACGGCGACGCATTCACCAGCGATAGGGCCAGCCGTCGTCACGGCAATTATTCCCTTGCCTGCGAGCGTTCCTGGTTCGGCAATCGGAACGGACGGTGCGCCTGAGTTCAACTCGGGTGTGATGGAAGTTAGTAACGCGAGCTGCGTAGCCTCATCGATGAACGAAGTTTGCAACGAGACGATTCGGCCATCGGATAACTTTCCCATGATGGCACCCGTGGTGAGGATGCTCGTGTGGCAAAGATAGTAACCGCGCGAATCAATCGAGACCGCGTACCCGGCTCCCGGCCCGGTACCGATCGTCACCAAGCTGGGTCGCAGAAGATCCCACGCCTTATTCACCGCCGCGGGGGGCAAAAAACCCATTGCGATTCCGGCACTAGCCACCAATGACAACATCGTTGCTATTTTCTACCTCACGGGCAACACTTAATCCATGCTCTGACTGCGTTGCCGTGATTTCTACTGTAGTTTCACTGGGTACAGGGGCAGTCGCCATGGCCACTGGTACCGAATCATTCGGCGATGTTTCCACCGAGTGCGCGACGTCCGACAGCTCAACCGTCTTCGCGGCAGCAGGTTTGGGAATCGACTTGACCGCAACCTTCGCCACTGATCCTTCGCGAATGATGGGTCGGTGCTTGCGCGGGGAAGGCGTACTGCGCTCCAAATTTGGCTTGGGCGCTGTGTTAGCGTTTACTGGCGGCACGGGTGCAATGGGCGGCTCAGGCACTGGATTCAGGTTCTCCACGGTCGGTTGCGGCGCGGGCTGAACCGGGTTCGAATCGGTCATCGGGACCGATACAGTGGGAGTTTGATCCTTCACGGACTGCATAAATCGCGGTAGCACAACCAAAGCGAGCGCGGCGGCGCACACCGGTGCCAAGACCCAAGTTGTGCGCTGGAATTTGCTCGCTTGGGCTACCGTTCGGCTCTGGATTGCGGCCTGTAACCGGACCTGGGAAAAGTCGGGCTCTGGGACCTGGTCAGCCAAGGCCTTGAGGTCGCGCTTGAGTTCCTGGCTCAGCAGCGCGTCCGATTCGGACTCAATGTCGCGAAATAACCATTTCATAGTGTTGGATCTCCCAAAAGCGCACCCACTCGATCACGAAGCGCGCGGCGCGCCCGCAGCACGCGCAACTTGGCACCGCCGACCGTGCAGCCCGCGATTGCCGCGATTTCTGCATAGTCCTTTTCTTCAATGTCTCGCAAAATGATCATCGTTCGATGGTGGGTTGGCAAGGCCGCAATGGCCTTTTGCAACGCGAGCACCCTCTGTTCGTGTTGCAGGTTATCGATCGGATCTTCGGTCTCGCCGATGGTCATCCAGGCTAGTCCAGTACCGGCTTCTTTTTGCTCCAAATTCGTTCGGCGAGTGTTCATTCGGGCCCGGTCGGTGGCCAAATTGGTTGCGATTCGAAGTAGCCAAGTGGTGAATTTGGCCTCATCCCGGTACCGCGATAGGTTCTGATAGGCTCGAACGAAGACCTCTTGGGTCATATCTTCGGCATCATCTCGCACCGGCACCATCTGGTAGCAGAATCGAAAGACCATGTTTCGGTGCCGTTCGAAAAGGCGCTCGAACGCGGCAAAATCGCCATTGCGCGCCGCTCGAACGAGCGATTCGTCCGCATGTGATGGCGCGGCAACATCGAATCCCCCCTTGGGAATTGCCATGCTCAAATCCATTTTGCGTTCCCCTTGCTGGTCTTCATGCAAGGATTCGACGTCTTGATCCACCTAAGGTTACGACGGATTGGGACCTTGGTCCGGTTCGGTAGATATGCTATTCCGGCGTTGCTTGTCCCTTGTCGCCGGGTCGATATTGCTTTACGCCCGGCTTGAGCTTGAGCACGGTGATGCTGTATGGGTTGAACTGCATAACCACCTTTCTCGGCAATGAAATCGCTTGTTGGGTGGGTGTCCTACTACCAAAGCCGGTGCGTGCTGCTTCGTCGTTTTCTATGCCGTAATGCCAAGCTTGCCCGTTCGCTTGCGGACTGTAGCCCGTGAACCTGAGCTCAGCTTCAAGCACCTTGTTCGGGTGCTTGTTGATAATCATGATCGAGAGATCGTTGTTGGGCGATATGACGGCAAAAGCCGAGAGCAAGCTGGCCGTGCTGGTTGCGCTGACGACGCGATCTCCCGGTGCCGAAAATCGACTTGTCATCTCGGCCCCATAAAGGGTTGGGAACGGGTCGTTGACGTCGTCAATCATGCCGAATCCACCGTACATGCGCCAGCCATACAGCGACGGAGACATGTTTCCATCCGTGGCGGTGTTCTCGCGGAATGTCCACCATTCGAGGCCCTTGAGCTCGGTTTGTAACGCATTGCCGAAGGACTCGGCATAGAACAGCGCGTTGACCAAACTAACACTCTGCTTGCCGGGCCTGGAGTAGACCGAGTTGTGCTCGCCGCACGATATCTCCACGTTCTCTGCCGCCGCTGCGCCCAAATAGTCCTTGAGCATTTGGCGAATGCTGTTGATATCGCCCGCCCAACCGGCACCACTGCCCAACAGCACTTCATCACTCTCGCCGCCTGGACCTTGTGCATAACGGTGGAAGATAACGTAGTCTGGCGTGACGCCCAAAGTGGCCAAAGTTGACAGCAAAACCGGCGTCCAACCAAAGTGCGTTTCACCAGTTCTGGGGTTCACTGCGGGGTGGTCAGTGTATCCATTAGAGTATGCATCTTCGCCTGCAGAAACTACCGCGCCAATCTTAATCGTCGGGTCAACCGCCTTCATCGCAAGGTAGTAGTTTTTGAATTCGTTAGCATAGGTGAACGGATCATGGTGCCGCGTGTGGAAATCGGGCTGGTTCGTACCATTGTTCTCGTTGCCGATATCCCAGTACTTCGTGTACAGGCCGCGGACGTTGTTCATCTCGTTAACCCAAGCGGCGGCCTCAGCAGCGGTTCCCGAACCATAGTTAGTGCTGATGTTGGGATGCCCTCCGATCGATTGGCAAAGCTCGACGAATCCTGTCAAGTCTCCCGAGAGAACTAGCGGGTTATTGTGTAGCGTATTCGTTTGCCAGTGGTAGAGGTTTGTATAGAATCCGCCAGGAAAGCGGAAGTACCTTAATCCGGCTTCCGTTAGCCTTAATGCGTAATCTGTCGATGCAATATTATTGTAGTAAACGGCCATATTAATGCCGTACATGCGCTCATCGATAGATCGTAAGGCGTTGCTCGCGTTGATATCAATTTTGTTTCCAGTATCGAGCACTGGCTTTGCGATAAATTCCACATCATCTACGTAAAAGCTTGGCTTGCTGGTCCCGTTCCAGTCACGGATATTGAAAGTGGCAAAATCCGTTTTGTTATCCATCCCGAGAACTTCGAGCGGAATGACGTACTCTTGCCATCGGCCGCGCAACAGCGGGGGTAGCACGTAGGACGGTCCATAACCGCCCGAATGGGTTTGGCATTGGATATAAAGACGCTGGCCGCCCACGGCGCCACCATGAATCCAAAAGCGCACCGACTCGTACTGCTTTGCACTCATCGGAAAGTGATAGAAACACATGGCTTGCCATGGGCCCATATCACATTGCGCGGAATAGTTGCCCGAATGAATGTAATCAGTAGAGTTCAAAAATACTGGCGCCCAACTCCAGTTAAGGAATCCGCTACGCAGATCATCGGTATAGATCGGTAGGTTGTTCTGGCACCTACCAAAAGTGGCCAGCAAAAATGCTGTCCACAATAACACATAACGAATTGCTCTCACGGAGGCTATTATTACTCAAGTTTTGCGCCAAAGACTAGTTATTTTTTTGCGTCTTAGAAAAAATTTGGGACTTTAGCCACGAAATAGGCCCGCCTGGTGCACCAGGCGAGCCATTCATCCCCACACAAATCAAGCTTATGGCTGATCGCCGAACCCGGTATTGGGTACTTGCTCGAACTCCAGAACCGTCATTGAATACGGCGGGAACGAGTGCAGCATCAGCTTGGGGTTGATTTCGGTTTCCGATTCCTCTGGGCCAACCGAACCGTAGCCCAGGCGAGTGACGTCGTCATGCCACTTTCCGTAAGAGCACATGGTGACCTTCTTCTTCGGATTGAACCCAGTCATATAGATTTTGGACTGGATGGTGCTTGTCGCACT
>CAYRAX010000188.1:0-4755 GCA_964422285.1 uncultured Chthonomonas sp.
GTCACTTCGCCATGGCTTTCAAAGCAGAGTGCACGAACCGGCAGGGTATCGAATTTCAGTCGCCAGATCGTGCCGCGCGGGATGACCAAGTAGTCGCCCGGCTTAAACGGCACGTTGCCAAACATCGACTCTAGCACGCCCGATCCATCGTGAATGAAGTGGATTTCGTCGGCTTCGGCGTTCTTGAAAAAGTCCTGCATCTGCTCGGCGATCAGCAGTTGGTTCCAAACCACGTCGTTGTTGGCCATCAGGGGCACGCGCCCACTGATCGCGTCGCCGAGCGGCTTCATGCGGTTGGTCAGCAGGTGGCGGTGGCGCAGGGCTTCGGCCTCAAGCAACTTCACTTCGCACGGTCCCATGTCTTCCCATCGTTCCACCGTGGTCGGCAGGTTGATGTGGTACATCTGGGTCATTGGGCCCGCGAATCCGTGGGTGCTGAAAAGCTGCTCGGCGTAGAGCGACCCATCGGGCTTTCTGAACTGAATATGGCGCGTTTTTGGTAGTTGTCCTAGTCGGTGATATCGTGGCATCGTCGCCCCTCAAAGAGTTATGATGCTCGCTAGTTTACCGGCGGTCCCCGGGAACCCGTTGCGAATCATTACCAGACTTTGAGGACCTACTCCAGCTTCCCCAACTCGGCGACCTCGTATAAAGCCTTGAAGTCGGCAAATACCAGTTATGGGACCTGCATCCCCCGCCAATAACCTTGGAGTGTGGCTAACGAACATCCACGGAAGGGTGAATCGAGGGGCCATGGGGAGCGAAAACAAAAATGCCTCACTTTAGTTATGTCGCAATGGATAGCAGTGGTCGCCAGTTTAAGGCGACCATGGAAGCTGAAAATGAAGGCGTAGTGCTTTTACGGCTGCGCGAACAGAGTTTGCACTGCATTAGCGTCGAGCAAAAGCGCGGTGGAGCCAAAGCCGCAAAGGCAATGGGCAAGCTCAAACCGAAGGCGCTGGTCGTGTTCAGCCGCCAATTCGCCACGATGATCGACGCGGGTATTCCGATTTTGCGTTGCTTGGACATCATGGTCAACCAAACCAAAGACCCGATTCTCAAGCAGACGCTGGACACCGTCACCGCCGACGTTAAGGCCGGTATGCAGCTGAACGAGGCCCTGCAAAAGCACCCTAAGGTCTTCAACAAGCTGTACGTAAACATGATTCGAGCCGCTGAAATCGGCGGTATTTTGGACAAGATTCTCGAACGCTTGTCCCAATTCTTGGAATACGAAGCCGAGATCAAGGCGAAGATTAAGAGCGCGATGATGTATCCCGTGCTGGTTTTGATCTTCTCGGTCATGATGCTGTTCGGCCTCTTCAGCTTCGTGCTTCCCAAGTTCAAAGAGATTTTCACAGGCATGAACGCCAAATTGCCACCAATCACCGCCGCATTGTTCGGCTTCGGTGACTTCATGGCGGCGAACTGGTGGGTCATCCTGTTGCTTGGATTCGGCGGCTTTATGGGATTGAAAGCCTATTGCAAAACGCCCAAGGGCCGTTTGCAAGCCGACTGGGTCAAGCTCAAAACACCGGTGGTTGGCGATCTTTCGCTCAAGATGAGCGTCGCGCGATTCTGCCGAACGTTTGGTACGCTGCTCAGCTCGGGTGTTCCCATGATGCGTAGCCTGGAAATTACCGGCGAAACGCTTGGCAACCAAGTGCTTTGCAACGCGATTGATGCGACCCGAAACAGCATCCGCGAGGGTAACAAGCTCTCCGCGCCGCTGGTTCAATCGGGCTTGTTCCCGAGTATGGTCACGCACATGATCGACATCGGCGAAGAATCTGGTCGACTTTCAGAGATGCTGGTTAAAATTGGCGACTTTTATGACCAAGAGGTTGAAACTGCGGTCAAGGGCCTTACCTCGATGATCGAGCCATTGCTCATCATCTTCATGGGTGGCATCGTTGGCCTCATCGCGATCTCGGTCATGACACCGGTCTTCTCTCTCGTCAACGAGATGAAGTAACCACGACAAAAGTTTAACCGACCGGCGCGACGGGGGAATGCGCGCCAAAACCATTGCGATCGTTGGTGGGTCCGGCATCAGTTCGGACCCCACCAACACCCGAAACCAGGATGGGTTCGGTAGTTCTAGCAAATCAAGGGAGTGAATCGATGTCCGAGTTAAATCAGGCAATGCACGACGGGGACAATCTCGTGCTGCGCTACTTAGCCGACCCAAGACCAGATCTCAAGGATCTGATCATGGTGCAATATTCAAATTTGGTTGAGCGCATAGCAAGGCGCTTTTCAGGACTGGACAGCCAAGAAGATCTCGTTCAAGTGGGCTACATCGGCCTGTTGAACGCACTGGGAAAATATGATCCCAGCGCCGGCGTCCGATTCAATACTTACGCAACGCACCTGGTCGCTGGTGAGATCAAGCACTATCTGCGCGATCGAACCCAAACCATCCGCCAGCCCGCGTGGTTGCAAGAGCTACGCCACAAGGTGAACAAGGCCTCTGGTGCATTGCAGGCCCAGTTGGGTCGCCAGCCATCGGTGGACGAAATTGCTGGTGAACTCTCCCTATCCCCGCAAGCCATCCACGAAGTTTATCAAACCCAAGAACTCCTAAAGGTCGCGTCACTGGATGCATCGGTGAGCGAGGAAGACGGAACGTCGGAAGTCGACAACCTGGTTTCAGCTGACTATTGCCCCGAGCAGCTGACTGTAGAAGATCGCGTGGTGCTAGAGCGCGCGATGCAACAGCTGCGCGACGTGGAACGCGACGTCATCGTGCTCTTCCACTTCGAATCGATGAACCAGACCGAGATCGCTCAGAAGCTGAACATCTCGTGCAACTATGTCTCGCACATTTTGAGGCAGTCGCTCGGCAAACTTCGGCGAATTCTGAACAGTGAAGAAATTAGCGACCTGCAGCTTAAGCGCAAAGCTTCCATCACCGACGAATCTTCGGTGGTATGCAGCATCACGTCGGCTTACAACGAGGATTATTTGCGTTCGAGGCTGAGCGAGGAACTCCACCGAGCACAAAGCGAATCCAAGCCGCTCGCGTTGGCATCATTCGACTTCAACGGTACCGAGGAACTAAAGCAATACTATGGCGAAATCTGTTTGCGCGACTTTCTGGCCGATGCAGGAGAATTTCTGAAAGACCAAGTACGCAAGATGGACGTCGTGTGCCGTTTCGCCGAGACTGGGTTTGTGGTCATCATGCCTGGAACCGGGCCGACCGCCGAAATTCTCTACAACCGCTGGCAAACTAGCTTCCAAGCATGGCTGACCGAACGGCGCGCACCAAGCGGACCGATCCAACTCACCGGCAACGTGGTCGAGGTGGACGAAACGCTAAGCAGCGTTGAGGAAGTTCTGGACCGAGTCGTCACCTTTGAGGCGACCGTCAAGCTTCAGCTCGTTTCGGGCAACTTGGACAAGCCATCACGACAGAGCCGCGCCGCCTAGCCCGGACACGGACAAGATAGCCATCGACCTGCTTCGGCGTCAACATAACGCCAAGGCAGGTCGTCGCCTTTTCCCTTTGCTAGACCAATTCGCATTCCGCAGCGATAGGGCCGAAGTTCCGGCGCTGGCTCAATGCTTACCACGCTTCGAGGATCAAGCAAATCGATGCCGTTATGCTCGCCGCCGAGCTGGTAGGCCGCCGCGATCTTGCCGGGGCCGCTCAGCAGGTCGCGATCCGTTTTGGCCTTAGGCCGGTTCAGCCTCATCTGCTCCAGGCCAGACTCTGGTATCGCCGCCCGAAAAAGCACGGCACCCGCCCGGCCCTCCTCGAAGGTCGCAATATTCAACATCCAATGGTTGCCATAAGTGAAATAAACGTACGCGGTGCCGGGCGGCCCAAAGAGCGGTGCGTTGCGCTTGGTTTTGCCGCGATAAGCGTGGCAACCGGGATCGCCGATTCCGTCGTAGGCTTCCACCTCCACGATTCTCGACCTTAAATCACCGCGAACGAGCGTCGCCCCTAACAAGGCGATTGCCGATCGGTGGAGGTCTGTGCGCAAGAGTTCGCGCAATGCTTCGGGGGTCACAGCGAAGGTTTTATCACAAATCCCGCGCCACCCATTTGGGTACCCTGAGCCAAGTGAAAGCCATCGCAAAGGCGCGACCAGAACCAGGTCTTCAGCTCATCGACATCGACGAACCCAGCGTGCGTCCGGGGTGCGTCAAAGTGAGGATTCAAAAGGGTTCTGTTTGCGGAACCGACCTGCACATCTACAACTGGGACGAGTGGTCTTCCAAGCGAATTCACCCGCCACGAGTGGTGGGTCACGAATTTTGTGGCATCGTCACCGAACTCGGCGAAGGCGTTACCGGGCACGAAATTGGCGACTTTATTGCCAGCGAAAGCCACATCGTTTGCGGCAAGTGCAAGCAATGCCTCGCCGGACAGGGCCACGTTTGCGTGAACACCACCATCTTGGGGGTCGATGTGGATGGTGGATTCGGTGCGTTTGCTGTGATTCCTGCACAAAATGCCCGGCCCGTGCCGCCCAGTGTCCCTCGCGAAGTTGCCAGTATGCTGGACGCGCTCGGTAACGCCGTTCACACCGTAATGGCAACCGACATTGAAGGGCGTTCGGTGCTTATCACCGGAATGGGTCCCATCGGAATGTTCGCGGTGGCGATTTGCCGCGCGCTAGGAGCGGACAAAATTTACGCCACCGAAATCAGCGGCTACCGAATTGAAATGGCGCACCGACTGGGGGAAACCGACGTTTTCAACCCGATGGTCGAAAATGTCGATGAGCGCCTTTGCAAAGT
>CAYRAX010000189.1:0-3262 GCA_964422285.1 uncultured Chthonomonas sp.
ATCAACGTCCCTGATACAACTGGCTTCACCTACCCAGCTGAATATCGAGAGCTAATCGCGGCCTTGATCAGCAACGTGCCCAACAGCGATAAGGCCATTTTTTCGTGCCACTGCCACAACGACCTGGGAATGGCCACTGCAAACACCTTGGCGGGCGTGCTCGGCGGCGCGCGGCAGGTTGAGGTCACCGTCAACGGCATCGGCGAGCGTGCGGGCAACACGTCACTCGAAGAAGTCGTCATGGCGCTCTTCATTCGCAAGGACAAATTCGGCCTCACAACCAACATCGAAACAACCGGACTTGTGCCCCTTTCGCGACTTGTTTCGCATCATACTGGCATGGTAGTACAGCGCAATAAGGCAATCGTTGGCGCCAACGCCTACGCCCACAGCAGCGGCATCCACCAAGATGGCGTTTTGAAAGAAAGGTCCACATATGAGATCATCGATCCGAAGCTGGTGGGGGCAGAAAAGTCCGAAATCGTGCTCACTGCTCGGTCCGGAAGACACGGCCTAAAGCACCGTTTGGCGGAGTTGGGCTACAGCTTTGCAGACGACCGCTTCGAGGAGGTCTATTCCTTCTTTTTAGAGTGCGCGGACAAGAAAACTGAAATTGGTGATGAAGACTTACACTCGATTGTTACCATGGGCTAAAGGTCCCAAATTGAACTCGGCGAACGCCCAGAATGGAACAAATTCCGGTCCAGTGCGGTCCCACGACTGCTACATGGAAGAAACGTCAGAGCCGAAGCAAATCGGCATCGCGCTGACCGAAAGTCAGGCGGAACAGCGCATTCAACTCATCAACCAGGCAGCATCGAGTGGAGTGGCAACCACTTGGCGCACGTCTCTCGACGAACTGTTTCAAACAAATTGCACATATGAGCCGGTGGAAGTCCTCCGAATCCTCGATGGGCTGCGAAAAAAGAATCTCGTTCAGCGCTATACGGCGTTCCGAAAGATGGTTACCGACCCAATGGACCACCCTGTTTTCGCATGGGGCGAGGTCTGCTTTGCGGCGCATGCAAACGACTATGGGCGCGCCATGGATTTTGCCACTGAAGCTTCGGCGATCTTTCCGGATCGATACGACCTGGGCGGCATCAACTTGTTTTTGTTGACGACAATGAAGGCCAATACGGAGCGATGCGTAGACTCGACAAATAAATTTTTGAAGCGATTTTCCGATCAGCCGGGCGCATGGCTCGCGGCCGAGTATTTCAGCCGCCAATGGAAGAACGGCGAGTACAACAAGCGGCTTCGCGGCTACATTCTCAAGTACTTCCCAGATACCAACGTCCAGCGTGCGATCTTGCGCGATATGGCGTTTGAAGCAGGCAATTTTCAAACCGCAATCGAATACGCGCGCACGGTGGTGGCGCACGACCCCAGTTCGGGATTTGCCTGGCATGCACTGGCGACGGTCGAACTCGCAATGGGCAATGTCAAAAATGCCAAGGCGGCCTGTGATCATGCAATCTCGATTCAGCCGTTTAACCGTTCGTTTCTGGAGCTATCTGCGAATATCGAGCGCAATATCGCGTAATCTAGCCGCATGATCTCCATGAATTGGGTCAACGCCGATCCGGCAGACCTCGACGACGTGCGCGAGCTTTTTCGGGAATATCAGACCGAGTTGGGGATAGATTTGTGTTTTCAGGGGTTTGAGCACGAGTTGCCCGGCTTGCCAAAGCCCTACGACGAACCTAGCGGCGCGCTGCTGCTTGTGAAAATCAGCAACCGCCCAGTCGCATGCGGCGCTTTGAAGCCGCTCAAGCCAGGCGGAGTCGAATTGAAGCGTATCTATGTTCGCCCTGAGTTCAGGAAAATGGGTTTAGGCCGAGAAATCTGTTGCCAATTGATCCAAAAAGCCAAGCAACTCGGCTACACCGACGCGTTTCTGGACACGCTCGACACGCTCACCACCGCCATTCGGCTCTATGAGTCGCTGGGTTTTGTTCCCACCAAACCTTACAACGATTCCGGCGGAAACCGCGTCAAGTACTTTCGGCTACCGCTCGCCGCGTCACTTGAAGAAGTCAAATGATTCTAGCTTTTTCTTGATCGATTGCAAGAATCGGCCAGCGAGCATGCCGTCGATGATGCGGTGATCGTAGGTAAGCACCAGGTTCATGATCGATCGAATCGCGATCATTCCATCCACGATTACAGGCATCTGCTTGATCGTGTACGTTCCCATAATCGCGGCCTGAGGCGCATTGATCATCGGCGTTCCGAGGACCGCGCCGTAGCTGCCGGGGTTCGTAAGCGTGAACGTTCCGCCTTGAACATCAGGCACTCCCAAGCTGTTGCTGCGCGCCTTTTTGGCGATGGCTTCCAAGTCCTTGGCGATGTCCACCAGGCTCTTGGATTCGCAATTTCGGATGACCGGCACGATGAGGCCCTCATCTCCTTTGGCGCCCAGCGAAACGGCAACTCCCATGTGGACGCCGCTGCTCATGACGATATTGTTGTCCGGCATCAGCGCCGCATTCACGAGCGGAAATTCGACCAATGCCTCGGTGATCGCCTTGATGAAGAACGGAGTATAGGTCAATTTCACTCCAAATTGAGCCTGGAAACTGTCTTTGTTCTTCTCGCGGAATTGCACCATGTTTGTCACGTCGACCTCGGTCAACGTACTGACGGTGGGGACCTGGCTACTGCGCACCATCGCCTCGGCGATCATCTTGCGCATACCCGCGAGCGGAACGAGTTGCTGGCCTTCGCCGGCAACGGTAGCTGCAGGAGCCTTGAACTCTATAGGCTTGGCTGCGCCTTGACCGCCACCAGCGAGAAAAGCTTCAAGGTCCTTTTTCGTGACTCGGCCGCCAGCGCCCGACCCGGCGATCGAAGCCAGCTGCGCGTCGCTCACGCCGCTTTGCTTGGCCATACTGCGGACCACGGGCGAATACCAACGCCGTTCGCCACTGCCATTCGAACTCGGTGTGGCTGGTTCATGGGCCACCTGTTTGGGCGTCTCAGCTTTGGGCGCTTCGGCTTTCGGAGCTGGCGCGTCGCCTTCCGAGCCATCATCAATCAGGCCCATGGCCTTAAAAACTTCAACGGGCGAGCCTTCGGGAATCAAAATTTTGATGAGCTTTCCGGATGCGGGCGCCTGAAGCTCGGTGTTCACTTTGTCGGTCATGATCTCCACAACCGGCTCATCTTCCTTGACGAGGTCGCCTTCACTCTTGAGCCACCGGCTAACCGTGCCCTCGTGAACGCCTTCGCCCAATTCGGGCATCAAAATTTCGACTGG
>CAYRAX010000189.1:3272-4747 GCA_964422285.1 uncultured Chthonomonas sp.
GGCATACTGATTCTTATTGTAGCCGAGATCAAGCGTTCCTTGAGAGCCTTTGCAGCCTTTGTTTCAGCAGTTCCTTTACGTCGGGCCACTCGTCCTTCGTGATGCTGTAGATCGCGGTGTCGCGGACCTCTCCATCAGGCCGGATTCGGTGTGAGCGCAAAATGCCCTCAAACTTCGCTCCGATCTTCTCGATGGCGCGGCGACTGCGCAGGTTTAGTGAATCAGTTTTGAGCTGAATGCGCACCGCGTCGTAGTGCTCAAATCCGCGCTCCAGCATCCCGAGCTTCTTGGCTGGATTCACCCAGGTCCCACGATGCGCGGGCGAGATCCAAGTCATTCCGATCTCGAAACCTCGGGCGGAGGGACGAATCTCCATCATCGAGGACTTGGCGACCAATTCTCTCGTCGCCGAGTCTCGAACGATAAAGCTGACCGCGTCTGGCAACAGCAGCTTCTTCTCCAAATACAATTTGAACGCAGCGAAGCTCGAATCCACCGGCTGAAAGTTCGTGTAGAAATCAAATGTTTCGGGTGGCGCGGTCGCGAAAAGCTCTTCGGCGACATCCAGTGTAAGCGGTTCGAAGATCAGAAGTTCGGTCGAAAAAGGCTCGGGCGCGATCCACATTGGGTAATGTTAGCATCGCATTAACGACCAGGTCCGTCTAAACTTTCATCATTGTTCGCAGAATATTCCCGCAAATCGGCGAACTCCATGATAGAATGAGTAGGCCGGTCCAGGTGGACAGGCGATTCATAAAGGACTATTCAAAGATGAACCGTATTGAAAAACAGCACCGCGCTCGGGGGTTTACGCTCATTGAGTTGTTGGTTGTCATCGCAATCATAGCCATCTTGGCGGCAATACTCTTCCCCGTCTTTGCTCAGGCGAAGGCAGCCGCGAAGAAAGCGCAAGCCATCTCGAACCTCAAGCAAACGGCACTCGCGACCTTGATGTACAACGACAGCTTTGACGATAGCTTCGGTATGGGGGTTCCATACGTTGGTGGCAGCATAGGTTGGGCTTGGGACAGATTTGTTCCGTTCTCGTCGTTGTTACCAGCAACTGCAAACGCGAGCGTAGCTGACGCTGTCCGGACGCACATTAACAATGCGGTCCAGCCTTATATGAAGACCGTGGACCTGTTCCACGATCCTAACGGCACTTTGCGCAGCCCGCTTCCCGCTGGCGTTTTCACTGCGGCGAACATTACAGCAATTCCCGCTGGCACGCAGACCGCAACATACACGTACAATGGGTTGCTTCAAGGCCAATCTTCGAGCGCGGTAACCGCACCGGCATCGTTGATCATGTGGTGGACTGGGCAAGGCAAAAGATCACTTCATGGCGCGTACTACGCATCGCCGCAGCTGATTTGTGGCACCGCAAATGCGCCCTGCGTGTACGTCCCGGCAAAGGCTGGATGCGGTGCGAACGGCGAAACCAGTTTCTACACGACGAACGCCAGCACTCTGGG
>CAYRAX010000190.1:0-4709 GCA_964422285.1 uncultured Chthonomonas sp.
GACATCGTTACGCAGGGCAAATAGCGCGTCCTGGTCACAATTTGAACCTGGAAAGCGGATCACCGCAACCCTCACCCGACAACCTCGAATTCAAAATCTTCGATCACCGGGTTCGCGAGCAGCTTTTTGCACATCGCTTCGACGCGATCTCGATTTGGCTCGTCCATTTCCAACTCGATCAATTTGCCGATTCGCGCCCCTTTGACTTCATCAAAACCAAGGTGCTGCAGGCTAGCGGCAACCGTTTGGCCCGCCGAATCCAGCAACGACGGCTTCAGAGTCACGAACAATCGAACGGTGGCCATGGCACCATTATGGCATGGCGTCTACTTCGCCAAGGCTGGATCGGGGCCGCGCCATTCAACATCCAGCCCACGCGCGATCAGCAACTCGTGCAATTGCCCCAAATGGCCGTGCATATGCCGCAAGCTCAAAATCATCAGTTCAAGGCGAGTGACCTTCGGATACCAAGTGAAACCGCACGACTTCGACTCAATGTCCAGCGCGTCAATTCTAGGTTCAATCTCCGCGCTGATCAGGTCCATAAAATCGAGCATTTCTTGCTTCGTATAGGGCTCCATGACTTCGACGTCACCCTCGAGCACGGCGCACGCGTTTCGAGCCTTCTCCCACGGTTTCCAAGATTTCATGTCGTCGTAAAGGTAAAGGTGCAAGTACCCAGCCGCGTGATAAGCGATGCGCCAGTAGTTACGCGGATGCTCACCGGAAAGCCACAAATCCTCAGGACAGACCTCGATTGCTTCGCGCAACATGGCAAGCGCGGCCCGGTGCTGCCGCTTTAATACTGAACGAATTTCCACCACATCCATGTAGACATTATACTGCCCTTTCCTACGCGTGAAGTTCCCACAAAATCTTGCGTTTCCGCGCCCAGCCAAAATCGTCTATAACCAATAATCATGACCGGATTCCTGGTGGCCGCTATCATTCTAGGACAGCAAAGCGATGGCATCGAGTGTCCACGCACATTGCTGGATGCGCTCGAAAAATCGAAGTTGACCTATGCAACTCTGCCCGCGTTCCTAAGTTTTAAGTACACGATCGCCGAGTCGAAACGCACCCAAACCGTGTATTTGCGCAAGGCGAGCGAGGAATATTTGGGGCTGAAGGTCAACGAAGTCTTTGGCATCGTTTGGGATGAACCACAAAAACCATCCCGCGACCTCTTGCTATCAACGTTCAATAAGCGGTTCACGATTGGAGGCCTCGTGCTGGAGTTGCCATCCGCAACACAAAAGAATTATCGCATTCGATTTCGCACAACGGTTTCGGCCACCGCCAGCCCGCGCGAGGTTAAGGACGTGCTAAACGTCGTCGCGAGCACGGCCGATGATTTGGAAAAGCAACTGAACCCCGGTAAGGGAGACCTCCAATGACCTTAGTTTCTTTGACACTGTTGATGGGGTTCGCTGCCCAAAATCAGCCCGTAGTCACGCCAGAAGAGTTGATGACTTCTGCGCTCAAGGCGACCGAACTCACCTTTGCCAAAAGCGAAAGCGGGCTCAGCTTTGTGGTTGACTTTTCACATCCTGACAAGTTGACTCAACGGGTTTACGTCTCCACGACGTCGAATGCTATTTTGTCTATCCGACCTCACACGATTTACACCGACGTGTGGTCTGGAAAAGAGCCGCCCAGCGCCGAGATCCTGGAAAAGGCCTTGTCTACCGTGAAAAAGATGGGGCATTTCTATTTGTACACAGATTCCAAAAACACGCATTCCATCCGCTTTGGGGCGAACTTCGACGCTAGCACCTTGCTTGCCGAGCCCAAAAAAGACGACGAATCCGTGAAAGCCTTGAAAAACATCATTTACTTTGTGGATCAAGTCGGCTTTGAGGCGAGCAGAAACTTTCAGGGCAAATAGGACCGAGGACCCATTTTCGCGCAGCATCGAGGGTAAAGTGATCAGCGTTAAGCCAGAGGAGTTTATGACTAATTACCTAGCCACCGTCAATAATGCCTCTTCGACCAATCGCGGCTGAGCGCACTCCGCAACTGTCCTGATCCGCGACCCGTCGAGGTCAATCACTTCGAAATAGCCTTGTCCATTCGGGCAAGCCGCTTCGTTGCGGATTTTGATATCCATTGAATTCGAAAAAGCAAAAAAATCGCCCGAATGAGTCGGGTTTTACCTGTCAATATTGCCGCACGTGGGTTTCCGCACAAGGCGGCAGCACGCGTCACCGAAACCATTGCCCAACTTGCCTTCGCAGCGTGCATTTGGACCTGCGTCCGGGTGATCGCCGCGCGGATTGTGGTGGGCTGATGGAGCCGGTATCGGTTTGGGTTCGCGAAAGCGGCGAATGGGCGTTGATTCACCGTTGCTGTGCGTGTGGGGCGCTAAGTTCCAACCGCGTGGCGGCGGATGATAACGAGCTGGCGCTGATGCAACTGGCGGCGAAACCGCTCGCGCGCCCGTTGTTCCCCGTCGACCGCGTGAATGTTCCGCTGGAGTAAGTTGTGCGGATGGTGCATGGTCTTGTGTGTGGCGCGGGTCGTGGATCGGTGGGCTCACGACTCCGCTTGGGCTCGCGTTCAACTGCCTCTCCGATGCCACATCCCCGACTTGACCCGCCGGCTTAAGCGGCCTGTCTCGGTTGGCACGGGGCCGTTACGGTGGGCATACGACTCCGCGTTGTTTCCCCGTTTGGGGGAACAACGCGGAGCCTAAGGGTGGGGCCCTGGGCACCGTCGCGCAGGCGAAAAATCCTAACGGTTCCTTAGGGGCTGACCCCAAGACCGTCGGAACCATCGCTCACCTTGCGACCAAGGTCAGTAGCCTCAAAACTCTGCGCTGCCGGGGGTGCGGTGGTAGGGGATCACGTCGCGGATGTTCTGCATCCCGGTCACGTACATCAGCAGCCGCTCGAACCCGAGTCCGAAACCGCTATGCGGCGCGGAGCCAAACCGCCGCAGATCCAAATACCACCAATACGCCTCTTTCGGTAGTCCCTGCTCATCGATCCGCGCTTCCAAAACGTCCAGCCGCTCTTCGCGCTGCGATCCGCCGATGATTTCGCCAATCCGCGGCGCCAAAACGTCCATCGCGCGCACCGTTTTTCCGTCATCATTGGCGCGCATATAAAACGCCTTGATCTCCTTCGGATAATCGGTCAGGATCACGGGGCGACCGACCTTTTTCTCGGTCAGCCAACGCTCGTGCTCGCTCTGCAGGTCGCTTCCCCAGGCCACTTTGAACTCAAAATTTTCGCCGCTTGATTCAAGAAGTTTGACCGCCTCGGTGTAGGTCATGCGCTCAAAACCGCTGGTCACCACGTGCTGCAAGGTCGACAAAAGCTCCTTTTCGTAGTGCTTATTGAAAAACTCCAGCTCTGCCGAGCAGTTCTCCATGATGTCGCCGATGACCTCTTTCAAAAATTCCTCGGCAAGGTTCATGTCGCCGTCCAAATCGCAAAACGCCATCTCCGGCTCGATCATCCAAAATTCGGCGAGGTGGCGGCTGGTATTGCTCATTTCAGCGCGGAAAGTAGGCCCAAAAGTGTAAACATTGGTCAGGCCGAGCGCCATCGTTTCCGCTTCCAGCTGCCCGCTGACGGTAAGAAATGATGGCTTCCCAAAGAAATCCTTCGAGTAATCCTGCTCCTTCAGCTTCGGCGTGTGGCCTTGCTCCAAAAGCGTGCTGACGGCGAACATTTGACCCGCGCCCTCGCAGTCGCTGGCCGTGATGATCGGCGTGTGGACGTAGTGAAATCCGCGCTCGGCAAAGAACTTGTGAATCGCGAAGGCGGCGCAACTGCGAACCCGAAAGACCGCGCCAAAGGTGTTGCCGCGCACTCGCAGATGAGCGATTTCTCGCAGGAATTCCATGCTCGCGCTCTTCTTTTGAAGCGGATATTTTTCTGGGTCTGCTTCGCCAAAAATTTCCAGATCTGTCGCCTTGAGCTCCACGGCCTGACTCGCCGCGGGGGATTCCACAATTTCGCCACCAAAGCGCACGCAAGCACCGGTCGTGATCCGCTTCAGCTGGTCTTCCGAAATCGTGCCCGCATCAATGACGACCTGCAGGTCTCGTTGGCATGAACCATCGTTGAGCTGGACAAAGCTGACGCCTTTGCTGTCTCGGCGAGTTTTCACCCAGCCAAATGCGTCGGTTTTTGTGCCGGGGCCTTGGTCAAATAGTTGTCGAATGTAACGTCGTCGATAGTCCATGGAGTAGGCGTTGAGTTTACCGGTTCGCTTAGTTCACATGGGACTGCTAGGTAGACTATGGATCATGCGCAAACGCGACGGCGAGATAAGATGCTTTGACTCGCACCAATCTGCCGACGCCTACAGCCGCGAACAGATGTTGGCGATGACGCCCCAGGAGCGAATTTCCTTACTCTTGCGCATGATCAAAGATCGCTATGGACCTTTCCCCCGACTTGAAAGAGTTCTTAGAGTTACTGAGCTCGAAAAGAGTTAGGTACGTGGTGGTTGGAGCCCACGCTTAGGCTTTCCATGGTTGCGCACGAATGACGCTCGACCTAGATATCTTCGTGGACGTTGAACACGACAATCCTGAACGGTTATTGACTGTGCTCGTTGACTTTGGATTTGGGGAGGCTGGCGTCGAAGTTGATGATTTACGCACAGTGGGAAAGGTCTTTATGCTCGGCGTGGAGCCCTATCGGATCGATATCCTCACGAGCATTTCAGGCGTTTCGTTTCAAAAAGTCTGGGCC
>CAYRAX010000191.1:0-4688 GCA_964422285.1 uncultured Chthonomonas sp.
TAGAGCAACGCCCTTTTAAGGCGTGGGTCCTGGGTTCGAGTCCCAGCCGGCTCACATTTCCCCGCGATGAACCTAAGCGACCAGCATGCTGCGGCTTTCGAATGCCGCGTGAACGTAGCTTACGAGCTTCATTCGCTGCTCGCTGGCTCCAGGTAAGAACCGTACGCCAATAGCGTATAGGCCGGGCCGGATCACGTTGCAATGCTTGACTTCAACCGCGGTAACAATCGGGTCTTCGTCAGCCTGGCTGATGTGCATCAGGAATTGGCTGCCCTCGTCTACAGGTTGTTTTGCGCGCACCTGCAATCCGCCCAAACTGATGTCCGTAACGACCGATGCGACCGGTTCATCATATTGGGGTGGGAACATGAGCGCGTATTCCATTGCGTCGAAACGCGAATGGCGGCGCTGGTCGTTTCGTGGTCGAAGTTTGCTCCCATGTCTAAGCTGCCTTGAATTGCTCCGAGGACACGTTTTGATGTGCCTCAAACAACATTTCGGTTAAAACGTCCACGACTTGAGGGTCAAGGTGGCCCGATTGCGCTTCTCTCGTAATAATTCTTAGGGCTTCGAGGTCGCTCATGCCTTTACGGTAGGATCGATCGCTCGTGAGAGCGTCATATACGTCCGCCACCGCGCAGATTCGAACCGAAAGCGAGAGTTCGTCGGCCTTAAGGCCACACGGGTAGCCGGTGCCGTTCAAGCGTTCGTGGTGGTACCGCACGATGGGCAAGCACTCCTGGAACGACGGCATATGCATCAGAATTTTGTAGCCAATCTCCGGGTGGAGCTTGACGATCTCGAATTCTTCGTCAGTGAGCTTGTCGGGCTTGGTCAGGATGCCATCGGGTACGCCGATTTTGCCGATATCGTGCACCAAGGCGCCTTTCTGCAAGGTTGCAAGGTCCTTGGCCGACAGCCCGAGCCGCTGACCCAAGGCAACCGAATATTGCATGACGCGCTCGCTGTGGCCCGCCGTGTAGGGGTCTTTGGCATCGATCGCTTTGATCAAGAGACCGAGCGTTTGGTCGAATGTGCGCTCGATGATTTCCAGTGCTTCGGCGAGCGCCTCGTTCTTTTCCATCAATTCGAGCGTGGCTTCCACGGACTCGGTGATGTCCACGCAGAACACAAGCAGGTGGTCGAACTCGCCGGTTGAAAGGAACGTCGGCATGCCCCGGCATTCGATGTAGCGACGGCTGCCGACCACGTCGTACATGCGGAAGTTGAATGAGAACTGCGTTCGCTCTTGCTCGTAATAGGCCAATGACTGACGAACGAACTGCCTGTCCTCGTCCGAAATCGCAGCGTTGAAGGCGTCATCCAGCGGCAAGGTCGTGCCGCCCGCGAGCTGGCTGGTGAACATAACGTTTGCGTTGATCAAGTTTCCGCCTCGGAACCTGAACAGCCCAATTGGAACCTTATTGATCAATTGTTGATACAGTTCGCTGACCGCGTCTCGCTCTTCGGTAGCCTCGGAAACCGCCCGCTGCTGGGCCGACGCGCGCAAAACCGACATGAGACCAACGCCGCCAAGTAGCGCCGCCACGATAGCAACAACCACCATCAAGTTGGAGCGCGAGCCGACGCTATTCAAGATCGCATCTCGATCGCGGACCCGTTGGGAAGCGTTTGCCGATAGTCGCTCTCGAATTTCGGTAGCGAGGCCGTCGGGCCAAACCGAATTGGATGAGTTTGCGATGGATCGGACGCGTTGGGCGTCGGAGCTACAACCCAAAAGGGACAAGTTCGACGCGATCTCTTCGGCCTCTTCATCGCTCAAAACGTCGCCGGGTCGAACTTGGTCGAGCGTCTCGCTCAAGTCGTTCGCCATCATCGTCATCTTGATCCACTCGGTATCAAGCTTGGACGATCGCTGGGCACCGACAACCGTGATTGCGCTCGCCAATGACGCGGCGCAAACGAGCAAAATCAGCACAACTTGGGTCGCGCGGGTTTTGGCCTTGCTGGAAGCGTGGATGGCCTGCACCGTGCGCTTGCGCATGGGGATGGTGAACGCAAAAAGGGTTGCGAAGATAATGCCCAGAACGGCAGCCACGCCAGTCAGCAGTGCTGCAGTCGTAAGATCGTATTTTGTGCCTGCCTTCGAGTTGTTCTGGCTTGCCGTAATCACAATGGCGCCGATAGGCTTGCCATGGCTGAGAACAGGGATCACAGAGGAGCGAAAACCGTTGGGATTGATGTCGAACGCCGGCGCCTGCGATTCAACCGCACTTTTGGCGGCGCTCATCAAGTTCGAGTTGATCACGCCGTCGCGGTCAGGATCAACCGCAGGATTGTGGGACTCGGCGACACGGCGGAAGCCATCTTTGTATTCAAAAAGACCGACGCTGTCGATGGAAGGGTCTAGGTCCCGAATCTTGCCGAGTTCATCGTAAACATATTGCCGCGCTTCGGCGGTAGCTTTGGGCATCGTACGGTGGAGCCGGTCTCCATCGATGGTCGCAGAAATCGTGCGCGCGAGGTGGCGGAAGCTTTTTTCGGCGACGTCTGTATTGATTTCAGCCATCTTGTGCACTGCCAAGAAGGCGAGCACGCCCCCCATGAGAAGGAACGCGCACCATAGTGCGCCAATGAGGCGCATTTGTGAATCAAGCTTGTTTTGGTGCCGCATGCTCTCGAAATCTTCGCTTCCAGATAAAACTATCGGCAGAACAAACAGAAAAAGCCACAGCGTCAACCGCTGTGGCTTGATCTAGGGAGAGGTTACTGTTCGTTACTTGTTCGTGATCAAAACATGCTTGTGGGCGGGATCGTAGTCGATCTTCACGTTGAGCGCGGCACTCATGAAGCTCAGCGGCACAACGGCGCGATTGGACTCGATGAATGTAGCCCTTTCCAAGCTGATCCAGCTCTTGTTGACCAGTGCTCGTGAGTCGCCGATCTTGAGCTCGATATCTTTGCCCAAACCGTTTGCGATGACGCGCTTTTGCGAGTGAACCCAGCCAACCTTGCCGCCAGCGTGCTCGAAGAGGTGCCGGAAGGGGGTGAGCGGAATGCCATTTTCAACTCGTGGCGAGACGTCGAAGTGGACGGGCTTGCCAGCGTAAACAATGTTGTAGTTGCCGATGTTGGGCAGTCGAACGCCGTGACCGATGGTCAACATTGGCGCGGCAGCTGCGGCCTTCGTTGCTACTGGAGCAGCTTTGGTTACCGGAGGCTTGGCGACAGGCACTTTAGCGACGGGTGCCTTTGCTACCGGAGCTTTCGGCGTTTGAGTAGTTTTCATTGCAACTGCGGGCTTGACGGCTGGAGCCGTTGGCTTCACAATTCGGCGTCCGGTCGGAACCATCAGGCGTTGATCGGTGGCGACTCCGCCGCTGATCGCGGGGAGCGGGGCGAGGCCCTTAGCTTGAGTCGGCTTGGCGGCGATGACGTTGCTGACAATCGCCCCAACCGGTGGAATCGACGGGGTTTTGGCCACAACCGCTGGAGCGATCGTTCCAACGTTGGCGACTGGAGCCTTTGCTACCGGCTTGATATTCGCTGGCTTGGCAGTGGTCACCGTGGTTGCTGGGTTAACTCGCTCGGTTCGGCCGCCGGGATTGTTCACATAAACGCGGACTTTTCGCGTCTTGTAGGTGTCGTTCTTCTCGTCGACCACCCACGCTTGAATCTCGTGCCAGCCATTGCTGAACCGCGTCGTGTCCCAGATGAAATTGTAAGGCGGATAATTTTTCAGCGATTTCCAAGCGTCGTCTATGAAAAAGCTGACATACATTTCCTTGAAGTCTCGGTTGACGCCGAGCTTGATTTCGATGTTGCCCTTAACGGTGTCGCCCGACCGAGGGCCTTGCAGCGTGACGGCTGCCTCCGAGTCGAGTTCGGCGAACATCGTTGAAGTTTGGGTGGCGAGGACCTTGCCATCCTTATCAAAGAGCACTGCTTCGATCTTGTTATCGCCGGCGGTGAGGGTGCTCAGGTCGATCGTGAAGTTCGTTTCACCGGCGTCTTCGGTCGATGAGATCGTTCGGGTGGAAACGCTTTTGCCGTTCAACCGCAGTTCAATCAACGCAGGCTTGACCTTGGAATATCGAATCGTTATGGTGGGGCTATTGACTGCTTTGTCGATCTTGACGTCTTGCATAGCCAATGCCGTTGCCTGTACGGCCATCACCGCACAGATTGCGGCTGTCACAAATGTTTTGGTCCAAACTTTTTTCATCTTCATTCCGCCTGCGTAATTCACAGCGTTTTACTGTCGTTGCCTATTGTCCCACGTATAGCGCGTGATGTCAAGACGTCGTGAGAATACCGGACCGTTCGCATCCACCGCCCAATAAAGTAAAGTGATGCCGTGAACCCCAAATCGCCGTTGATGGACTACCTTAATGCATCCGATGGCGAGTTTCGTTGGCGTGTTTCGGCCAAAGAGGGAAACACAACGCTCATTCACTTTGTCAGCCAAATTTGGCAAGGGTCGCCGTGGGTGCACGCGCTCGCGATGGTTTTTCCCGAACAAATCTCCGTTCCTGGTTCCATCGTGCTGGAAATCACCGGTGGAGCGGCGAACGAAACAGACCTGGAACGGGCGCTACACGCTGCGGAATCAACGGGCATCCCCGTTGCTGTGCTATTCGATATTCCCAATCAGCCGCTGTGGGACATGATCGAAGACGACCTCATCGCACACACTTTCGAAAAATTCTTAGAAACGGATGATACGT
>CAYRAX010000192.1:0-4672 GCA_964422285.1 uncultured Chthonomonas sp.
GTTGCGATCACAATTTTGTAATTGCCTCATCCCCTAAATCCCCTTCTCCAACCGGTGCTTGGAGAAGGGGACCGAATTGTAGTGGTCACCCTCTCCAAGCCCTGGCTGGAGAATCTCCGTCCGGTACGTACCGGTGCTTCGAGAATGGGAAAATTTTTATGAAGCCCACGGCGCGCGAATGGCGTTATCCTTATCAGAGATGCCACCAAACAACCCCGCAATGACAAAGCCCCAAAAGTCGCTTGTCGCGGCCGCAATCCTGAGCGCGGCACTGTTATTCATCCCCATCGCGAACCTATTTCTGCTGCCGGTGACCTATCTGAACACCCATATCCATGAACTCTTTCACGCGTTGGCGGCTTTGGGAACGCGGGGCAACGTGTCCGATATCAAGGTCTTCAGCGACGGTAGCGGCGTCACCCAAATATCGGGCGGATTGACCCTGATTGTCGGCTCGGCAGGCTATGTGGGTGCGTCGCTCGCCGGTGGCTGGATGATCGTGCTTTCGCGCAACGCCAAATCAGCCAGCCGTATGATGGTTGGACTTGCTGCGATTCTCGCCCTTTCGATGCTGATTTTCGTGCGTGGCGATCTCGTGGGCCTCGTCGCGGGAGCATCTTGGATCGTCGCGCTTGCCTATTTTGGTAACCGGCTCACCCCCGAGGCAGCCGTTTTTTCGGGCCAATTCATGGGCATCCAGCAGTGCATCAACGCGTTCCAGTCGTTGCAAACGCTCATCATTATTTCCAGCTCGCCAAAAACCATGAGCGATGCGATGATCTTGCAGCGTTCAACCGGGATTCCCGCCATTTTCTGGGCCTGCGTCTGGACGCTGTTCAGCGTTGTCATCCTGGTTTTGTGCCTGAAAAAAGCGTGGACGACCCGCTGAACAAAACATCAACAAAACACTGCGCAGGCGTTGACCCTGGCTGCACCAATGGGGTATGATTTCTGTTTGCGCAAAACCCCCTGGAGGAATGGATGAAGGTTATCCAACCTACTTCGAAACGGATTGGCCGTTTCCTCGAAGTACCAAATCTAATCGAGCTACAACTGAATTCGTACAAATGGTTCCTGGAAGAAGGACTACCAGAACTCTTCAAAACTTTCTCTCCAATATGGGATTTCACCCAATCCAACTTTATTGAATTTGTCGATTTTAACCTAGGCGAGCCCAAATATAGCCTTCAAGAGTGCCGCGATCGCGACATGACCTATGAGGCGCCGATCAAGGCGACCGTAAAGTTTGGCGGCCGCGATCGTGAAGAGCTCGAAACCGAAGTGTATCTGGGCGACCTGCCCTTGATGACCGATAAGGGAACCTTTGTCATCAATGGTCGGGAGCGCGTCATTGTTTCACAGCTCAGCCGCTCGCCAGGACTCTATTTTGAAGAAGGCGTGGATAGCTCGATGCAAGTCATCGTCTCGGCCCGCGTTATCCCCACCGAAGGTCCGTGGCTTGAGTTCGAAAGCGACTCCAATCTGGTCGTTCACACCCAACTGAGCCAGACCAAAAAGCTGCCCATCACCCAGTTGATGAAGGCGCTGCACGCATTTTTTGATTCCAACAATCCCGACAAGCTGTGCGGACGAATTCGGTACTCGCTCAAGGTCAAGGATGCGGCTCGCAAGAAGCTCGCCGAACCATTGGCGGATGCCGAAACCGGCGAAGTTTTGCTCGACAAGGGCGTGGTTCTCACAACCAAAGTCCTCGCGGGTATGTCGCCAGAGGTGTTGGAGCAAACAATCGCCTGCGAAAGCGCGCTGAGCACCAACGAAGAAATGGTGTGGCACTTTGGCCGAGAGGTCGTTCTGGAAAAGCCAAACGCCGACGATTTGTTGGGTAAACGACCGGTCGAAGACGTTATGGAAGGCAGCAAGGTGGTCATCCACAAGCTGCAGCGCATCGACAAGGACACGGCAAAGAAGATTGAGTCGCTCGGATTGGATTCGATCGAGTTGCTCGCGCTGCCGCCGGTTGTCGAAAACACTCTCGAAGCCGACAAGACGACGAACATGCGCGAAGCGGTGCTCGATATCTTCAAGCGCTTGCGACCGGGTGAAGCGGCCACCGATGACGCCGCCAAAGCTCTGATTTACAACCAATTTTTCGAGGTCAAGCGATACGATCTCGGTAAGGTTGGCCGCCGGTTCTTGAACAAGCGACTGGGAATCGACGTCCCAGCGCGCGTTCGAAACCTCACCAGCGACGACCTAGCCGCGATGATGTTCGCGATGGAGCCCTATTTGGCGAAAGACGCCGAGCGGGACGACATCGACGACCTTCGCAACAAGCGCGTCCGCAGCGTCGGCGAATTGCTGCAAAGCCAGCTTCGACTCGGCTTTGCGCGCATGGAAAAGGTTGCCCGCGAACGTATGACGAGTGCCGATCAGGAGAACCTACTCCCCGGCATCATCTTGAGCGTGAAGCCAGTCAGCGCGAGCATCAAGAGCTTCTTCAGCAGCAACCAGTTGAGCACGTTCATGGATCAAACCAATCCGCTGAGCGAGCTCACGAACAAGCGACGACTTTCGAGCCTAGGGCCCGGAGGCTTGCAACGAACCAGCGCCAAGCTGGAAGTTCGCGACGTTCACCGGTCCCACTACGGCCGCATCTGCCCGATCGAGACGCCAGAAGGACCGAACATTGGTCTTATCAGCCAGCTCACCACCCACGCTCGCGTCGATGAGTTCGGGTTCATCATGACCCCGTATCGACGCGTTGTGGACGGCAAGGTCACCGACGAGGTCGTTTATCTGACCGCTCAGGAAGACTTTAGCTATCGCGTCGCCCCAGCAGATATTCCGCTCGGACCCGACGGCGAAATCTTGAGCGAAAAGGTTCAAGTGCGATGTCCTGGTGGCGACCGCGAGTTTGGTGGCGCCAGCTACCCGATCGTTCCTCGCGAGAGCGTCGATCTCATGGACGTTTCGCCGCAGCAGATCATTTCCGTCGCGACGGCGCTCATTCCGTTCTTGGAAAATGACGACGCGAACCGCGCTCTCATGGGTGCGAACATGCAACGCCAAGGCGTACCATGCTTGCGCTCCGATGCGCCGATTGTCGGTACCGGCTACGAACGAACGGCCGCCGTCGACTCGGGTGCTGCTGTGGTTGCACGACGAAGTGGAACCATCCACACCGTCACCGCGCAGGAAATCACGATCCTCACGGACGCCGGAGACCTGGACAATTACGAGCTCATGCACATGGTGCAGAGCAACAAGTCCACGTGCTTCACCCACAGACCGGTTGTTTTCCCCGGCCAACGCGTTTTGCAGGGTGATCCGCTTGCAGACGGTCCGACGTGTGATAATGCTCGGCTTGCTCTCGGCCAAAACGTGCTCGTCGCGTTCATGCCTTGGGGCGGTTACAACTACGAAGACGCGATCCTCATCAGCGAGCGATTGGTCAAGGACGACGTTTACACTTCGATCCATATCGAGCGGCATGAGACCGAAGCGGTCGATACCAAGCTCGGGCCGGAGGAAATCACGCGCGACATCCCGAATGTTGGCGAAGATGCACTGAAGGACCTAGACGAAAACGGCATCATCCGAATCGGTGCAGAGGTTCGACCCGAAGATATTCTGGTTGGAAAGGTTGCGCCGAAGGGCCAGACCGAAATGACCGCGGAAGAGCGACTCATCATCGCGATTTTCGGTAAGAAAGCCGAAGAAACTCGCGACGTTTCGCTGCGATTGCCGCACGGTGAGAAGGGAACAGTTGTCGACGTTAAGGTCTTCAGCCGATACAAGTACCTCTCGCCGAGCATCAACTACATCTATAAGGAATCGAAGAAGCGCGACGATTTGATCTGCGATCGAACCGATGAGCCGCTGATTCAAATTCCCGGCGACGAATTGCCCGCTGGCACAAACATGACCGTTCAGGTCTACATCGCCCAAAAGCGAAAGCTGATGGTGGGTGACAAGATGGCGGGCCGCCACGGAAACAAAGGCGTTATCAGCCGCGTTATGGCAGTGGAAGATATGCCGATGCTCGCGGACGGTACGCCAGTCGATGTCGTTCTGAACCCGCTCGGTGTTCCGAGCCGTATGAACATCGGTCAGATTTTGGAAACGCACCTCGGCTACGTTGGCCGAAACCTTGGCATTCGCTACGAGTGCCCCGCGTTTGAAGGCGCGACCGAGTCCGAGATTCTTGCCGAAGTCCAAGTTCTTGGCGAGCATTTCCGCCGCAAAGTGATGGCTGCTTATGTCAATGTTGAGCTCCAGCTTGGCATGACATTCACGGCAGAAGACAGCTACGCGGACATGCGTGCGCAGGTCAAGGAAGAACTCAAGAAGCTCGATAAGGAGCGGCTTGAGTGGATCAGTTCGGTGGTTTCTGGCCCCGCGGTTAAGTCGACCGAGGAGCTACTGCAAATCGACGCCGAAAACTGGGAGCCGCAAGATTTGCCCGAGCAAACTGGTCCCGCCGCGAACGCTAAGGACGAAGTCTACGAGTCGATCTTGGACCTCGTGGAGTCGAACGTTTTCGACCGCGCTGGCCTAGACCCGCACTCATGCAAATCGATCGTCCGCGACGGCCTCACCGGAGACCGCGTCCCCAACCCGATCACCGTCGGCGTGATGTACATCTTGAAGCTCGAGCACCTTGCCGACGAGAAGATTCACGCCCGTTCGATTGGACCGTACTCGCTCGTCA
>CAYRAX010000193.1:0-4666 GCA_964422285.1 uncultured Chthonomonas sp.
TCGGGAAACGGTCGCGCAGCTCGTCGCGCGACGCGGTGACGATCCACTCGCGGTGGCGCAACACCCAGTCGCACGCCGTGCCGAGCGCCGGGAGAACCGTCGGCTGTGTCGGTTGCGCGTGCGACGCATGCGGCGTCAGCAGATGTCCCTGCAGCCGGTCGCCCTCGATCGGCAATGCCAGCATGAGCGGCAATCATGGTGACACAGTGATGTGGGACCATGGCCTCGAGCGCCTCTCCCAAACCCAGCTCAAGCTTTAATACCCCGAGGGTACGACCTCGGAACAGGGCCAGCGCTCGGTGCGAGGGAATGGCCTTGATCGGTTCCGAATAGGCATAGTAGTCACGGAACTTTTCCTCTTCCGCCGTTTCCTTGTCCTTCATCACTGTCGACGTCAAGACGCCCTCGTTCCACAAACGTGTTCGTATCGCGGCGAGAAGATCGGCGGTTTCCGCAAACCGTTCCATCAAGATGTCCCGAGCCCCTTCGAGTGCGGCTTTGACATCCGGCACATTGACGGCTTCCACTCCTTCCGAAGCCGGCACAACACGAATGAACTTAAGTGCTTCCTGCTCAGGAACCAACAGAGGATCAGCTAAGAGAGTATCGGCCAACGGCTCGAGCCCCGCTTCACGCGCGATCTGGGCACGCGTGCGTCGTTTCGGCTTAAATGGAAGATACAGGTCTTCAACAGCCTGTTTGGTGGTAGCCGCCTCGATCGTCATGCGTAAGGCATCCGTAAGTTTCCCTTGCTCCTCAATAGAAGCCAGCACGGCCGCGCGCCGCTCCTCCAGCTCACGCAGATAACGCAGCCGCTCTTCCAACGTCCGGAGTTGTGTGTCGTCAAGATTTCCTGTTACCTCTTTCCGATACCGCGCAATAAAAGGAACCGTCGCTCCTTCATCGAGCAATGCCACCGCAGCAGCTACTTGCGGACCTCCAACAGTGAGTTCCTTGGCGATAATCGGGACAATCTTTCGCTGCAGGACATCGGCTGGGATATGAGTTGTGTCGGTCGTCTCCGTCGTCATCGGCATCACACGCCTATCTTTCCGAACGCGTCATCAGTCCGCGCTCTCCGAGAGTTGAAGAAGAGAATGTCATTGTATGCAGGACAATCGCTCATGTGCAGGAGAACAGAACAAGACGCGAGAGTAGCCCACAGGCTAGGGTGAAAGGGTTCCGAACGCCGCAAACAACTGCCCAGCCAGGTAATGGGTCCCCATGCCGTCACTAAACCGCTTGCGACGAAGGAAGTCGTTGAAGACTCGACCATCGGCCGTCTTGTGGATATCGGGATGCTGCAGATTCATCCGGTAGCGTTCAATCCCGCGTGATAGTGAACTGACGAAGAGCACGGTGCCATCGGGCTCGACCTTCTCCACCACTCCAATATGAGTCAGCGGATCGTTGGGTAAGCCGTCTCCGTTGAAATCCCACGTGTTATGAAAAAAGACCAAGTCTCCTGGATGAACGGTAGGGCCATAATGAATCCGCCCATGCTCCATCACGTGGGTGTAAATGCGTCCCACCCCGTTTCCACCATCAAGTTCTCCTAATCCACTATAGAGATCGACGCGCTGCGAGGCATAGACACCTCGCACAAAACCGGAACAATCAGGGTTGAAACTTCGGCCCCCGATCTGAATTCGAGATTGTCCGACAAATCGTACCGCTGTTTTGGCCAGTGCCGTCTGCCGTGGCATTGCCTTCGCCATGGCACAACACGACATGCCCCGCGTTCCCATTGTGGGAATCGTTGTCCGATCAGAGGTGGTTGTGTGACGAGTTCCGGTAACGCAGCCGGAGATTGTCCCGGCGATCAGTAAGACGAGAACACGGCTTGTCCAAGGAAAATAGGACGAGGCTCGACTCATTGTCATTCAGTATACAGATCCGCTGCCGGAAGACAAGACTCGTTCTCTCATCTCACCGCCTCTCGCACCGCCTGCTGGCCCACGTGGTTCAAGCCTATGCCACAGATCAAAAATTTCCGCAGGTTACTGCTCTGCTCATACCGTCAATACGTTTCTATTACCCTCCCGCGCTGCCTACCGGCCCGCCTGGCTCCGTCATGCGCCACGGATCCAGAAGCTCCCCAAGCCGCTTCTCTGATAACACCTTCTGCTCTTTTGCCACCTGCCGAACGGTCTTCCCGGACTTGTAGGCGTCCTTTGCCAGTTTCGCCGCGGCTTCATACCCGATCTCCGGCGCCAACGCCGTGCACATGGCCAGACTTTCCTCAATGAGACTCTTGCAACGCTCCTCATTCGCCTTGATGCCTTCGATACATTTTGCAGAAAAATTATTCGACGCCGTCGCGAGCAATTCGATCGACTGGAGCAGGTTATAGGCCATGACCTGCATCATCACAATCATTTCAAAATTCGCCGCCTTCCAGACCACCGTCACCGTGACATCGTTTCCAATGACTTGGGCACAGACCATCGTCACAGACTCGGCAATGACGGGATTCACCTTACCCGGCATTATGGATGACCCTGGTTGCGTCTCCGGCAGATTTATTTCCCCGAGTCCACAACGAGGACCGGACCCGAGCCAGCGAATGTCGTTGGCGATCTTCATGAGGCTCACGGCGATATTTCGCAACTGCCCGCTTGCCTCAACGAGCGAGTCTTGCGCTGATTGAGCTTCAAAGTGATTCTTGGCTTCTTTGAATGAACAGCCGGTCTCTTTCGAAATAATCGACATCACTTTCGCAGAAAACTTCGGATGACAGTTCAGCCCTGTCCCTACGGCAGTTCCACCCAAGGCCACTTCGCTTAAGGCCACCTGAGCCTGCTTGACTCGTTGAATCCCGAGCTCAATCTGACGAGCATAGCCGCTGAATTCTTGTCCCAGGCGAACCGGCGTGGCGTCTTGGAGGTGCGTCCGTCCAATCTTGACGATCTTGTCGAACTCCTTCGCTTTGTTCTTCAATGCCTTGTGCAATCGAGTCAATGCAGGAAGAAGCTTGTGTTGCATCATCTCCGAGGCGGCGATATGAATGGCCGTGGGGATCACGTCGTTGCTCGACTGGCCGAGATTGACATGGTCGTTCGGATGCACCAGCTTGCTGCCTCGCGCACCACCGAGCAATTCCGTGGCACGATTTGAGATAACCTCGTTGGTGTTCATGTTCGTGGACGTGCCGGATCCGGTCTGAAAAATGTCCACGGGAAACTCGACGTCCAGCTTGCCATCGACCACTTCCGTGGCCGCCCGTTTAATCGCCTCCGCCGGTTGTTTGTCCAATAACCCAAGAGCGTGGTTCACGGTCGCAGCCGCCCGTTTGATCATTCCCATAGCTCGAATGACGGATCGCGGCATTCGAAGCGTACTGATCGGAAAATTCTCGATGGCCCGGGCCGTCTGCACTCCATAGTAGGCTTCGGCAGGAACAGCCAACTCCCCCATCGTATCTCGTTCAATGCGAGTGGCGGTTGACAGCTTGCTCTGATCTTGTTTCATACACGATGCTCCATCTGTTGGATGTAGGGAATACTTATGACTCGTGAGCCTTAGTCCAGATGCTTCTTGCGAAGCGGGTTCTGCCATTGCAGCTGAGAAAAGCGAGCAAAATCTCCGTCCGTACTCTGGAGTATCAATCCATGTTCAATAGCAAGCGCAGCGAGATGAGCATCCGGAACGAGATTTGCTGATGCCTCGGTGTCGTGGAGCAGTTCTCCCAAAATAGCGGCATGACGATCTGTCGGCAACGGAATCCACACGGCTGGAATCGCCAACCACTCTTTGACCTGAGACCATGCTCCCCTGACGCTCAACGGACGATTGAAAGCTTTAGGATTGGTTCCTATTCGGATGAATGCAAGCAGGGTCGGCCAGGGAAGACCGACTCGCTTCCCGCTATTGAGTTGATCTTCCAACCAGTGACGCGCGTGCTGATGCTGCGGATAATCTTTGACTTTTGCATAGAGTAAGAGATTGGCATCGATCAAGATCACTTGGCGTCTTCACCGTCGATGGCCGCAAGCACATCGGCAACATTGTCAAGATTTGGCAAACGCGGCCCAAGGGAAACCGCGTGAAGGGTGTACCGTTTCGCCGGTTTCTTTTCCGGAGCCTCCAAGCGATCAAGCCCGGCACGCAGGGCCGTATTCACAGCCTCTTTAAAGGTCTGGTCCTGTCGCTTGCGAAAGCCCTCAAGTCGTGCGGCAATATCTCTGTCCAGGGTGATTGTGGTGCGCATGCATCAAATTATACGCATCATGATGACATCATGCAACACGGTTCGCAGTCACAACTGTCTGACTCGACCCACCCGGAAGCACTGGCCATGATAAACCCAGTACGTCGATTTTCACAAGTGCATGGCCCGAAACCAGACCGATAAGAAGCACACCGGCTACGGACAGGACATCTCTCTCTGTCATCGGAATCAGACAGTCGGCGGAGTAGAAGCGGACGGTCATAAAGACCGAGAGGCCCGATTCATGCGCCTGGGCTTTGCACGTAGAGTTCTCTTCTGTAATCCTCACATTCGAGTCACGTCTTGTTCGGCCCGATTCCCGCTCTCGACCTCTGGCTGAAACGCAAATGTAGTTTTGGGTGTCACAACATGGAATAGCTGCAGAATGTCGATACTCATCCCGACCAAGGCAAGAGACCATCCACCGACGATCATCCACCAGACCAATGAAAACAT
>CAYRAX010000194.1:0-4575 GCA_964422285.1 uncultured Chthonomonas sp.
CTTGGCGACCTTGGTAACCGTCTCGCGATAGGCGACCTGCGGCTTGCCCTGATTGGCCTGCACGCCGAACTCGCGGTTCAGGCGGTCGACGATGATTTCCAGGTGGAGTTCGCCCATGCCGCTAATGATCGTCTGGCCGCTCTCGGGGTCAGTGAATACTCGGAACGTTGGATCTTCTTCGGCGAGGCGCTGCAGCGACGTGCCCAGCTTTTCCTGATCCGCGCGGCTCTTGGGTTCGATAGCGATCTGAATAACCGGCTCGGGGAATTTGATGGCTTCCAGCGAAACGGGGTGCGCTTCTTCACAAATCGTGTATCCGGTGCGGACATCGCCGAGGCCGATGACGCCGACGATTTCGCCCGCCGAAACGTCGTCAATGTCCTTTCGGTCGTTGGCGTGCATTTCCAAAATTCGGCCAATGCGCTCGTTTCGGGTTCGGAACTCGTTGGTTTGCGGATCGCGGTAAGCGACCAAAATTTGCGATCCCTTCTTAAGCGTTCCAGAGTAGACCCGCATAAAGGTCAGGCGGCCGACGTATTTGTCGGACATGATTTTGAACGCCAGAGCGGCAAACGGAGCCTTGTCGTCTGGTGCGCGCTCCACTTCTTCATCGGTGCGCGGGTTAACGCCGCCCGCAGCGCCAGCATCCAGCGGCGAAGGCAGAAAATCGACAACCGCATCAACCATCGCCTGAACACCCTTATTTTTGAACGAAGAACCGCTCAAAACGGGGATGATCTTGTTGGCGAGCGTGCCGGTGCGCAGAGCCTTTCGAACATCGGCTTCGCTAATCTCTTCGCCGTTCAAGAATCGCTCCATGATGGTGTCATCGTAATCGGCGATGGACTCCATCAGCTTTTCGCGCCATTCGGCGGCGGTGGAAACCAGGTCCGCGGGGATGTCGGTTTCTTCAAATTTCTTGCCGTCGTCGGACTTGTAAAGCGTCGCCTTCATCGTGATCAAGTCGATGTAGCCTTTGTATTCGCTTTCGCTACCGATTGGGATTTGAATCGGGGCCGCGTTTGCACCAAGCCTAACGCGCAACTTATCCACAACGCTGAAAAAGTCCGCGCCAAGGCGGTCCATTTTGTTGACGTATGCGATTCGAGGTACTTCGTACTTGTTTGCTTGTCGCCAAACCGTTTCGGATTGGGGCTGAACGCCGCCGACCGCGCAATAAACCGCGACCAAACCATCCAGAACGCGCAGAGAACGCTCGACTTCAACGGTAAAGTCGACGTGGCCCGGCGTGTCGATGATATTGATTTTGTGCTCGGGTTTGTCGTTGTTTGAACCCGACCAGAAGCACGATGTAGCCGCCGAGGTGATCGTAATGCCTCGCTCTTGTTCCTGCTCCATCCAGTCCATCGTCGCCGCGCCCTCGTGGACCTCACCGATTTTGTGCGATTTTCCGGTGTAGTAGAGGATTCGCTCCGTCGTGGTCGTTTTGCCCGCGTCGATGTGAGCGGCAATACCGATGTTTCGGACAAGTTCCAGTGGGTGACTGCGTGGCATACGGCTGTTCTAGTGGCTCCTGAAATTAAGGTGTTTGGGTTTAGAAACGGTAGTGGGCGAACGCCTTGTTGGCTTCGGCCATGCGGTGGGTGTCTTCGCGCTTTTTGATGCTGGCGCCTGCGCCATTTGCGGCATCAAAAAGTTCTGCGCTCAGCTTTTCGATCATGTTCTTGCCGCCGCGCTTTCGAGCGTTTTCGACTAACCATCGGAAGGCGAGAGTGCGCTTTCGAACGGGTCGAACTTCCATCGGGACTTGGTAGTTTTGGCCACCAACGCGTCGAGCGCGAACTTCAACGGCGGGCATGACGTTGGCGACTGCCTTTTCGAAGAGCTCGAGCGGTGGAATTTCGGCCTTTGCGGCTGCCTGCTCCACTGCGGAGTAAAAAATGTGCTCAGCGATGGCCTTTTTGCCATCCAACATCAATCGGTTGATGAATCGTTGAACAAGTTCGCTACCGTACATGGGGTCCGGGGCGACAAATCGTTTTTCTGCGGGTCCTTTTCGTGGCATTTTGTGTCAAATCTCCTTACTTGGCGGCGGGCTTGGGTCTCTTGCAGCCGTATTTGCTGCGGCCCTGTTTTCGATTGGCGGTACCTGCGGTTTGTTGGGTTCCGCGAACGATGTGGTAGCGCACGCCGGGAAGGTCCTTAACACGGCCTCCACGAACGAGAACAACCGAGTGCTCTTGCAAGTTATGTCCAACTCCGGGAATGTAGGCGGTGACCTCAATTCCGTTCGTCAAGCGAACACGAGCCACTTTTCGAAGCGCCGAGTTGGGCTTCTTCGGAGTCTGGGTTCGGACAATAGTACAAACCCCGCGCTTGAAGGGGTTTTGCTTCAAGGCAGGCGATTTTGACTTGTAGGACTTACTTTGTCGTCCTTTTCGCACGAGCTGATTAACTGTCGGCATTCATTCCTCGGTATTTCTGGTCCTTTAGAACTTGTCGCGGGTTCATTTGTGCACAAAAAAACCTCGCGATATTCACGCAAGGCGGCGATGCTTCAGCACTGGTCCAGTTTCAAATTGAACAGAACAGACTCATTCGCCTCCTAAAGCGTTTGATTTTGGACTCCGCGCTTCGGCTTTGTCCAACGGCTATTATGGCGCACCCAGCGTCAACGTGTCAAGCCCGACGGGGCGGGCTATCTTGGCAGGCGAGCCTGATGGTATTCCGTGTGCGCGGACCAGAGTTCCAAAATGTCCATCCGACCCATCCAGCCCATGATTGGGTGGCGAAATATGGCGCGGTCGTCTGGCGTTGCGGCCAAAAGTGGGTGAATCCCAGCGCGAAAATCGGCCCACTTGGCGGCGGCAGAATCCAAGTCAGGCAACGCCGTCGGGGTCATTTCTTTGATCGTCGGCATATTCTTGCCCGAGCGCGCCCACTTGATGATCAGCCGAAAAACAAAATTCGGCCCAGGTTTGTGCGGCGGCCTTCCCTTCTGCGCCTCGATGATCGGCACGATGTAGTCTTCGGCTAGGCGCATGTGCTCAATCACCGCCAGCGGCGCCAGCGATTTTGGCGTCTCCAACGATCGCTTTTCCGGCGGCAAAGCACGCACCGATTCAACCAGCTTCAAACGAGCGGCCTCGACCTGCTCCCACATGGCATCAAAACCTTGACCTTGAACCATACAGACTTATTCTAGCGGCAAACGCAGCGTGTATTTCTCAGTGCCCAGAACGAAACAACTTTCGATCTTGCCGACGCCCTTGATCTGGCTCAGCCGCTCCATCACCAACTTTTGATAGGTGGCGATATCGCGCACCACGACTTTGAGTAGAAAGTCGAATTCGCCCGAGACATGGTGGCACTCAAGGATTTCCGGGATTGCGCGAATGGAGCGAAGGAACCTCTCGACGGGCTGATCTTGGTGCAACATCAAGCTGATCTGGACGAAAACTTGCAGGCCAAAACCCACCGCTTCGTGGCTCAGGACGGTTGTATAGGCTCGAATCACGCCGAGTTCTTCGAGCTTTCGAACCCGCTGCAAAACCGATGGAGACGATAGCCCCACCATCCGCGCGAGGTCGGCGTTGGTCGTGCGGCCATCCTGCTGCAATAGCTGCAAAATGTGGATGTCAACTTCGTCAAGGACTTCGCGAATGCCGACGTGCTGCGGTGCTTGGTTGGCTTCTCCTTTGGCCGGACGGCGCCGCGGCCGTGGCTGCCTTTTCACCGAAGCGCTTGCTCAGTTTCAGCATCAAATATGTGCAAAGCTTCCAGGTTCACCGAGAACTTGTGCTCCGTGCGCTCCTTGATGCCAGTTCCGCTATCAATCGTCGCCAGCAATCGGTGCTTGCCCAGGTCCAGATAAACCGTGTAAACGTGACCAAGCGGCTCCATCACGTCGACCGAAGCGGTGAACGTGTTTTGGTCGGTCGTCGCGACCGGATTGTTCATGTTCGCATCAAAAATCGACTCGGGGCGAATGCCAAGCGTCACCTTTTTGCCCACGTGGGTCTTGGCGGCGTGATCGGCAGGAAGAGGAAACTTTGCTTCGCCAATGTTGACAACCAGGTTTGAACCGTCTTGCTCGATCGTCGCATCCAAAAAGTTCATTGGTGGCGCGCCGATGAACCCAGCCACGAACTTATTTGCGGGCTTGTTGTAAACCGTTTCTGCTTCATCGCTCTGCTGCAAGTTGCCATCTTTCATCACCGCGATGCGGTCGGCCATGGTCATCGCCTCGACCTGGTCGTGGGTGACGTAGATCGTCGTGACTTTCAGGTCGCGGTGCAGCTTAATCAGTTCGGCCCGAGTTTGAATGCGCAATTTGGCATCCAGGTTCGAAAGCGGCTCGTCCATCAAAAAGACTTTGGGATTTCGCACGATTGCTCGGCCCAGTGCGACGCGCTGACGCTGGCCACCCGAGAGCTCTTTCGGCTTGCGGTGCAAAAGGTGGGCGATGTCAAGCTTCTTGGCGGCTTCGTTGACTCGGCGGTCGATATCGGCCCGAACGGTTTTGGCTTCGGCGAGGTGGGAAAGTTGCCACCAACCGCTCTTGAGTTCACGAACCTTAAGCCCAAATGCCATGTTCTCGTAAACAGACATGTG
>CAYRAX010000195.1:0-4509 GCA_964422285.1 uncultured Chthonomonas sp.
AACGCGAACGCCTGCGCAAGCTCTTCGAAAGCAGCATCGAAGAAGACGAAAAGTAACTAGCACTATTCGACAATTTTGCAACGCCCAGCGTGCCCGGGCCGTCAAGTACGCTCCACAACCAAAAGCGCGTATGCTGTCGCGAAAGGCTCATGGAATACGCTTGGATTGGAATCGCTTTTGGCGTAGGGTGGATCGTCAGTCGGATCGGTTTTCCGCCGCTGGTGGGTTACTTGCTCGCCGGCGTATTTCTCGCCTTGCGCGGTGAAAAATCGGGCCCGGTCATCGCGGAGCTCGCGACCGTAGGCGTCTATCTTCTCTTGTTCACAGTCGGCCTTAAGTTGCGATGGCAAAGCCTGGTCAGCTTGGAGGTACTCGCCGTCGGCGGCATTCATTTTGTCGTCATCGGTGGCACCTGCATCTTGCTCTTTCTGGTCCAGCACCTGGCATCCAGCGCGGCGATCCTTCTGGGTTTGGGGCTCGCGTTTTCCAGCACCGTGTTGACGATTAAGTTGCTTGAATCTCGCAACGAACTGGCAACGTTCCATGGTCGGCTCGCGGTGGGAATCCTCATTCTGCAAGACCTTTTTGCCATCGCGATGCTGGTTGCTGTCGGTAGCAAATCGGTGACGATTTGGTCGCTTGGGTTGTTCGCGATTCTTCTGCTCCGGCCCGTCGCGGGCTACATCGTTGAGCGGAGTGGTCACACCGAATTGCTATTGCTGTTTGGGGTAGCCGCCGCGATGGGTGGGGCGGCGCTCGCGAAGGCGTTGGGCGTGTCGCCAGAGCTTGGCGCGCTGCTCGCTGGCGTGACCTTGGCGGGGCACTCGCTTTCGGGCGAACTGACGAAGATCATGTGGAGCGTGCGCGAGCTGCTACTCGTCGCATTCTTTCTGCAAATCGGGTTGCTTGGTTTGCCGCCCGCGCATGACTTGCCGATCGTGGCCCTGTTGCTACTTGCGCTGCCGATCAAGGCGCTTCTGTTCTTCGTTCTATTCGTGCTGTTCGGGCTCAGATCTCGAACCGCATTCATTAGCGCGGTGGGCCTTGCGAGCTTCAGCGAATTCGCGCTGATCACCACGGCGGCGGCGGTCCAATCGGGACATTTGGATGCAAAGTGGGGGCCGATCATCGGCCTTACTGCGCTACTCAGCATGGCGATTGTTGCGCCGCTCGGGCGACAGGTGCACGCACTGTACGAGCGTTTTGGCGACCGATTGCGGAAGTTCCAGCCGCGAAACCCACGCGCCGACCGTGAACCAACTAAGCTGGGCCGCGCGAATTGGGTCGTGGTTGGCATGGGACGCACGGGCGGCGGAGCGTATAAGGCATTGGAAGCACAAGGTCAGCACCCGGTGGGGTTGGACGCTGATCCGGCGAAGGTGGCGCGGCACCTGGCCAAGCATCGGCGTGTGCTTTATGGCGATGCCGAAGATCCCGAGCTTTGGCACGGATTGGATTGCACGTTGATCCGTGGCGTTTTGCTCACTCTGCCTGATTTTGAAGCCAAAATTCGGTCTGTAAGGGCCTTGCGCGCTCGCGAATTTCCAGGAATCGTTGCGGCGACAACGATGCACTATGAGGAAGATGCGGTGCTGCTCGACGCTGGCGCGGACTTCATTTTTCATCCACTAGCGGCCGCCGGCGAACGCCTCGCCCAACAAGCGGTGCGCCAGATTATCTTGGGAGAAAATCGAACTGCAGCCATATCCACGGGCGAAAGCGAGCGCTGATGCTAAAAATTTAGCTTGGCAATTGAGCGGTTGTGTGATAGAATTCCCGTATCGTGCTCGTGCATTTGCGCGGGCCAGGGAGACGGACATGAAGATTTCCAAGTTTTTTGCGTTGCTCGTCGCATGTGGCGCGGTCGGTGGGGCGCATGCCTCGTTCGAAATGTTGCTCGTTCTGGATGCTGGAACCAAGAGCATCCACCGGTTTGACCCTCAATCGGGCGCATATCTCGGCCAATTCGGTGCGGGATGGCTGAATAACCCTCAGTCGATCGTCATCGACCAATCCACGGGAACCGCCTACGTCCGCGACACACTCGCCGGCGCTGGCATCGGCGCGATTGTCGCTTTTGACTACAACACTGGTGAGCGCAAAGCTGGGTTCATCGGCGGTTTGCCTTTCCAATCGTCTGCGGTGCAAATGGCGCGCAATCCGAATACCGGCGAGTTCTTGTGCATCGGCGGTACGGGCGCCAACGGGCTATTGCGAATTAGCAGCACAGGCGTGGTGACCCCAATCCAAGTCAATACTGACCCCAGTGGAGTCGCGTTTAACCCGGCCAACAACGAAATCTACTTCGCCTTCGCTGGATTTAACACCGTTGAACGCTACACCAACGGACTCGGCCTGATTACGCAAAAGGCGGTTGGAGTCGCGTTTGGCGATGGCCAGCTGACGCTTGGGGGAACCACCAAAAAGGGATATTTCGCGACTGGTTTTGGTCGAGTGATGGGCTTTGACCTTGGGCTCACAACCATCACTCAGATCAACATGACCGACTTTAGCGCGACCAAGGGAGTTGCATTTGGTCACGGCGATGTGCTGTTTACTTGTGGCCTGAATGCAGCCGGAACCGATGGCCTTGTGGGTCGATTTGACGTCGGGTTGGGCGTTGCGGGCGGCACATTTGGTAGCGGTCAGCTAACCAACCCTGTATCTCTGGCGTGCGTGGTTGCTCCTGAACCAGCTACGTGGCTTGCCCTCGCGGGTGGCCTCGCGCTGGTGGTCCGCTCCCGCCGCCGCCGATAATTCGGTTTGGCTAGCTCCCCTTCTCCGCGCCGCGATTGGAGAAGGGGAACTACGCAACTGCTCTCTCGAAACTAACTAATTTTTTGCCGTAATCAGGAATCCGTTGAGGACCGTTGATGCCAAACCGGATAACATGCTGAGCAATGATGCTCGCTCTCATGCTCGGCACTTTGTTCGCCACTCCGACGGTGGTAGAAGTTCGTGTTTCGCCGACCTATCCCCAAAAGCGGACGCCGGTGCGGGTTGATCCGGTCGAGTTTGCGATGGTGACGACCGGCAAGGTGGACATCTCCGATTGGAAGCCAGCCGAGGCCGAAAAGGACGGCACCTATCGGGGCGATGCATTCGCCAGCGGCTACGCAATGGCGTTCGTTGATTCTCCCGCAGACCAGAAAGTCTTTTTGGAAGCGCGTGGTCACGCGATGGTGTTCGTGAACGGCGAGCCGCGCGTGGGCGACCCCTATTCCTACGGCTACGTCAGCCTGCCAATTCGCTTGCACAAAGGGCGCAACGAACTACTGTTCGCGACCGGCCGCGGCGAACTTCTGATCAAATTTGAACCGATCAAGCGGGATGTCAGCGTGGACTTGCGCGACCTGACCATCGGCGACGCAATCCCGAATAATGCCGAAATCGGCTACGCCGGCATTGTTGTGCGCAACGCGACAGACGAGCCGCTTATCCTTCAACCCGAACCGTCAAACCCAATTCGTCGCCCGCCGCCGCCAGTTCCCACGGCAATCGGCCCCATGTCCACGCGAAAATTGGCGGCCCCCACGGTGCGCAGAGATGGGAAATACTTCGCGACGATCAAGTTCGTGCGAAATCGCGCTATCGAAGTTGAGCTACCCGTCACCACCCGCAAGACTGGGGAACCATATAAGCAAGCTTTTGTCAGCGACATCGATGGCAGCGTGCAATATTACGCGGTGAATCCCTGCAAAGACCCAACCAAGGCCACGGCTTTGATCATGAGCTTGCACGGCGCGAGCGTCGAGGCGCTGGGCCAGGCCCAAGCCTATGGTCAAAAGGACTGGGCCGACATTGTCTGCCCCACCAACCGCCGACCATTTGGATTTGATTGGGAGGATGTCGGCCGGAAAGACTTTGACGAGGTCTTGGAGAAGGCGGGGATCATGATTTGGAACCCCTTTTCCCAGCGGGCGAAGGCTCTTTTGCTGACCGGACACTCCATGGGTGGTCACGGGACCTGGAACATCGCCGCGCACTACGCCAATACTTTTGATGCCATTGCACCGTGCGCCGGCTGGGTCAGCTTTTTCAGCTATGCGGGTGGTGTCAAGTGGCCCGAAACGGACGCAGTCGGGAGCATATTGAACCGGGCATCTTCGCCCAGCGATACGCTGCTCCTGAAGGCCAACTTCAGCAACTTGCCCATCTTCATGGTTCATGGGGACGCAGATGATAACGTACCCGTCACCGAAGCCAGAACAATGCTAAGCGCGCTGACTGGAATTTCGCCGGAAGTAAAGTTGTACGAAGAGCCAGGCGCCGGTCATTGGTGGGACAAGGACCCCGCTCCGGGCGCGGATAGCGTGGATTACGCTCCCATGATGAATTGGCTCCGTTCAAAGAGTTCGCGGATCGGGCAGCCCGCCACTTCTTGGCAGGTTTCCTGCGTGAATCCATCGTTGTTGCCGGGCCACAACTCCATCCAAATTGACCAGCAGATTGAGCCGCTCAAGCTCTCCCAGGTGAAGGCATCAATTGACGACCAAGGAACAGTGACCT
>CAYRAX010000196.1:0-4415 GCA_964422285.1 uncultured Chthonomonas sp.
TTGAGCACTTGGTTTTCGTGCTCATACAGCTTGAGCGCGGCGACTTGGCTTTTGAGTGCCCGAGCCTCCTCCATCAACCGGCGCGATTGTCCCCAAGAACTGATTGTGTCGCTCAGCGCGCCCATTGAACCGGTAATCGCGTTGGCTGGGGTCAGGGTTACCGCAGAAACCGACTGAGAAATGGGGTCAATTTTGCCCTTTGCGCGCGCCAGATTCTGGAGTCTTCCCAGGGCGATTCCGAGGACGATGAATATGACCAGCCACCACCAATCGGCGGCCCGAATGCGCTCTACCCTCTCGATGCCTTCTCCAACATGCGTCGGATTGCCGGTTTCTCGTGGATGAGTTCCAACATTCGCCCGGTGCCAATTACGACACAGTCGAGCGGATTTTCTGCGATGATGACCGGCATTCCTGTTTCTTGGTGAATCAGTGTATCCAGTCCGCGTAACAAAGCACCACCTCCCGCCAGCATAATGCCGTTGTTCATCGCGTCCGCGGCGAGCTCAGGTGGAGTCGCTTCCAGGGTCAATTTGATGGCTTCTACAATTGTGTTCACGGGTTCGGCGATCGCGGCGCGAATTTCCTCGCTGGTGATGACCGCGCTGCGCGGCAAGCCCGTGATCAAATCGCGCCCTTTGATCTGCATTTGCAGTTCAGTCTCCAGGCGATAGGCGCTACCAAGTTCGATCTTGACCTGTTCGGCGGTGCGCTCGCCGATAAACAAATTGTAGGCGCGTCGAACGTAGTTGATGATGGCTTCATCGAGTTCGTCGCCCGCCACGCGAACCGATCGCGAGTGCACAATTCCGGCCAGCGAAATCACCGCAACTTCGGTCGTACCGCCACCGATATCCACCACCATGTTGCCCATCGGCTCTTCTATCGGCATACCCGCGCCAATCGCCGCCGCCATCGGCTCTTCGATGACAAATGCCCGGTAAGCGCCAGACTTTTTCGCGGCCTCGATAACAGCAAGGCGCTCGACTTCTGTCACGCCGCTGGGGATTCCCACGACGACGGTTACGAACATCGATGGCGCGCGCCGAGCCGCACGGCGAATGAACGCCTTCAGCATGTATTCCGTGCTGTCGTAATCAGCGATGACACCATCGCGAAGCGGCCGCGTGGCGACGATATTTGCCGGAGTGCGGCCCAGCATGCGCTTTGCTTCTTCGCCGACCGCTAGCAGTTCGTTTGTGTCCTTGTTGATCGCCACCACGCTAGGTTCGCGCAAGATGATTCCCCGCCCGCCGAGGTGGACCAGCGTGTTCGCCGTGCCGAGGTCGATGCCCACATCGCGACCAAACCGGCCCATGAATCGCGCCCAAAAAGAGCCGTTGCTCATACTACTCTTCATCGCCTAAAGCGTCACCAGCGGTGAGGCGCTTGGCCAGAGTTTCGTGGGAAATGGCGGACAAAATGACTTCATGATTTGTGGTGAAAATGATTGCTTTGGTGCGTCGTCCTTGGGTCACATCAATGACTCGACCCGTCTTGCGAAGATTCTGCACCGTACGACGCATCGGTGCAGAATCAGGGTTAACGAGAGCAACAATTTTGTCAACGAGCACAAAATTGTAGAAGCCAACGTTCAGAACTGCGGGACCGGACACAACTAGCCAGCAGCGATTGGGCCTTTCTTGCGTCCACCAGCACCTGAAAGCGCCGGACCGCCACCGCCGCCATCTCCGCCAGCGCCGCCCTGGTCACTCGCGCCAGGCAACCCGTTGCGAAAGCTAATGGGAGTCTTGGGGATGTCCACCTTGTTCGTCGGCACGGTTGTCGGTGGTGGAGGTACCTCGGGCGTTCTCGCCTGGGTAATCGAGTAAATCAACGCACCGATCAGGATGACCCCGCTTACACCTATCACGATCCAATCGTTCTGTTTCATACAAAAAACCTACTTTTTCTATTATGGTCCACAAATCACTTAGTGTCGAAAGTGCCTAACGCCGGTAAAGACCATAGAAATTCCCAGTTCGTTCGCTTTCTGGATAACATCGACGTCTTTTTTGCTTCCTCCGGGCTGCACAATGCACGAAATTCCTGCCTGGCTGGCGACCTCAATACTATCCGGAAACGGGAAGAACGCGTCGCTGGCCAAAGCCGACCCATGCGCCTGCTCGCCGGCTTGCTCCAGAGCCAGGCGAACTGACTGCACGCGGTTCATTTGGCCTGCGCCGACGCCAAACATCTGGCTCGACGAACCCACGACGATCGCGTTTGACTTTACGTGCCGAGCAATTGTCCACTGCAATTTCAATGCCTTGAGTTCATTTTCGGTCGGCTTTCGCTCCGTGACCACTTGCCAATCGTGATTCGGGTCCTCGTCGGAATCTTGGACCAAAGCCCCGCCCCGAATGGGCCGCACCACGCGATACAGCGTCGCCGGAACTGCATCGCAGGCCAACAGCCGCACGTTTTCACCCCATCCGCTCCGGTCTTGAATCAGCTTAACGGCTTCGCCGTCAAACGAAACCGCGATGATTACTTCCAGAAAATTGCCTTTTTCGGTGACCGCCTCGGCCGCGGCAAGATCGAAAGTTCCATTAAAGGCCGCGATGCCACCAAAAGCCGATATTGGATCGGATTGCCGTGCTAGCCGGTAAGCCTCGCCAAATGAGCTGCCAATCGCCGCGCCGCACGGATTTCCGTGTTTGATGATCGCGCAGCTCGTTTCCGGCATATCGCAGACCAGCTCCCATGCGGCGTCTGCGTCCAATATATTGTTGTAGCTGAGTTCCTTGCCAGACAGCTGCTTCGCCCGCGCGATGCCAAATTGGCTAAGCGGATCGGCGTACAGTGCCGCGGATTGGTGAGGGTTTTCGCCGTACCGAAGGTCGATCACCTTTTTGAGGCCCATGGTCAAAGTCTGTGGATAGCCTGTGTCGCTCGCCAATCCTGAAAAATACGCGGCGATCATGGAGTCATAGTAAGCGGTGTGGCGAAACGCCTTCGCCATAAGCCGGTTGCGCAATTCTGCCTCGCTGCTGGTGCGAATAGCCGCGATCACAGCTTCATAATCCGCTGGATCGACGACAACCGTTACGTTTGCGAAGTTCTTGCTGGCCGCGCGAATCATCGCCGGACCACCAATATCGATGGATTCGATGGCCTTTGCGAGCGTGTGCGGCTGGGTGACGGTCGCTTCAAAAGCGTACAAATTAACGCACAGCAAGTCAATCGGCGTGATGTTGGCATCGGCCATCTGCCGCCGATGATCTTCGACCCGAATATCGCCCAGTAGCCCGCCGTGCACCAGCGGATGCAGGGTCTTCAGGCGCCCTTCCAGCATCTCGGGAAAACCGGTGACGTCCGCGACATCAACAGCATCGATGCCCGCTTCACCCAAAATTCGACGCGTTCCACCAGTGCTCAGGATTTCATAATCCAGCGCAACGAGAGCACGAGCAAAGTCGACGACTCCGGCTTTGTCCGTAACAGAAATGAGCGCGCGTTTCATTTATCCAGTCGATCCAGGTTGTTTGTTGTCCTTATTTTCGATTGGATTCGGCTGCGTTGGCGAACCGTTCGGGTCTGGCGAAGTTCCGTTGGGGTTGGTGTTCGCCGGTGGATTTGCGGGCGGCGCGAAGATCACTTTCACCGTGCGCTTCGCGGTTAGCCCGTCCGCATCATACGCAGTGAGAACGTACGTCGTGGTCTTCGCGACGTTCACCGAAAGCTGGCCGCTCTTGGCGTCAACCGTCTCCGTCTTGGATCCGTCAAAAATCTCCGCGCGAACCGCATTCGAAATTTGCCACTCCAATGTGACCGGCACTGCGGGGTCGGTTGCCTTAAGCTCAGAGCTTCTAAAAGCGATGATGTTCGCCTTCGTAGCCTTAACTACGTTGACTCGAAATGATTTTTGAACGTCGACGCCTTTGGCATTTTTGGCCACTAGGGTATAGGTGACGTCGCCTTCACGGGCGGCGTCAACCTCGATTTCGGTCGCGCGCACGCTGGGGTCCAGCGTCATGTTGTTTGGATACAGAATCAGGGACGTGACCGACTCGTTGATCGCGTATTCCAGAAGTACTTTTGAACCCAACGTCACGTGATCGGCCTTGGCGCGAAAAGCAAAGATCTCGGGATCGGGGACCTTGGGCGGCTCGGTAGCGACAAATTTGCGCGTCATCACGGGGCTTTCGCGCCTTCCTTCGGATGCAACCGCCGACACCACGTATTCCTTCGCTTTCAATGGAAAGTAAGCAAACGTGCCTTTGGTATCGAAGGATTTCTTGACGACAACGCCATCGACCATGAGCCGAACATTTTTCGCGTTGGCAATTTGCCAGTCGAAGTTGATCTGCTGGCCAATCTCGATCGTTTCTGCGCTCAACGCCAGATCAACCGATGGCGGCTTCGGGAACGACCAAATCCTCAACGCAAGAACGGTCAGCGCCAGCAAAATC
>CAYRAX010000197.1:0-4414 GCA_964422285.1 uncultured Chthonomonas sp.
ACGGCTACATCAGCCAGGACGGACTCAATCGCGTTCGGCTGAAGGTGATTGAGAGGATGATGGTCGCGGACCGAGGCGAGATCACGTCGTTGCAACAGGAGGTTTTGGACACGATCGGTGCGGGAAAGATCTTTGCCCACGAGCCGATGGAGGAGGCCGACACACAAGCCACAATTGGTCAGAAATTGGCGGATCGCGTCGCGGCTTTTGGCGGCAGTTGGACCTTTATCATCATCTTCTTCTGCCTGCTTACCGTGTGGGTGGTCATCAACTCCACAATGCTGCTGGGCAAGCCGTTCGACCCCTATCCATACATCCTGATGAACCTGATTTTGTCGTGTCTGGCCGCGATTCAAGCTCCGATAATCATGATGAGCCAGAACCGCCAAGAAGCGAAGGACCGACTTCGGAGCGAGCACGACTACCAGATCAATCTCAAGGCCGAATTGGAGATTCGCATGCTGCGAGAAGGATTGGATCGCCTAGCGGGGCACCAATGGCAGCAACTCCTTGAAGTGCAGCAAATGCAAATGGACATGATTAGCGAATTGCAAACCCAAAAGCGAAGTGTGGAGCCACAGCAATGATGCATCGAAAGCAATGGACCGTCGAAATTTATGCACCGCGAACAGTGATTTGGAACACTCTCGTGGGGCGCGACACCTTCACTGAGTGGTGCAAGCCGTTCGGGACAAATCCGATCTTTTTCGACGGCGAATGGCAACTTGGGCACGATATCAAGTACTTGACAACGAACAACGAGGGCCAACTCGCTGGCATGATCGGGAAAATTGTGGAGTACCGAGAAGGCGAATTATCTCGCTGCCAGTTCTTTGGTTACATGGATAATGGCGAAGAAATTCGCGGCGGCGACAGCGAATGGGTGGGAAGCATTGAGGAATACCACTTGACCGGCGAAGAGTCGCCGCACACGTTAACGGTAACTTCGGAAGTCAACGATGAGATGCTCGCGTTTTTTGAAGCGACTTGGCCGCTTGCTCTGGCCGAGCTAAAACGTCTCGCCGAATCTTGACTTGGTCTAGCCCCAATGCCAAGCGTCGTCGCCGAGTAGCGTTTGGATGTAGTTCAGTTGGCCGCTGTGATAGAACATGTGAATGCACATGAAGCGAATGCGCTCGCGAATTGTTGTTTCTCCGTGCTCAGTTGTAACCGGGTTAGCCATGTCAGCCTCGGAATAAGCATCGATTTGTGCTTTGATGGCGTCGGATGACGCGCTAAACGCGGCGAGAACCGCCTCTTTCGTGCGCTGGTCTTCGGGCGCGGTGATCCAACCTTCGGGCCATTCCATGCATTCTTCGCCGCGCATGTTTCGGGCGATGTCGTCGTTGACCAAGTTCACTTCGCACATGATGTCGGCCACCGTTCGCGCTTTACCGCCAAGGCACTGGTCGAACGCACTTTCGGGTAACGCAGCCAAGTCCGCATTGATGATCTTGCACGCCTGATGAAAACTCTTGACTTCGGGTACTTCGCTCGCCATGACTTAATCTTACTCGGCGCTGGGCTGAGTGCGTTCCAAAAAGCAGGCTGGAACAAGCATTCATGCAACCCTTGGCGCGCGCGAACTTGTAAACTATGCTGAATTGGATCCGATCCGCCACCAAGACCAAGTTGATATCGCGGCTGCCGAGAAGCTTGCTTACCACCTGATGGAGCACCCCGAAACGGCGGGCCAGCCGACCGCCACTTTGGCCGCCGAATTCGGTGTTCCAGCGGATTTTGTGCGGGATTTGAAGCAGCTTCTTCGCGGAACGATCACCGGATCCAACGCGGCGAAAGATGCATGGCTCGATTTTCGCGACAAACTCGGACTTTTGGGTTCAAATGTGTCCGAGACTTTTGATCGCGCGACGTGTGCGCCGTATTGGTTTGTAGCGGTCAGCATGCTCGTCTGTGTTGGGTGCATTGCGATCGCATTTCCGTTTGGCAGTGGTTTGCAATGGGAGCAGCACACGGTTAGCTTGAAGGTGAGCACTTGGGCTGCTTCTTGCCTCACGGTCGGTTTCATGGCGCATTTGGCGTGCTATTTTCGGCATGGGCAACTGGGTATAGCGCTCCGCGGCACGTTTCTGGTGCTGGTCCTTGCGGTGCCGATGATTTCGATTGCTCTTTGGATTGCGCCGCCGACGAATATTCCGCACAACGTGATTGCGCTGGGAACGATTCTCGCTGTGCTGATCCTGGGAATCGGCTTCATTTACGCGATTTTCGCGGCGGCGGCAACGGTGATGGGCGGTGCTTTTGCGATGCGGCAACGCGAAGTGCAGCAGGTCACGATGAGCCGCCAAGAGCTCTTGGAGCAATTGCTCACCCTTCGCGATCGGTTGCACGACCTGAGCGGAAAGGCGCGCGTGCCGTCAGTTACGCGATTGCAGAGCATGCAGAACCAGTTTCGGCGCAACGGATACTTTTGGTCGATCATTATCCCAGCCGTGCTGGCGATCCTGGCATACCTTTTCACGAGCCGGGTGCAGGATCCTTCGACCAATGCGGGCGCCAGGGCCTTGTTTACGATCGCCGAGGTATTGACCAGCATCGTTTACGTTCTCGCGGTTGTTGTTCTGAGTTTTCTTGCGGGTTCGGTTCGGCGCGCGGTTGGGGTCGCCGTGACCGCGGCGGCAGTCGGCATTTTTGTCGAGTCACTGACCGTTGCCTCATCGGGCGCGTCTTCGGTCGTCGCGAAGCTTGCTTCGGAGGAGACCGCGCAAAACCTGGTGCTCGCGCTGATCATCGGAGTGTTCGCTGGTTTGGGCGCCCGAATTGAGGAGCGCGCCGCCCACGATACTCGATTGAACGAAGATGACCCAGCCGCGCTCATCGCCCGGTGGATTCGCATTCAGTGGCAGCTTTCGCCGCAACGCAAGAATGTTTGCGTCATGGTGGTAGACACCAAGGCCAGCAGCCAAATGAAGGCGGAAAGCGATCCCCTAGTCGCCGAGTGGAGTTTTCGCGAGTATCAGAAATTTATCGAGAGCATTTCAGCGCGGTGGGGCGGATCGGTTCACGCAACGAGCGGCGACGGGGCAGTGGTTGCTTTTCAATCACCGAACGAGGCTTTCGCAGCGGCGCGGGCGATTCAGCGAGAAGTCGATCCGTTTAACCGCAATGTCAACCGGCTAGCACTTCCATTTCGGCTTCGGATTGGGTTGCACGTGGGCTATCTTCAGGGCGAATTGGACGACGTTGAGTTTACGGAAGTCATCGACATCGCGGCGCACATTGAGGCAGCCGCGCCGGTAGGCGGAATCGCGCTTTCCAAGGCAGTCGCCGATGCGCTCGAAGGCGAGGGATTAGCCCAGATCAAGGAAACAATTGATGGCCACGACGTGTATTTCGCCCTGAACCCGACGGGCGACTAGTACAATACAGCTAGCCATGGCATCCGAAGTCGAAGCGTTGGTACGGCATTTGCGTCAAAATCCCCAGGATTTGCGGCGTCCGGCTGGAGAGCTGGCGCAGAATTTTGGGCTCAAAGAGACGCTGGTTGCTGACGTCCTGCGCTGGCTGGATGGGTCTGCAACGCCGGTCGCCAATACGAAGCAGGCCAAACATGCAGCAAAAACCAAGCACGAGCGTAACTTCATTGCCTCAGCGCTGTACTTTTTTGATTCGCGCGCGTTGCCGATTGTCATCATTTCGTCCGTCGCGGCAAACGTTGTTCATCTGGTCACTGGCCTGATACCAACCACGATCGTCAGCAAAGTGCCAATAAACTTTGTCAATTACGGCGTTGCATTGGTGGCTCTCGCGTTTCAGACGATGAGCTTTTTCGCCCGCGGGCGACTGAAGTTTGCTGGCATTGGTGCGCTGATTGTCGCGCTCATCGAATCCGTCGGCGGGTTTGTTGAATTCAATCCTGGCATCGCATTTCATCCCATTGGAATTTTGAAGGGTGTGTTGCTGGGCATCTTCGTGCTGATGTTGGGGCTCGCTGCATCGGTGCTCGGTGGTGTGCAAAAGTACCGAACCGAAGAAAAGCGACGAGCAAATTTGACCCGGCAGCAAATGTTGGAACGCCTTTTTGAGGTTCGCGATCGGGTTGCTGAGGTCGGCGATGCCTCGTCGGTGATCGGGTCATTGCCGCAATGGCGTCGCAATTTGCAACGCGATATCTGGTGGTACTCGTTTGGACTTTCGGTCTGCCTGGGCCTCGTCACCATCGTGCTGGGCCTTATTTTCGACCCTTCGGGGCTGGCCCTTCAGAAGTCCAATCGTGGCGAATTTTCGTCGATCGCCTTCATGCTGTTCTTTGTCGCGATCTTTAACTTCGTTGTCTGGTCATTGCTGGGATTTTTCAGTGGTAGCCCGGGACGAGCGTTGACCGCCGCATCTGGCGCCATCGTGGGCGGGCTCTTGGCTGGCTTGTTGCCCATCGGCCCCTATGGGCTACAGG
>CAYRAX010000198.1:0-4403 GCA_964422285.1 uncultured Chthonomonas sp.
GCGTTGGGCTCGCCGAGTCCCCAGAGGATGGCATCGACGATGTTGGATTTACCGCATCCGTTCGGCCCCACAACGGCAATTAGGTCGCCGTCTAGGTCAAAAGTCGTTCGGTCGGCGAACGTTTTGAAGCCGAATATCTTTACGCGTTTTAGTCGCATGGTCCAAATGCACGATTCCTGCCAGCGTAGGACTCGTGCATATTAGGACGGTGGCCGGGCGCCAATTGGAGCCGTTTTTCCGACCTTATTAATCGCCCGCGAGGTCGAACGCGGAGCTCATCAGAAGATAGTCATCGGTGTTTACGTAGTCGCTCCCGTCGAGGTCAGCGCGAACGTCGAACGCATCCGCTCCGCGGGCGGTGTCGAACGCATCATTGATGATCAAGTAGTCGTCGGTATTCACAAAATTCGATCCGTCGCAATCGCCGTTGGTGAGGCTAACATCGATGCCGGCTACCTCTGCGCCTTGAATAACGATTCGGGAGACCTTCTTTCTTAACCAAGTTCTCCCTTGAAACACCACATCGAACGTGCCCGAGGCGACGCACATAAAAGCGAATTCCCCCGTGGGGCCGAGTTCCGTTGCCGGAGCGGCTTGAACCACAGAGCCATCGCCACTGCGAACCTCAATATTGACCGTTTCGTTACCCGGATGTAGATACCCCAGCAAGTCGACAGTTCCTCGAACGAGCGTGGCGTCGCGCAGCTTTACCAAAAATATGTCGTCATAGTTGTTGGTGTCACCGGCAACGAGGTTTGGTGCATTCGAAACAAACGTTGTCCAAGCGCCGAAGTCGGAAATTTGGGGGGCGCTACTGGAACCAGTGCCTTGCACGCCAGCATCCGAAACCGAAATGCGCGTTGTAGTACCGAGCAAGGTGTCCCGCAAAAAAACGTCGGTCAGCCCGTTCGTATCGCCTTCGACCAGTACCGGAGCGTCCGATTGAAATACAATGAACCTCCCATCGCCGCTAATTTTCGAATTTTGGCTGGTGCCGGTGCCGGCGGTTCCGTTGGTTGCCACCGAAACTCGCGTCGTTGTGGCGAGCACCCGATCTCGAACGAAGATATCCGTTGAGCCGTTGGTGTCGCCGGTCACCAAGTTGCTGGCCATGGATTGGAACACAACGTAACGACCGTCATCGCTCACATCCGGCCAATAGCTGTAATTATTGGCCTGCACCCCGGCCGCGCCAACCGAGATCAATTCGGTGGTGCCCAACTCCAAATCGCGCAAAAAGATGTCGTCCACGCCGTTCGTGTCGCTGACGACGAGATTGGTCGCTTGCGACCTGAAGACGCAATATCGACCATCAGCAGAGACCGAGGGCTCAGTTGAAAACTGATTGGCTTGGGCGCCGTCGTTCGCGATCGAAGCGCGCAGATTCAGGCCAAACCAGCGGTCGCGCACAAATACATCGCGCCTGGCATTTGTGTCTCCGGCAACGATAGTGGAGGCATCTGAAGCAAAGCACACGTAATGGCCGTTTGTGCTGATCGAGGGCATCGTGCTGGCGCCGTTGGTTGGTCCGCCAGTGGGCTGCAAGGATTCACGAGTGATGACGTTGGTGGATAGGTCCTTGACAAAGATATCAAACACGCCGTTTCCGTCACCAGCCACCAAGTTGCCAGCGTTTGAGGCGAATACAACGAACTGAAGGTCGCCGGAAATCGCGGGAGTAGTGCTTAGGCCGGTTGCCTGAACTCCAGATGCCAACATTGACACACGCGCAGTGGTTCCCTGGTCCCGTAGGTTCAAAAACACGTCGGCATAGTTGTTGGTGTCACCAGCAACCAAATTGTTAGCGTCGGAGGCATAGACTATCGCGCTGCCGTTGCGAGAGATTCCGGACGATTGGCTAGCCTTGTTCGCCTGGGTGCCATCTGAGGCTCGGGAAACACACCAAATGCCGAGGTGACCGGCCCAAGCGACCGATTGCCAAGCCAGCAAACTCACAAAAAAGGCGAGGACGACAGTCGCCTCGCGCAAAGTGACAAGTTTCATTTTCTTATCCTCCTATGAGAAGAAGCGGGACGAATCGTTGTCACCTTCATTATATCGCATGGCGGGGCTTTCTCCAAGCTAGGTGGGCGACCCTAAGCGCCGCGTTGGATTTTGCCGACAATTCCAATGGGCCGCTAGCCTGCCTGGACTCCGGCGCTCCGGGCGGAGTTCCCCGAGAATCGGGGGACGAGGGCGTGGCCTCGGGCGGAGCGCCGGAGCAAAAATCGCAACACATGCAAACGCTGAATAAGGTCCTCCGACATACTGATCTCATGCTCGGCATCGCCTTGATGGTGATGGTCGCGATGCTTATTTTGCCCCTTCCCCATTGGGCACTCGATACCGGTTTGGTGCTAGCGATCTCCAGCGCCATCGTCATTTTGCTCGCCACGGTCAACACAGATGACCCGCTCAAACTCAGCGTCTTCCCTTCGATGTTGCTGGTCACCACCCTATTCCGGCTGGCGCTCAGCATCGCGGCGACCAAGCTCATTTTGGGTACAGGAACCGCCGGGTCGGTCATCGAAACCTTTGGCAGCTTTGTCATGGGTGGCGATTTCGTGGTCGGCTTCGTCGCGTTCTTGATCTTGATGATCGTGCAGTTTGTGGTCATCACGAACGGTGCGGGCCGCGTGAGCGAAGTCGCCGCAAGGTTCACTTTGGATGCAATGCCCGGTAAGCAAATGGCGATTGATGCCGACCTTGCCGCTGGGCTGATCAACGAAGAAGAAGCGCGCGAAAGGCGTAAGGCCGTCAAAAAGGAAGCTGATTTTTATGGAGCGATGGATGGTGCCAGCAAGTTCGTCAAGGGCGATGCGGTGGCTTCACTACTCATCATTCTCATCAACATCATTGGTGGGTTTGCAGTCGGCTTTTTCCGTGGCGAAGGCGACGCGCTCGGCATCCTCAAGACATATGCGCTGCTCAGCGTCGGCGAAGGCCTGGTCTCACAGATTCCCGCGCTGCTGATTTCGACCGCGAGCGGTTTGCTCGTTACCCGCGCAGGCCAAGAGCGCAACATGGGCGGCGAAGTCATGAGCCAAGTGCTGGGCCAGCCCAAAGCGCTGATGTCGGCGGGCGGTGCACTCGCGCTTTTCGCCCTTATTCCCGGCTTTCCGGCCACCATTTTCCTTGCCATTGGGTTGTCAATTTTCTCACTCGGGCGCGTTGCATCGCAAAACGCGAGTGCCATTTCCAAGACCTTGAGCACCACCAAAAAGGCCGCCCCAAGCGCCGCCGCCCCCGCTCCACCAGCGCCGCAAGAAAGCGTTATGGCCCTTCTGGGCGTCGACGCTCTCGAACTGGAGATCGGCTACGCACTCACGCGGATCGCGGACCCCAAGCAGGGCGGCGATTTGCCAGAACGCGTCACGGCAACGCGGCGCCAAATTGCCCAGGAATTAGGGTTCGTCATGCCAAGCGTTCGCATTCGGGATAGCGTCGCGCTGGGGCCAAACGATTACGTCATCAAGGTTCGCGGAGAAGAGGTCGCTCGTGCTCAAGCCGACACCCACCGGCTGCTCGCGATTGCCGGCGCGACCATTTTTGCTCCCGTCATGGGCGAAAACACGTCCGAACCCGTATTCGGCCTGCCCGCGCTATGGATCGATCCGGGCCTACGCGAACAAGCCGAGATGAACGGATACACCGTCATCGAGCCGAGCGCGATGATCGCCACCCACCTGAGTGAACTTGTGAAGAGCCACGCGGCCGAGATTTTGAGCCGACAAGACGTGCAAAGCTGGCTCGATCAAGCGAAGAACACCCAGGCGGCAGTCGTGGAGGAGTTGGTTCCCGGCGTCCTCACTCTTGGCGATATCCAAAAAGTCCTGCAGCACCTGCTTCGCGAGCGAGTGCCGATTCGGGATTACGTCACGATTTTGGAGACTTTGGCCGACTTTGGCTCGCGAACCAAGGAGCCAGAGCAGCTCGGCGAGCTCGTTCGAACCGCCATGTCGCGCACGATCACGCGGCAGCTTTTGGACGAGAACAACAAGCTTTTTTGCATCACGCTCGACCCCGCGCTCGAACGCCGATTGCAGGAATCCATCCAGGCCTCGACGTATGGCTCGAGCATGGTTTTGGAGCCATCCGAGCGGCAGCGGATCATCGACAACCTATCGGTGCAATGCGAAAGCGCGATGGCTTTGGGCCAGCATCCCGTGCTTTTGTGCAACACCAGCCTGCGCCTGCCGCTGAGCAAGATGGTCAGCCGCCAGATTCCCGGGCTGAATGTGGTTTCTTATAACGAAGTCGGCAGCCGGGCCGAGGTTGAAATCGTCGGCGCCGTCCGCGCGGCATGAGCTACCCGCGCGGGGTGCGGCGGCGAGCTCGCATCATCGCCGCCAGACCCACGCCTAAGCACACAACTGACCTAGGCTCTGGCACCACGCCGAACG
>CAYRAX010000199.1:0-4385 GCA_964422285.1 uncultured Chthonomonas sp.
ATTGGTGGTCCGGCGTTTCGGGGTTGCCCGAATGGAAGCCTGCGCTTGAGCGCGTGGCCGCGCTCATCAATCGCGCCTTCCCGGATAAGCCCTTTAAGGTCACTGATACGCCAGGCGCATTTCCGCGCGGCGCGGGCACTGACCACGCTTCCTACTTGGCGAAAGGAATTCCTGGATTCCAGTGCTCAAAAGCGGGACCGCAACAATATGGCTATATCTGGCACACGACCGAGGACCGATTTGAAAATACGGTTCCCGAAGGACTTGTGCAAATGAGCACTGGGATGAGCCTTTTCGTATATTCGCTCGCAAATGAACGTGAAATGCTTTGGCGTCCAGACGTGTGGCCGGTACCAACTTCGGAAGCCAAACGATCAGTCGGTAGCGCGCCCGAAGACGACCACGATCACGATCACTAGGTATTTGCGTCCGCGTACGCCGTGTCTCGCATTGCAGGACACGGCCAATTTTTTGCTTGCATAAAACCTCAAAGAAAGCCCCAGCAACGGAGATGTTTGGTACACTTCGAAGCCTTATGTTTCGTGTTGTCACAATATCTTCGTTTATGGCTTGCGCAATCGCTGCTTTCGCACAGTCGTACACTTATGCAGCCGGACTCGGCAACTTGCCGCAAGACCAATCTTGGACATATCGAACAGGCGGTAGTCCACCTGCTCCGACCAATGTTGGCGGATTCCTGTACACTAGCGCGACGAGTGACGCTCAACTCAGCTATTGGGAAGTAACGCCGCCGACTATCGACTTTAATGGTGGCAGCGAGATTGCCGCTCGGGTTCAGATGATGGATTCGTCTAGTTACAGTAATGGGGTATTTGATCGAGCAGGCTGGAACCTCATCATTTCTGATAGCGCCGGACGGTTTATCTTGGCTGGGATTTCGAATAATTCGGTGCACCTGCGCAACGTCGAAGGGACAATGGTCACTTCCAAGGTGATCGACGCGGTTTCAGAATTCCACGACTACCGCTTGGCGGTCGAAAATTTCAGTGCGTCGCTGTACATTGATGGATTGCTTGCCTTAACGGCGCCAGTGAGCGGGACCGGATCGTATGCGCCAAACACGGCTTCATTTGGCGATTCTTCGATTCTGGCAAAGTCAGATGCAAAAGTGCACTGGGTCCATGTCTTTGCGACCGTTCCGGAACCTAGCACAATGGCGATTTTCGGTTTAGGCGGCCTTTTCCTGCTGCGGCGTATACGCCGCAAGTGATCGGGTAACGCATCCCGGCGAAAAATTCGCCGGGATGCTTCGCTTCAAATTAATCGAGCATGTAAATCGCTCGATATTTCTCGTTGATTCCCGCGATATAGTCGTCTGCGGTTAGCGGTCGGCCCGTGACTGCGACGACAAGTTCTTTCGGCGTTAGCTTACGACCCTTGCTGTAAACATTTGATCGCAGCCAATCCAAGATGACCGAGAACTTGCCAGTTTCGATGAGCTCATCCGTGTTGGGAATCTCCTTTTGCAGCGCGCGCCAGATTTGGTAGCTGAGCAGGTTTCCGATCGAATACGTGGGGAAGTAGCCGATGCTGCCCATGGACCAGTGCACATCTTGCAAACATCCCACGCCGTCGTCGGTCACTTCGACCCCCAAATAGTCCTTGTATTTGGCGTTCCAGGCTTCGGGCAGGTCGCAAACCTTCAACTTTCCGCTTAGAATTTCGCACTCCAACTCGAACCTAACCATGACGTGTAGGTTGTAGGTCACTTCGTCGGCTTCAACGCGGATGAACGATGGCTCAACTTTGTTGATCATGCAATAAAATTCATCAACGCGAAACGCCGAAATGGGATGGAATTCGCTCTGCAACGATTGCAGATATCGTCGCCAGAACGGCTTGCTACGACCGATAATGTTTTCCCAAAGCCTGGATTGGCTTTCGTGAACACCCAAGGAGACGCCACCCGCGAGCGGAGTGCAATCCCACTCTTGCGGTGAACCTTGTTCGTACATCCCGTGCCCGGCTTCGTGCAATGAACCGAAAATTGCGCTTCCAATGTAGTCTTTGTAGCGCGTGGTGAGCCGAATATCGCCCACCGACCAGCCCGTGCAGAAGGGGTGCGGGGCCGTATCTTGGCGGCCACGGTCCATGTCAAAGCCGATATCGCGAATCAGCATCTCGGTAAACCGTTTCTGCCGATCTACATCCCAATCGCCATAAAGCGCGTGGTCGTCGATGTCGCGGCCATTGGTCTGAATGTCCTTCACCAACTCGACCGTGTTCGCCTTCAGCTGCTCGAACATCGCGGCGCAATCGGCGGTCGTCGTGCCTTCTTCGTAATTATCAATCAGAGCGTCGTAAATGTGGTTCTTGTAGCCGAAGCACTCGGCTTCCTGGCGCGCAAAGTCGAACATTTTTTCCAGGGTCGGCGCGAAGGTCTTAAAATCTTTGTTTGCTCGCGCGACTACCCAAAGTTCGTGAGCCTCGCTCGCGAGCTTAGATTTCTCGGCGACGAGTGAGGTGGGCAGCTTGGTGCTTTGGTCAAAGTCGCGTTTGACAACCCGCAACATCGCGGCGTCGTCGGAGCCGGATTCAACTTCTTTGGCCGCCTGCTCGATGAGCGTTCCGGTTTCGTCTGCCGTAAATCGTTCGTGACCCATCTTGCTCAAAAGGCTTGTGTGTTGGGCGCGCGCGGTGGCCCCGCCTTTGGGCATAAAAGTTTGTTGGTCCCAATCCATGATGGCGGTCGCCGCGTGGAGGGCGTTGACTTCTGCAAGTCGTTCTTTGAGTGCGCTTAGCTTCGTTGCCATAGTTCAATAATACCAACATGCGCTGGCTCAAACGTGCCAAACTTTACAGGATATGTCGCTTCCAGAAGGCCTCAGTTTCGACGACGTACTCCTGATTCCGCGCCGCACCCAAGTGATGCCGAGCGAAGTCGATCTTTCCACCCAATTCCTGCCCGGCATCACGCTGAAGGTGCCGATCGTGACCGCGCCGATGGACACGGTCACCGAAGCAAGAATGGCAGTGGCGATCGCCCGGGAAGGTGGCGTCGGCGTGATTCACCGCAATATGCCCATCGAGCAACAGGCCGAGCAAGTCGACCGGGTCAAACGCTCCGAAAGCGGGGTCATCACGAACCCGATCAAACTGACGCCCGACAAGAAAATTCAAGACGCGGTCAACTTGATGGAACGATTTCATATTAGTGGCGTTCCCATAGTTGACGATCAGGACAAGTTGGTAGGAATCCTAACGAACCGCGACATCAGATTTGAAACAGATTACGAAAAACTGGTGACCGAGCGCATGACCTCGAAGGACTTGGTCACCGCGAAAATTGGTACCACGCTAGCCCAAGCACAGGACATCTTGGCCGAGCATCGAATCGAAAAATTGCCCATTGTCGATGAGAAGGGAAGGCTTTCTGGGCTGATCACCATCAAGGACATTTTGAAGGTGATCCAGCACCCCAACAGCACCAAAGACGGTCTTGGTCGGTTGGTAGTTGGTGCTGCAATCGGCGCGCTTCGCGATCCTTACGAGCGTTCGAAGGCTCTTATGGAAGCCGGAGCTGACTTCATCGTCATCGACGCTGCGCACGGGCACAGTCGCGGAGTCATGGACTGCGTCAAGATGCTCAAAAAGAAGCTACCGGACCTCTGGGTCATAGCAGGAAATGTGGCGACCAAAGAGGCGGTGCGGGAGCTACATAGTTTGGGAGCCGATGGTTTGCGAGTTGGAATTGGTGCCGGATCGATCTGCACAACGCGTGTGGTGGCCGGCGTGGGGGTGCCCCAATTGACCGCCGTTTTGGAATGCGCACAAGAAGCACAAAAACTTGGCATTCCGACTATCGCCGATGGCGGCATTAGAAGTAGCGGCGACGTTGTGAAGAGCCTGGCTGCCGGCGCGAATTGCGTGATGATGGGCAACATGTTCGCCGGCACCGATGAAAGCCCCGGCGAGATCGAAATTTATCGCAATCGCGCTTACAAAGTTTATCGAGGCATGGGCAGCATTGGCGCGATGCGGCAGGGAAGTAGCGACCGCTATTTTCAAGTCAAGGAAAAGGGTGGTACTTTGGTTCCCGAAGGAGTCGAGGGCCGAGTTCCGTTCAAAGGTCCAGTAACAGAGACGGTGGAGCAGATTATCGGCGGGTTGCGATCCGGCCTTGGCTATTTGGGCGCTGGCTCGATTGACGAGCTAAAAGAAGTTGCCGAGTTTATGCGCATTACCAATGCGGGCCTGCGCGAGAGCCATCCGCACGATGTTTGGATCACGAAAGAGCCGCCGAATTATTCCAGTCCATTTGGCGCGGGCGACACCGATTAAGCGCAAAAAAAGCCCCTGGGTTTCAATCCAGGGGCAACTACAGTGCGTCTTAGGTCTTCAAGTCGTTTTTTGTTCTTCTTAGG
>CAYRAX010000200.1:0-4351 GCA_964422285.1 uncultured Chthonomonas sp.
TGACCAGGAAATCGCCGGGCTGCAGGCCGCGAATCGGCGTGAAGACGCAACGACCGCTGAATTACGCGCGGCCGTCCAGCGTGAAGAAGAGCAGTTGCCGGCCATGAGACAACAAGCAGAGGCGATGCTCACATCGCTCAAGGGACAAGTTGCGGCGTTGATGAACCAAAGTTGGAGCCTTGCGCGCAAGATCGCAGACCTTCGCCATGAGAGTGCATCGTTGCAGAATGCGGCCGCGAAGTATAGACAGGAGAGGGAAGATGCCCAAGCTCCTCTGCCGATGACCGTGGATGAGGACGAGCCCGGCACCACCTCGGCCATGACAGCTGAACCACTTACTCCATCAGCGTCGCCGACCCTGGAACCAGTCATGGCTCAGCTCACGGAACCAACGCCTTCCTCACCGAGTTTGTCGTCTTCCACACCATCGGTACCGGCACCGTCGATAAATGCGGACCCCCCTGAGATAGACAACTCATGGATCGGCATGATCCTGAGCTGGCTCACTACATTCTGGAACTGGCTCTTCACCTAAGACAATCCCCTGTACGTTCTTGAGACCGGTATCCGTACGTTTATCCCATCGCGTCAGTCTTACACCATTGTGCGGCCTTGCCTCCGGCAAGACGGCCGGTTGCAAGACAAGCCGTGAGCAGATAGCCTCCCGTGGGTGCCTCCCAATCCAACATTTCTCCGGCACAAAACACGCCAGGCAGGGAACGCACCATCAAGTTGTCATCAAGAGCCTCGAATGAGAGGCCACCTGCCGTACTGATGGCTTCCTCGATCGGCCGAGGAGCCACGAGTGTGAGCGGAAGGGACTTAATCACAGCCGCCAAGCGAGCAGGATCGGCGAACACCTCGTTTGATACAACCTCACGTAGAAGACCAGCTTTCACTCCTGTGATACCGGCACACCGTTTGAGATGCGTAGCCACCGTCCGTTTACCGCGCGGCCGAGAAAGATCGTGCTCAAGCTGCTTCACTGTTCGATCAGGAGCGAGATCGAGCCAGACAGTTGCCATACCATCTATAGCAATCATATCTCGCACAGAAGCTGAAAGCATATATACGATGCCGCCTTCCACACCGTTCACGGTAATGACGAACTCTCCCATGCGACGGATTGTCGTTCCATCCCTACTTTTTACCACAAGTGCGACTGTCTTGACGGGATGTCCGGCAAACTTCGCACGAAAGTGCTCGCTCCACGGAATATCAAACCCACAATTGGCTGGTTGTAACGGTACGATCGGCACCTGCCGTTCGGACAGAATTTTCACCCATCCAGCATCTGAACCAAGTTGAGGCCAACTGCCTCCGCCCAGCGCCAACACCGTTGCATCCGCTTGCACAAGAGATATTCCTTCTACTGTGAGAAAGCGAAGCCGCCCCTGCTCATCCCAGCCGCACCATCGATGTCGGACATGAAACCGCACACCATTCAGTCTGAGCCGGCGAAGCCATAGGCGCAAGAGCGGCGCCGCTTTCAGATCGACCGGAAAGATCCGTCCTGATGTCCCGACAAACGTCCTCACGCCCAGTTCACGGGCCCAGGCCTGCAGCGCCGAAGGAGGAAATGATCGGATCGCCGGCTCGATGAACGCCCGGCGCGCACCATAGCGAGACAGGAAGGATTCTATCGGCTCCGAATGCGTCAGGTTCAGGCCGCCTTTTCCCGCCAGCAGAAACTTTCGCCCTACAGACGGCATCGAGTCATACAGCTCGACCTGCGCGCCCGTTGAAACGGCCGCTTCGGCCGCCATGAGACCGGCCGGTCCGCCGCCGATAATCGCGATGGTCATGCCAGGTCATCCTCTCTCGTAATGCCGTAACGAATGGCCCTTGTAACGTTCACATGGCCTGAGCGTTGGACCTTCTTCTTCTTTGGATGAAGCCATCGCTACAGAAGCAGAAAACGATAATTTTAGAGAAAAACCATATGTACTCTTGCGCATTGTCTATCTCGGGTCCCGGATCCAATACTGCACACCGTCGCAAGCTTTACTGGCATTTAATTTTCTGCGGTACAAGCCATGTGGAGCACATAGGCTGAACCACATGCGGAGAGCAACTGAAGGTGTGACTGTCTGAAGCTCAAATTATGGCATTCTCCCTGTTATGTCCAGCTAGTCTGATTGTTGGGGGGATCAAACTCGTACTAGATTATCGAGTCAACTGCACACATCCGAGCAGATTGTAAGGCTTCGCATGCGCATAACTCCACCTGCAGTTCTGCAACCTGTTCCGACTCAGGGACGTCAGCTTTGAAATAGGCTGCAGAATCCTTGGAACGATCGTATCCAGCTCTCTAGGCAGGTTCTTGTGAGGGTTACAGGTAGGTCACGATTCAATTTTTGGAGTAGGTTCTATTTATCACGATACATTCTTGCGATGACAGAACTAAATGAGTCTGCCGCGTAATGCAAAAGCACATTTATGTCTGCATAGATGTATGACCAGGACTACATTTGTACAGGCTATTAAGAGACGCGCACTCTTGCTTATGCGAATACTCACATGATTCTCGCGTTTTTCTTCTGGACTAGTTCTTGCTTACACGCAACGCCTGAATAGCGATGGCCATCGCTGGGAGGAGAGTTTGTTTTGAGATTCTCACATGCAAGGTTTCTTGCTCATAACATAACCGTAGGAGGAATCTGAATGCGCGCTCGAGCGACATGTGTTGTTGCGTTTGGTCTTGTCGGTCTATTATCCGGGAACACCACGCAAGCCTTAGCAGCTGATGACCTATCAAAAAAGAATAACCTATCCGTCACCAGACCAAGCCTTCCGCGCTTCCCGGATGATGTCTATAGCCGTATGTTTCCTGGGCTTCCTTCTTTTGCTCCACAGACTGATGAATCCAGAGAACAAGCAAAAACTCTTGGTGTTATAGATGGTATCCTCGATGCCAAGGACAAGCTGACCGAAGGTCCGATCCGGTTAATTACAGAGCAAGAGTTGAGTGAGAACAATCCCAATAATCCGAATATGACGGCTGGGGTGACCTTCTTCGGGCAGTTTCTGGATCACGATCTCACCTTCGCGCTGAAAGCGCCACTGGATGAGCGAACCGAGCCCAGGCGCACCACCAATTTCAGGACTGCCGAGTTTGATCTTGACAGTGTCTACGGGAACGGTCCTGCCGGTTCACCTGAACTGTACGATACCAGTTCCGGGGACATTAAGTTCAGGGTGGAGGCTATCCCTGGATCAAAAGCGGTTTCCCGAAAAGGAGTTGAACGGTTCGATCTGCCTCGCGACGCCAATAACAATGCGATTATCGGAGACAGTCGGAACGACGAAAACCTTCTCATCAGCCAATTTCACCTGGCGATGCTGATGTTTCACAATGCCGTGGTTGATCGCTTGCGCGATGAGCCGGCGAATGCCACTCGTTCCGCCCAAGACATCTTCAAGGAGGCTCAGCAACAGGTCCGCTGGCATTATCAATGGATCATCCTCAATGAATTCCTACCCCTGACGATCGGGCAGGATCGAGTGGATGAGATCTTGCGGAACGGTCCGCGGTTTTACAAAGTGACCGACCGGACGCAGGACTCGTTCTTCCGGAGCCCGAGGCGAGAGCCGTTGATTCCCGTCGAATTTGCGGTGGCGGCCTATCGGTTTGGCCATTCACAAATCCGTCCGAGCTATCGCTTGAACTTTGGCCCGGATGGGGGGCAAGAACCATTCTTTGCTTTCATCTTCGATGATTCTGCCGATCCAAGTAGTCTCGATCCCAACGACATGCGCGGTGGCAAGCGGGCGCCACGTCGATTCGTTGATTGGCAAACGTTCTTCAAGTTCGATAACGACAACTTCCGACCGAACAAGAAAATCGATACCAAACTGTCGAGCCCTCTCTTTCTGCTTCCGGGCTCGAGAGGAATTGCCGTGCCAGGCTTGCCCGGAGATGGCGTTCAATCTCTTGCGAGCAGGAATCTCATGCGTCACGTGAATTTTGGAATTCCCTCTGGACAAGCGATCGCGCGGGTCATGGGTGTCCGAGCTCTGACTCCGGCACAGCTTGCTGAACTCGCACCCCTCGGCATGGACCGAAGCACGCCGCTTTGGTACTACCTTCTCAAGGAAGCGGAAGTATTCGAGAACGGCTTACGGATGGGGCCGGTGGGAAGCCGGATCGTCGGCGAAGTCTTTATTGGCCTAATAAAAGCCGATAGAGACTCCTATCTATCGGTGAACCGAAACTGGAAACCGACGTTGCCGTCTGCAAAAGCTGGCGACTTCGAGATCACCGATCTTCTCAAGTTTGCCGGAGTCGTTCACCCACTGGAATAAATACTCTCCACAGAGCGCGAGGCGGATCTTCTTTCAGAGGATCCGC
>CAYRAX010000201.1:0-2251 GCA_964422285.1 uncultured Chthonomonas sp.
ACGTTTCGGAAACCCTTCTTGACTGGCAATCGTCGCGAGATTGGCGTTTGGCCGCCTTCGAACCAAGGCTTAATTTGGCGTCGCGCCTTTTGTCCTTTGGTTCCGCGAGTGGCAGTTTTGCCCATGCCGCTGCCGATGCCCCGAGCGATTCGTCGTCGTCGCTTGGTGCTACCTTTTGCGGGTCGCAATTTTTCCAGAGCCATTATTTAGCCTCCTTTTTGGTGGTCTTTGCCGCCGGCTTTTTGGCTGCGGGTTTGGCCGGAGCCTTTTCCGTCTTCACCGCTTTGGCGGGCTTTTCAGCTGCCTTTGCCGCGGGCTTATCAGCCTTTTTCGCCTTGTTGGCCGCCTTTCGGGCCAGTGCCTTTGCCTTGGTGGGTCGAATCGTGATGTTGGGCATCTCGACATTTTCTTCCACTACCAGCAAGTGCTTGACCTTGTGGATCATGCCCCGGATCGCGGGCGTATCGTTGTGATAGATCACAGCGCCCGTTCGGTGCAGTCCCAAAGCGGCAACGGTAGCTCGGTTACGCGGCGTATTGGCAACAACGCTCTTAGCGAGTTTAATGCGCAGCATCCGCTTCCTCCTTGCGCGCCTTGCCCAGCCACGGAATCAGCGCAGCAACATCCATGCTTCGCCGGCTCGCGTTGTCTTCAGGAATCGAAAGCGCTTTGAATGCTTCGATGGTCGCGTAGGCCATGTTGACCGAGTTTCGGCTACCCATGGACTTAGCGAGCACGTTGTGCACGCCAGCGGCTTCCAAACATGCGCGGACCGCACTGCCAGCTTTGACGCCAGTTCCGGGCGAAGCCGGTCGCAACATCACCTTAGCGGTGCCGTGCTTTGCTTCGACGGCGTGCGGAATTGTATCACCTATCATCGGAATCTTGAACATAGCCTTGCGCGCTGCTTCTTCCGCTTTGCGAATTGCATCGGGAATGCCGCGCGCCTTTCCAAGTCCTACTCCGACGCTGCCTTTGTTATCACCCACGACGACGAGTACGGACCAACTGGCCGTCTTGCCACCTTTGTGGGTTTTGAATACCTTGTTTGATCGAACAACGCGAACGTCCAGCTGCGGCCCTTCTTGTTGGGTGCGGCTGTCGCGTCGGCCGGTCATTCTATTTGCCATTCTCATTGCTTTAGAACTCCAACCCCGCTCCACGCGCGCCGTCCGCCAGACTCGCTACGCGTCCGTGGTATCGAAAACCGCCGCGGTCGAAGACCACGGATTTGATGCCTTTTTCCGATGCTCGCTTGGCCAGCATTTCGCCGACCTTTTTCGCGCCATCAACGTTGCCGGTCGCCTTGAGTTCCTTCTCTAGGCTGCTGGCTGCGACCAAGGTCACGCCTTGGCTATCGTCGATGATTTGTGCAGAAATATGCTTCAAACTGCGAAAAACCGCGAGTCTTGGCTTATTTTCAGCACCAGCCACTTTTTTGCGAACGCGAGCGTGGCGAGACTCACGCAGTTCTTGTCGTGTTTTCTTTGCCATTTTTCAGAACTCCTTATTTCTTGCCCGCGGCCGCTCGCTTACCGGCCTTCAGCTTGATCACTTCGCCGCGATAGCGAATGCCCTTGCCCTTGTAGGGGTCTGGCTTTCGCACCTTGCGAATGTCGGCGGCGATTTGGCCAACCATTGCCTTGTCGATGCCCGAAACTTTGATGAGCTGTTGCTTAGTCTTCTCGTCTTGTTCGAGGGCGAATTTGATGCCATCTGCGCCAGCGATGGTGACCGGGTGCGAATAGCCCATGTTGAGCAAAAGGCCATTGCCTTGAGCTTGAACACGATAGCCGACACCTTGGATTTCCAGCGTTTTGGTGTGGCCTTCGGTGACGCCGACGACCATGTTGTGGATCAAGGTTCGCGCCAAGCCGTGTTGACCGCGCAATCGGTATTGGTTATTGGGGCGCTCGATGGTCAAAACGTTGCCATCTTGCTTGACGGTCAGCTCCCGTGCGATTTGCTGTTGCAGTTCGCCTTTGGGGCCTTTGACCGTCACCAGATTGTCGGCCGCGATTTCAACGGTGACCTTGTCGGGCACTGGGATAGGTTTCAATCCAATTCTTGACATTCCTTTCTCCTTACCAAACCTCGCAGAGGATCTCGCCGCCGATTTGGCGTTTGCGGGCCTCGCGATCGGTCATGACGCCTTGGCTGGTGGTGAGGATGCGCGTGGCCAGACCGCTACGAAGCGGCTTCAGCTCATGGGCACCTTTGTACACTCGCAGACCAGGCTTGCTCACGCGTT
>CAYRAX010000201.1:2261-4308 GCA_964422285.1 uncultured Chthonomonas sp.
CTAGGTCTCGTTGGTGACCTCGTGCCCTTTTAGAAAGCCTTCAGATTCCAAAATTTTGATGATGTCGAGCTTGATTTTGCTCATGGGCACATCAACAGTTTGGATCTTGGCAGTTGCTCCATTTCGAATGCGGGTGAGCAGGTCCGCGATAGGATCGCTATGCATAAACCTGACTCCTTACCAGCTCGATTTGGTGACGCCGGGCAACAGGCCCTTGTGAGCCATTTCCCGCAGGCAGATTCGGCAAATGCCGAAGAAACGTACGTATCCGTTGCATCGTCCGCACTGGGTGCAGCGCCGATATTCGCGCACTTTGTATTTAGGCTTGCGCTGGGCCTTTTCAATCAAGCATTGCTTGGCCATTCTTTCTCCCGCCGTTCCCCGGCGGTTTGCGCGCTTGACGCACTTCGCCGGTGGCTATTTTGTAGTGTTTTTCGGGCAGTTTAACCCGAACTTGGGATTATACCCAACGCTGGCGTATGTTGAGAAGCACCTTTGGGCTCGCGCCGCGGTTCACTCAACTTCGTTTCGTTCACTGCTTTGCTTGCCACTGCCCACCAAGTGCCGCAATTTCCTGCGGCTCGCTACCGGATACGTTGGTCGCCGTGTACCGATGCGTCGCGACACTCATTCGGGCGTGTGGTATCCTACTGTTTCCACGTGCGCGGGTGGCGAAATTGGTAGACGCACTACCTTGAGGTGGTAGCGCCCACAAGGCATGCTGGTTCGAGTCCAGTCCCGCGCACCATTCTCCTTTTTTGCCTCAGGCGTCACCGCTCAGATCGAAGTAAGCCGCAGGCCAAAATCGGCAAGCAACGTTCGGGATAAACTGCAAGCCATGAGCACTGCCACCATCACCCAACGTTACGACCGAGTTTTCAATTTTTCTGCTGGCCCATGCACGTTGCCGGTTCCGGTTTTGGAGCAGGTGCGCGACGACATGCTCAACTACAAAGGCTCCGGCATGAGCGTCATGGAGATGAGCCATCGCGGCAAGGTCTTCGACGGAATTTATCAGGAAACTGTCCAGGACCTGCGCGCGCTTTTGGGCGTTCCCGAAAACTACAAAGTTCTCTTTTTGCAGGGCGGCGCCAGCATGCAATTCACAATGATTCCCATGTGCTTTTTGCGGGCCGGATCGATCGCCGATTATGTCATCACCGGCACGTGGGGCAAAAAGGCGCTGGAGGCGGCGAACCTCATCGGCACGGCAAACAAGATTTTTGATGCCAAAGAGAGCAACTATAACCATGCGCCAAAGCTTGGCATGCTGAACCGCACGGCTGGCGCGGCTTACCTGCACTTTACGAGCAACGAAACGATCCAGGGCGTGGACTTTTTCGAAGATCCAGCGCTCGATGGACGCGTTTTTTGCGACGCATCATCGAACATCCTCAGCCGCCCGATGGACGTTAGCAAATATGCCCTTTTGTACGCTGGCGCACAAAAAAATATGGGCCCCGCTGGCGCAACTGTGGTGATTATTCGTGACGAATTGCTGGCTGAAGTTCCCGAAAAAATGCACCCGATGATGGACTATCGGTTGCAGGCCGAAAACGACTCCATGTACAATACGCCGCCTTGCTTTAGCATTTATGTGTGCGGCTTAGTGTATAAGCACTTGCTGGCAAACGGCGGCTTAAAGGCCATGGCCGAACTGAATGAACGCAAGGCCGGGCACATTTATGCGGCGATTGATTCAAGCGGCGGCTTTTATAAGGGTCACGCGGCCCAGGCGAACCGCTCGTGGATGAACGTGACCTTCACCCTTCCTTCCGACGAGCTTACTGATGCGTTTATCAAAGAGGCCAAGGGCTTGAAGCTGGACGGCTTGAAGGGCCACCGCAGCGTGGGCGGGTGTCGCGCGAGCATCTACAACGCTTTTCCCGAGGAAGGCTGCCGCGTTTTGGCGGAATTCATGGCCGAATTCGCGCGCAAAAACGGCTGAGACGGGGCCCAAGGCCAATCCCTCATACTCTTGCCGCTAGCCCCCGCGCGGGGAGCCAGCGGCAAGAGCCATCTGCCCCCCGAAAAAGTCTTGCATCGC
>CAYRAX010000202.1:0-4243 GCA_964422285.1 uncultured Chthonomonas sp.
GGAGTACCAAAAATAAGTGAGGGAGAGCATACGAAGTGAGTTGCTCTCCCTCACTTATTTTTTGCACAGCGAAGGTGTGAGTACTCGCTGGTTCGTTAGCAAAGCGCCGCAAAGCGGTATCCCGTCAGGAGTCCCACTGCCATTCAGTTTCAAAATCTGAACCAACCAAACGAACTCGAGCCCTGAGCCGCAGAGCCGGTTGAACCACAGGATTGGGAGGCGGACTGCTTTTCGCTCAGCTGTAATGGCCTGGTAATGCTCCCATTAGCATAATCGAAACCATGCGAGGCTTCTTGCTAGTACTGTTCACGGGCCTCCTACTTGGTTGCGGCGGGACCGGGTTGGAGACGAGTTTGGGTGACGACTATTCGATGTCGCGAGCTGACCGAAGCGCGATCGCCAAGATCTCATCGGCCCTCGAAGCATTCGATACATTGACTGGCCCGGCTTGGGCCACCAAGGCCGCTGAGTTAATGCAGTCAATGCCAGAGTTCTCCGAAGTAGAGGACGACGGATTGGGAACGGTCAGCGCTACCCTCGCGAGCGGCGCGTCTTACATGGTCATCGCCAATCGAGTTGGCAACCCCGGTGCATCGCGAACTTCTTCGACGCGCGCTCCAGGTGGAGGCCAGGTGCCAGGTGCTGGCCTCGCCGTCGTATTCGACGGATTTGCGAGCGATTTTAGTCACAGCACGACAGCCCCAGACGTCGCCGCTCGGCTCAAAAAGGCCGGTTACACCCTTTTGGGCGGCGGTGTCCAGAAGCCGACGATGCCGAACCTCATGGCCTTGAGATCGTCAGGGCAACTGGGTTTCTTCTATTACGACGGGCACGGCTCCAGGAGGCCAGACTTTAAGACCAAGACATATGACTACGTCTTGGTAACGGCGAGCGAAATTCCGAATCTCGGTGAAGATAAGGTTGACCCCTACTACGGGCTTTTCCGCGACGGTATGGTGGGCTACACGACACTTCGCGTAGCAGATACGGCAGGTAGCTCGCTCAGACGGGCTCACTTCTATCACGTCACGAAGAAGTTCGTCTCTAACCATTTTCGATTCGCCCCAAGCAGCGTAGCCTGGCCAAACACTTGCTGGTCATCGCGGGCTGACCAGATGTTCCATCCCCTTGGCGTGGGTCTCGTGTTGGGTTGGTCAGAACGCGTTTCCGACGACGTAGCAAACGCCGCAAACGCCTCATTCTTAAGTTTAGCTGCTGATGCAGATGGGACGATCGCTGACTGGGCTCAGGCCAAAGAAGCGATGGACGCAGAGCGCACCACTTTCGAACCAATCACCAATGCGCGGCTTCTCTTTATGGAGGGGCCGGAGGGAAGCGACCACATCATCCCAGAAATCAATTCGGTTGCGATACTTGGCAACGGAAACCTCGAGCTTTCGGGCTCATTCGGCCCGACGCCACAACAGGTTATCGCGACACGGGACGGACACGAAGCCCCCATGATCATTGTTTCTTGGTCGCCGACAAAGATTGTCGTTGAATCAAACGAAAGGGAGACTTCGGTTCGAGCCCTTGTTCACGGCATCAAGAGCAATCTTGTTCCGCTTGTGCGATGGCGGATAGAAGGCCCCGACGGTGGTCCTTTCGAATCAGACTTTCCAATCCGTTTCTACTTGAGCCATACGTACTGGGTGGCGGGCGACCATCCGAGTCAGACGGGGTTCCAAGTCTACGCGGACCCCCTGGACGCTGAGCCGGGGCCGCGTGGGCCGATAAGCTTTGTAGCAGACGTAAAGAATAACCCCAATATCCGGTACTTCATTTTCAAGGGCTACGGCGGGGAAACGCAATTTCCTGCAGAAGACATCTGGATTGTCTCGCCTACCGGCAAACGCACCAAAGTCGCAAGTACATCTGAACGTTGGACCAGCTATGTCGATGGCTCGGGTGTCGGGATCAGGCAGTTTGACTCTTGGAACCTCCATTAAGACTCGACCGCCATGGTTAGACGGTAGCTTGTTGAAGCCATCTCCTGATGATGTCTCGTACAAATTCAACCACCGTTCGGTCACTGATCGAATAGTCATCAATTACAAGCTCAAAAATGTCCAATTCCAATGCGTTAAGCGGTATGCCGAGTTGCAGACGATGCGCATACGCCTCCCTTAGTATCTCGTGATTTGGGTCTACTCCCCTGAGGACGAGGGTTGCACCTGTATACGCGGCGGCGCTAATGGCTCTTCGGTCGCTGATGCGATAGGCTGAACGTAGCCCCCCGGCAAGAAGCGGTCCGATGGGTTCCAACCCTGGGCTCAAAGCGAACGCCAGAACCGGCGCGAACAAGCCTTCCGCCGCGGGCAATCCAAGCCCCTTGGAAGATTCCAGGACACCCCGCAAGATCGCGCCGGCCTCCTGAGCGTGCCCCCGATGTGCGAGGCATATCCCTAGGTTGCCCTGAATCGAAAGGAGGTCAGGTTCACTCCCCTCGCGCGAAGCGTTTTGCAGGAAGCCGATCGCGTCTCTCAGAGCTCGCTCTGCCTCGGACAAGTCGCCCTTGAACATCTGGAATGTCGCCCGTTGGGCTCTGCCTTCCCATGCGTCGTATTCTGAAGTCGGGCCGCTGGCTAGCTCAATGGCCGCCTCGATGGCAGTGAAGGCGGCAGTGAGATCACCCTCCATCGCATGGGCAAACGACGCCGCTAGGAGGGCGATTCGTCGGCGAGGAGCAGATACGGGACGCTTAAGGAACTGGGCCGTCTGCTGCAGGACTGCGGGGTAGTCCTCCAGTATCCCCAGAGCGGTGATGACGCGGACCTCAATTCTCTCCCTCGCCTCGGTATGCCCGGTTCCCAAACGGAGAGCTTCTTGAAGCAGTGGGAGGACGTGGCGAGGGGATCGTATCACCTCGGGCCTGAAGCTCGGGCTGCCCAGAATCTCGATCGCTAATTCGGGTTGATAGGCAAGGGCACGGCGGAAGAACCGCTCCAGCGAAAGCGATTCTCCCGGCGTCAGAACCGGTCCCAAGCGATCCTGAGCGTCGGCTTCTTGTGCCGCTTCCCATGCGTCCAGAACCTCCTGCGGGGTCCACCTTTCTGCTTTGGCCTTCTTTCTTGCAGCCGATAGTCTTTGCTGAGCTTCGGTAGCCTGGCCGGCTTGAATCATGGCACGCATGTAGCGATTCCACGATCCAGGATCGTAAGGAAAGTGCTGGAGGACGCCCTCGGCGGCTCCCGCCATAAGTACGTACTGGGCTCCCTCCTCCGCCATCTCCGTGAGCCTCTGGAGTGCCTCACAGGCGACGAGTGCCCATTCCGTTTGCGCGTGCAGTTGCCAACTCGACGAGAGCTCAGGAAACAGCGGCCGCCGGAGTTGAGGCAGCAGCGCAGCAAGAGCTTGGATCTCCAGCGCTGGATCTGGTTCGTCTCGTGCGTCGGCGATCCTAGATCGCAATTCGCAAACGTCAACGCTAATGGTTTCGGGATTGAGGCCGATTTGGTCACCCTGTTCGCGGAGGAATCCGGTGCGCCTCAGGCGCGTCAATGCCACGCGAAGACGATTCCTGGCAGCACTGTTCGCATCGTCGCCACCCAGGTCGCGGATCAGCTCTTCCCGTTCAACTGCCCCCGGGCATGCCCAGCCGAGCCGCAGCACTAGCATATTGGGCCGGCGACGAGACCCTTGGACGTGTAGTTCCGGAGTACCTAGCAATGAAAGTCGGCCGACGGGCTGGTCCATCAAACCAATTTTACACGTTGCCACGCAAAGGGCAGCCCTGGCAACCAAAGTTCACATGGCTCTCAAAGCAATTCTCAGTGCGTCCACTTCGGAGTGCCAGCACCCTCTTCTCCCCGAATGCCACGGCCAGAAGTATCATCAGATCCGTGATGACGATTGAAGGGTTCGTTGCGGATTGTCTTGAGAGCTTGCCAGAAGCAAAGCGGCGTGAGCTCGTGGAGGCACACCGGCTCGCGCTTGACGGGGCAAAGCCAAAGCAACCGAGGGAGGTGTTGCGAACGCCAGCACTCAGAGGATGAGCGCCCGTGTGGTGAGCCTAGCTAGCACAGTAAGGCAGTTCTAAGCGCGTCCACTTCGGTGTACCAATAGAGGAATGGGCTCGTCCCGTTCCTCTATTGGTTTTTGTGGGTGATGAGAAGTTCACCCCGCCGAGTCCCGGCCTGCCGGGGCGAGGGAAATTGAGCGTAGCGAAATCGGGGAATCCCTTCGGGAGTACCAACTAAATGAGCCTTGGCACGATGTGTCAGGGCTCATTTAGTTCATGCCC
>CAYRAX010000203.1:0-2349 GCA_964422285.1 uncultured Chthonomonas sp.
AACGATACGCGGGTCAGTGCGGTACGGTTGCTGGGCAAAAAGCCATCGGGCGCAGCGGTCGAGGCACTAGTTTTACGACCCAGCACAATTGCTGGACACTATGTGGGGTTGGTTCGGCCCGGGAAGCGGCTCCGCGTTGGGGCAGAAATTGTCTTTCCCGAAGGATTACGCGCCACGGTGGTCGGCGAACAGGGCGGCGGTGAGCGAGTTTTGCGTTTTTCGTGCGATGGATCGATCGTTGAGCGATTGAATGCGGTGGGCCGGGTGCCGTTGCCACCCTATATTCACCAACACCTTTCCAACCCGGAGCGCTACCAAACCGTGTATTCGCGTTCACCGGGTAGCGCGGCCGCGCCAACCGCTGGGCTACATTTCGATCTCGAGCTTTTGGATCAGCTTCGCGAACGTAGAGTGCAGATGGCGAGCGTGACGCTGGATGTGGGCATCGACACTTTTCGACCCGTCGAAGCAGAAAATTTGGATGAGCACGTGATGCACGGTGAAATTTGCCGGGTGCCGCGCGAGACCGCCGACGCGGTGAATCTGTGCAGTGGCCGGGTGATCGCGGTGGGCACAACCGCGACCCGCACGTTGGAGTCCTTTGCCGTCGGCAAAGGGCAAATTGAGCCAGGCGAAAAAAGCACCGAACTGTTCATTCGTCCGGGATACGAGTTCAACGTGATCAGCGGCATGCTCACGAATTTTCACTTGCCGCGCACGACGATGCTCATGATGATCTCGGCGTTGAGCTCGCGCGCGGCGATTTTTGTGGCCTACGACGCGGCGATTCGCGAGCGATACCGTTTCCTAAGCTTCGGCGATTCGATGTTGATTATCTGATTTTAGGGTATGTTAGGTGGCAAGTAGGAACTCGCTAGCATATTATCCTGATATTGCTCGTTGGGTCCGCGAAATCGCTCAAGCGGTGCTAAGATGAGTGCTATTCGAGCAAAGTTTCTTATTCAATATTGTGCGTTGAAATTTGCGTTGGTCATTGCGCTTGCTTCGGTTGCGATCAATATCGCATCCGCGCAAAAATTCCTGCCCAAAAAGCACTACGCTGGCAACTTGTTTGGTGCCGAGTTGCTACCCGATCTCGCCGAGAAACTGGCGTTTGCTTCGCGCGGTTACGAAGACCGTTGGTGGGGATACCCTGGCGCAAATATTGTCGTGATTGGCGACTCGCTGCTGTGGGGCACGGTCAGCGACAAAGCGTTTTGGACTTGCGCTGTCCACCAGTTCAAGTGCCGCATGCAGCAGCACTATAACCCGGCTGGCGTGCCCGGCGGCTATGGGTTCATGCGGTTTGCCAACTATCTCAATGGAACGCCAATGGGCGGGGTGGATGGACCCATGTTTTCGCAGCGCGGCGTGGTTGACGCATTTTCGCGCAATGCCGGAATTGGCGGCCATACCATCGCCATCACGCCTTCGCCAACCGAAACTGGCTTGTTTTATAACAACATGGTCGTCAAATTTGCGGGATATGGCGAGTCGGGCGACGCAAACCATCGCACGGCAGTGACGTCGGTCGATCTTCTGTATTCGCAGGGAGATTCGGGTGCCTTTTCTGCGGTCAGCGCGTGGACTTTTGGCACGCTTCCACCGCTCGATCCGCAACGCGATCTGTGGCTAAATGGACATTTTCTCAACACTCGCACCATTGATCAGATGACAAACCGCGTGCGTCTGAATGGGTTCACGCCGCTTGATCCCAACCAGTCTTACTATTTGTCCCTCGGCAACGGAATCCAGAGCGGAAACCTCTTCGTGCCGGGCGTGGTTTCCTACAACGGTGACGAGCAGTCTGGGTTACGAGTCATGAACCTTGCCAATATCGGGCGTTCGGCGGTTGACGCGGTTGGGCTGGGAAATCCCATCATGCTCCGAAACGCGGTGGACATGTGGGTGGAAGATGGATCGTATGCTACTTGGATCGTCTGCCTGGGGCAAAATGACGTCTTTTTTGGTGTCGGCGACTACAGCCCCGAATCGTTTTTTGAGAACCTTCGCATCCTAGTCAATCGCATTCGTTTCGTAACCGGCGGCAACGGCAAAGTGCTGTTCGTCGTTCCGCCATGGCGCACCGATGAACCATCGCTTTGGAATCGCGCGCGCGGCAGCGGCCACCCGCTCGACTACTATGACGCCTACTATCGATTGCGCCAAGAGTTTCCGCAAAACGCAATTCTTTGGGACATGCCCGCTTTCTATGGTTCAGACCGAGCGACGATCAACCAGAATTGGTGGCAAAAAGACCTGGTAGACAAATTCAGTGCGTCCGAAGCGCGTGGATTTATCGACCGAGTGCACCTAACAACCGCAGCCCAAAAGGACATCGCTGACGTG
>CAYRAX010000203.1:2359-4208 GCA_964422285.1 uncultured Chthonomonas sp.
TACGACATCTTTACGAACGATGTTACGGTCAAGCCGCTGCGTGCCAAACCCAGCAAAGGCGAAAACGCGACAAAAGATTGACCAAACGCGCCGTTTGTACCCCACGGGGCACCGCTCCAACGAGTAAAATGTTGCCCGGACTGTCGCGATTATCATGGTTAAGAACCCGAAAGGATTTGATCCGCTTGCTTATATTGAAAGTGCTTTCGTAGACCACAGTATCGATCCCGGGAACCCCATCCATGAACCGGAGCCGAGCAAAAGCCACGAACCCAAAAAGGTCCGGTTTAGAAAAACCGAGCTGAGTGCACCACGACCTCGAAAAAAACGAGCATCCAAAGCCAAGGATTCGCCGATAAAGACCGAGTTGAAAGAGCTTTGGCGCGCTCTGCCGGAAAACATCGATTTTCTTTCCAGCTTTTTCGATGATTCGGTCACCGCGAATTACTATCGTGGCGACTTCAAAGAAACGCGCGAGGACCTGATTCGCCGATTGCTCGATCCAGAGTTAACGCTTGAAGAAGTCAGCCGGTTGCTCGGTGTGTGCCCCGCAACCGTACGGCGCTATACCAATCGAAAATGGCTCCACCACCACCGCACTCAAGGTGGGCAACGCAGATTTCGGCTGAGCGGCGTGGTAAAGTTCGTGCAAGAACACGGACGGCACCCTGAGGAATGAACTCGACCCCTGACCGGCGACTCAAAATCGCGCTATTTTCCGATAGTGCCATGCCGGTTTTGAATGGGGTCAGCGTGAGCATAGACGCTCTGGTTTCCAGCCTGCGTCAGCTTGGACACAGTGTTCACATCTTTACGGCAAGCCACTTTGCGTACCGCGATCCGGACCCAAACACTTACCGATTTCCCGCGCTTTCGACGCCATGGACGAGGGGATATCCGCTGGCGTTTCCGCCGTTTTATCCAATGATCCGGCACTTTCGTAAGCACAAATTTGACCTGATCCACACCCACACGCCGTTTACACTGGGATTCGTTGGGCTGCGGTGGGGTCAGTCGCACGGCGTTCCCGTCGTTTCGACTTACCACACGCTCTACGACAAATACGCCCACTACATCCCGTTTTTCCCAAAGCGGTACGTGCGATACAAAATCGCCAAGCACACCAACTTCTATTACAATTCGACTGACCACGTCATCGTTCCGAGCGATGCGGCCCAGCGGTGGTTGCGGCGCCATTCGGTCAAGACGCCAATCAGCGTGATTCCGACGGGAATCAGCCAGGCAGCGACCCTGGAAAGAGCCGAAATTCGCGCGATTCTGGGCATCAATCCCGACCAACGCATGCTGCTGTATGTCGGCCGAATCGCCCACGAGAAGAACATGGAAACGCTGTTTCGCGCGGTTTCGCGAGCGTTTGATTCGGATCCGAGCCTCGTTTTTTGGTTGGTCGGCGACGGGCCAATGCGCGAAGAGTGCGTGCACATGGCCCGCGAAATGGGCATCGGAGACCGGGTGCGCTTCGTCGGATTTGTGCCGCGCCACGAGGTTGACCAATATTACGCAGCCGCCGATTTGTTCGTTTTCGCTTCGATGACCGAGACCCAAGGGCTGGTGGTAGGCGAGGCGATGGCCCACGGTTTGCCGCCCGTCGTGGTGAGTGGTGGCGGCGCCAGTGCGGCGGTCGCGGACGGCGAAAATGGAATCATCGTCAACAACGACGCCAACGCGATGAGCGCGGCCATCTTGCAAATCCTGAATCACGACGTTGCCTACGCGAGAATTTCCGAAATGGCACGCAAATCGATGCGGGGTTACACAACCGCGCACATGACACAGTCCGTATTGGAAGTCTACGATCAGGTTTTGGGAGCCAAATCAAAAGCGACGG
>CAYRAX010000204.1:0-330 GCA_964422285.1 uncultured Chthonomonas sp.
CTGACCACTGACTGTGCACGCGGTGACGAGTCTTCGGAGTGACGCAGTAGAACTGATAGCCCTTCTCCCACAGCGGGTTGGTGTGGCGCTTGATTTCTTCCCACGAGAGCTTGATGTTTCTGATCATTTTGTCGTCGTGGTGCTGTGCCGTAACGGGAATACCATAATCGTCCGGCCGAATATACGGGTTGGTCGTGAAGATGGCGTTCGGCAAGTATGGCGTCGCTTCCGGCCCTTCGCGATGGGAGATAAAGTTTTCGCCGTACTCGATCGCTTCCGGCTCGATGCGATAGCTCTCGATGCGCCCCGACCTGGTCCACATGGGCTTCG
>CAYRAX010000204.1:340-4182 GCA_964422285.1 uncultured Chthonomonas sp.
GGTCTCCTCCCAGAGTGGGTGCCGCGGATATGTCCGAACCATCACCATCCAGCCCTTTTCCGACTTCAGGAGCACATCGGCACTATACCCGTAAAATGTGCTGGAGGCGTCAAGGAGGCGTTGTGCATAGACGTCCACGCGATTCTCATAGACAAAGTGGAAAATGTCTCGCATCCGTTTCTCACCCGTCATCTCGGCGAGTCTTGCCGCCACTCCCGCAAAGGTATCTGCATCGTTTCGCGTGTCGTACAGCGGCCTGATCCCACCTTTCCAGATCTGTACCCACGGATTCGATACGGTCGCCGTCATTTCGGGATAGGTGAACTCCATCCAGGAGTTCACGGCAAAGGCGATATCAGCATGGTTGACGTCGGACGTCATCTCGATGTCCTGCGTGATGAGACATTCGATGTTGGGATCGACGTTCCGCACCATGTCGTAGTGGTGCTTGGCATTGTTCAACAGGTTGACGTTGACGACCCAGCGCAGCTTACTGGGGGTCGGCATATGGGTCTTCCCCGTAAAGACCTTGCGGCCATACTTCGGAGTATTGACGATCAACGCCGTATCACCGTGATTCCAGTACGCAGGCTCTTCGCCATAGTAGTAGTTCTTGTACTTAATTTCCTTCCCATGGGCATTCGGGTCCAGATTGAGCTGCCAGGGATCTTCCGATAAGTGTACACCGCCCCCAGCCCCCGACCAGGGCGTCGCATTCCAAATCCCCACTTTGTAATTGCCGGACCAGGTATGGCAGCCGGCACCGAACTTGCCAATATTGCCGGTCAAGGTCAGGACCAAGGCGGCCGCCCGTCCATTTGAGGTCATATGAAAATAGTGGCAGACCCCCTCGCCGTTGTGAATGGCCGCCGGTTTAATCGTGCCTGAGTCGCGCGCCCAGCGGACCAGGAGATCCTTGGGCGAGCGGGTGATCTGATGCGTGGTATCGAGATCATAGTCTTGGAAGTGGATCTGATACATCTGGTAGATGGGCTGCGCATCGATTTCGCGTCCGTTCAACAGCTTGACTCGATAGGTTCCGGTCAATGCCGGCTGAATGCCGCTGCTATCGAAATGCCAGCCAACCTGCTCACGATGGAGCGGGACGGCTTGCTGCTTGGCCAGATCCCACACCATGAACCCGCCTAACCGTTCGATGTACTCTGGTTTCAATGCTTGGATTCGGCCGGAATAACTGTGGGAGAAATCAGGGAACTTGTAGTTCGGGATCACCTCCCGGGGGTCCAGATACTGGAGGGTATCCGTGCGGACCAACAAGGGCATATCCGTGAACTGCTTGAGATAGTCGATGTCGTGCATGTTCTCATCGAGAATGATCTTGCAGGCGCCGAGGAAAAAGGCCCCATCCGACTGCGGGCGAAGGGGAATCCAGTAATCGGCACGCTGTGCCGTCGGATTGTACTCCGGAGTGATCACCGCGAGGCGCGCCCCGCGCTCGATTGATTCGAGCTTCCAATGCGCTTCCGGCATTTTGTTCTCGACGAAATTCTTGCCCCAGCTCGTGTTGAACTTCGTGAAGCGCATATCGCTCAAATCTACGTCGCAATTTTGCGTCCCGTTCCAAAATGGCTGGGAGGGATCTTGGTCTCCATGCCAGGTGTAGTTGTTCCAATACCGGCCGCCTTGCGCCTGATCCGGACCGACCTTGCGGATCCACGTATCCAATACCGGCAGGACGCTGTTGTTGAACCGGGTATTGGAATGTTTGCCGATGAATCCGAGAATGGGCATGCCGGCTCGGTGCTTGAAACAGCGCACACCAGCGCCCTTCATCATTTCCACCATCTCGGGGGCATAGCCTTGTTCACGAAGACGCCGCGCCCCGGCTTCCCCGCTGTATCGGGTGGCGATGATGATCATGGCCTTCGCTGCATAGGTAAAGGCCGTATCCCAGGAGACCCGGAGCATATCGTCCAAGAACCGGCTGTCGAACTTATACTTGCGCTTCGTGTCCGAGGTGAGTTCCGGTGAGCCATCATCCATCCACTGTTTCCAGCCCTTCCGGATCAAGGGACCCTTCAATCGATATGGCCCGTAGACGCGTCGATGGAAGGTAAACCCCTTGAGGCACATCCGAGGATTGTGCGCGAACGTCCCTCGATTTCCGTATAAATCTTCATAGGTTTGGTGGTCATAGTTCTGTTCGACCCGCATCACCACTCCGTTGCGGACGAAGGCTCGAATGCGGCAAGCGTGCGTGTCGTTAGGGGAGCAGACCCATGTGAACGATGAATCGTACCGATACTGGTCGTGATAGACGCGTTCCCAGGATCGGTCCGGATACTCCCCCAAGGGGTTGCCAACCTCGATTACCGGCTGAAGCGCCGTCAATGCCAGAACCTTGTCCGCCACAGCTATGGCGGCGATCGTGCCGGCAGAAGCTTTCATGAACTGCCTACGCGTGATGACCATGTGTTCTACCTCCCATTAGTAGTATGAGGAAGACGCAGTGATTATTAAGAAAGATCAGTTTTTTGATGAGTTCAGATTCCACTCCCCGAGATCCACGCGTGCTTAGCTCAACATGCACGAGAATAGTAACTCTCGCCTGCTCATTCACGAGCGAGGAACAAGCACGAGTCTAGCGTGAATCACAGTTGACGCACCAAACATTCACGAGGATGCAGTTTAGCCGAGCCCCGCTGGGATAAGGGGAGGAAAGACTACCGGCTTGCTTTGGAGAAACTACGAGGTTTTGATGGACCAACTACTGTAGTAATTCCAGAGGCATCACGATGCGGTGACTAAGCCATGTGCCACTGCGTATTTGACCAGATCAGACGTACTATGGACGTGGAGCTGCTCCATGATCTTGGTCTTGTGAAACTCAACTGTGCGGTGAGAGATCTTCAGTTGGTCGGCGATTTCTTTTGCGGACAATCCTTCGGCAACCAATTGAAGAATCTCATGCTGTCTCGTTGTTAGGTCGTCGATCGTAGCCAAACGAGTTTGTGTCGGCTTGAGGAATGACGTCACGACCTCTTTTGTAATGAGAGGAGTCACGTAGAACTTGTCGTTCATCACGGAGCGTACCGCCTCCATCAATTCCGTGGCTGCCGATCGTTTCAACAAATAACCTGAAGCTCCGGCTCTGAACGCCGCATCGACATAGGCCATGTCGGCATGCATCGTAACGAAAATCAGTTTCACCACCGGGAACTGCTTCTTGAGCTTTCTCGCCGCTTCAACGCCATTAAGCTTTGGCATTGAAATGTCCAGTATCACGAGGTCTGGCTCGAGCTTTATAGTGGCTTCAATGAGCGCCCGACCATCTTCCACAGACGCTACTAATTCGCAATGCACTTCCAGTAATTTCTTGAATCCTTCAAGCACAAAGGTATGGTCGTCAGCCAAGATAACTCGTGGTTTCTTCATGTGGCGCTCCAGAGAATGGGATATGTACCATAATATGTGTGCCTCGGCCTGGTTCGGACTGGGCATGCCCAGGGGAACGCCCAAGGCCGTCATCGACAAGGTGAACGCCGAGGTGAACCGCGCGCTCGCCGACCCGAAGATGAAGGAGCGCCTCGCCGAGCTGGGCGGCACGCCCATCCCGGGCTCGCCGGAGGATTTCGGCAAGGTCATCGCCTCGGAAGTCGAGAAGTGGTCGAAGGTCGTGACCGCCTCGGGCGTGAAGCCGGACTAGGCGGGCGCGGGGCTCAGTTCCCGGAGAAGAGCTTCCGGCCGCGCGTTCGCAGCAGGTGCAGCAGCCTCTGCGCGGCCGGTGAAAGGTAGCCCTCGCGGCGGTAGACCACGTCGAAGCGCCGCCGCATCGTCGTCTCCTTCAGCTTCACCTCGCGCAGGTCGGATCCCGCGTCGTC
>CAYRAX010000205.1:0-4174 GCA_964422285.1 uncultured Chthonomonas sp.
CACGATGGTGGTTGTGCGGCCATGAAAGTTGCCCGCGGTCACGATGATTTCAGCCTGATTGATCGGCACGCCCTTGACTGTATAGGCCCATTTCCGAGCAAGCTTGATCGCGGTTTCGTTGGCCTCGGCGCCGGTGTTCATGGGGCAAACCATGTCGAGCTCACAATATTCGGCGAGCGCCTGGCAAAAAATGGCGAGCTCGCTGTTGTACATGGCTCGCGATGTGAGCGTGATCTTACGGATTTGCCGAACGACCGCCTGAATGACCTCCTCGTTCAGGTGGCCATGGGCGATGGCGGAATATGAGCCGATGCAGTCGATATAGTCTTTGCCCGCGCCATCTTGAACCCGAGCACCCTCACCTTTGACGATGTTTACGGGAAGCGGATGATAGTTGTGAGTGCTGTAACGCTCTGTGAGGTCGATGGCCTCCTGATCGGACAGGTTTTCGATGGTCTCGAATAGGCCTCGCTCAAGCAAGCGGTTCATGATGGAATGGGTCGATGTGGTCACCTATATATTGTAAGGAACGTTAGGGCAAGAAAACAACCCCAATCAGGACCAAACGCACCATATGCTTCATAGGTCCTATAAGACCCATAGGACCAATAGGACCTATTCGACCTATTTCTCCTGCCGCAGTTCCTGTATCCCTGCGTCTACCACTGCATGTTCAGCTTTGTTGCAAATGCGAAAAAACTGGGTAATTCCCAAAGTTGTCCCTTGCTCTTAACCCAACTATCTGATAGTATCCCAATCAGGTGGAAGGATTCACCCAGGGATGGGTTTCCAAAACTCTGAGCGAGGCGGGGTGTCTAGCTCATCGAAATTCAGAGCCGGACTAGCAGGATGCGAATCCGGCTCTGGCAATCAAAAGTAGTCTGTCATGGAATTCAAGCCACTTGTTGGCACCGAAACGGCAACCGTCGATGACAAAGGCCGGATTATGGTGAGCAAGAAAAAGAAAGAGCGGTTAGGAGAAAACTTCGCTCTTGCGGTTGGCGATTTGGGCTGCTTGGTTGCGTATCCCGAGTCGGCTTGGCTGAAGATTTCCAATGAGGTGCTAAGTGTGCCCAGCGTGAATCGCGGACGAATGATGCTCACGCGCCTGATGATGGCCGAGGCAGTTGACGACCTGAAGTGTGATGATCAGGGCCGTTTTGTCATTCCCAGCAAGCTACGCGCAAAGGCGAAGATCGAAAAGGACGTGTTGCTCATCGGCTTAGGCGATCGCGTGGAAATTTGGGCGCAGGCCGAGTGGGACAAATTCGAGGAATTCGGCGAATCATACGCCAAGGATCGGCGGGAGGCATTTGATAACGCCTTTAAGCTCATGACATCTCCGGAGGCGACCGCGTGGCAAGCCACGAGTCAGTAATGGTGGCCGAAGTGATGCAAGCTCTCGAACTCAAATCTGGCGATGTATATGTAGATGGCACGCTCGGATTGGCGGGACATGCTCTTGTTGCTGCCGAAATAGTCGCTCCCGGTGGCACAATCGTGGGGCTAGATTGGGATGAATCGATGCTCGCGCTCGGCAAAGAGCGGCTCGGCCACGCGCCGGGCGTCAAAACGTATTTCTTCCACGCTGATTATCGTTCCCTAGTGGATTGCGTTCAAAAAGTCCAGCAGCAGGATCCTTCGGCAAAACCGAATGGAATCCTGCTTGATCTGGGTTTGAACAATGCGCAGATCGAGGATCCTGAGCGCGGAATCAGTTTTCGCGCAGATGGCCCGCTGGATATGCGCATGGATCGCAGCAAGGGCGAGCCGGCGAGTGCTTGGCTGAGCCGCGCGACAGTGGCCGAAATTGAGCGCGTACTCCGCGAATACGGCGACGAGAATTGGGCAAAGCGCATCGCTCAAGTGATCGTGGATCGACGCAAGCAAGCCCCGATCAAGACCACTTTTGAGTTGGTGGATTGCATCGAAGCGGCGGTTCCGAAGGCGATGCGCGACAAAAGGTTGCACGTCGCTACCCGCAGTTTTCAAGCGATTCGAATCTACATCAACGCCGAAATCGACGATTTGCAGCTTGCGATCGAGGACGCCGCGACGGTTCTCGCTCCGGGCGGAACCCTCGTCACGCTCTCTTACCACTCCGGCGAAGATCGCGCCGCCAAGCAGGCCATGCGCAATCGGGCCGCGACCGGCGAATTTCACGAATTGTACAAAAAACCCCTTGTGCCGACCGCGCAAGAAATCGAACGGAATCCAAAAAGCCGCAGTGCAAAGCTGCGCGCATTAAGGAAAACAACATGACCGCCACGAAAACTCGACCCAAAACTACGGCGCGAAATACGCCCCAGACCCGCGTGACCCGACGCACTCAAACGCGAGTGCGAACCTCGTCGCCCGCAAAGCCGCGAGTCAAGCCGCGAAATAATGCGCGGTGGCAAGCGCCCGTCATACTGTTCGCGGCGTCGGTCTTGGTTGGTTTTTGCGCGTCCTCGCTATTGGGCCAATCGTTCATGGAGTCTTCTCGCCGGTCTATGGTTCGCGCGATGGAGCAAGCGAGGGATGCTAAGTCGGAATTGTCGCGGCTTCGCGAGCGCGTCGGACGTCTTTCTTCGATGGGAGCCGTTGACCAATGGGCAATGACGCGCGGTTTTTCTGTCGCTGATCCGTCTTCGTTGCGGCTTCAGGAGGGAAATCCCCGTGTCGTCGCGCGCCGATAAGAACGTTCGCATTGTCCATCTATCCTGGTTTGTGGTTGGCCTTTTTACGGTAACCGGGTTCAGCCAAGTGCACACCCAGGTCATCCGGCGCGGCGAGATCATGCGCCTCGCCAAAGATTCAAATCGATGGGTGGTTGAGCGTCGCGACATTGCCCGGCGCGGCGTTATCACGTCCGCCGACGGCGTTGTTTTGGCTCAATCCGAGGATTCATTTGAACTCAGTTTGGACCTGCGAAATGTGCCGCGCACCGCCGGCTTTGCGGTAGCGCTAAGCGAGGCTGCGGGCGTTTCGGCCGGAGAAATCACAGACGCCGTACAACGCGGGCTAAAGCGACTCGCTTGGTCCACTTTGCTTGGCCCGACTCAAGCGGCAAAAGTCGAAAAAGTGCGGATGGATTGGCGCGCCAACGGCGTTTCGCTTCGCCGGACCACCGCCCGAACCTACCCACTCGCCGAATCGGCTTCCACGCTGATCGGCTCCATGCCCGATAACGTGCCATCTGGTGGACTGGAATCGTCGTTCAATAAAACGTTGAGCGGCCAGAACGGCCTGCGCAAAGGACTCGTGGACCGAACCGGGGCATTTCTGCCGATGAGAATGGCAGATGGTTCTACCGCCAGGAAGGATGGCGCGAATTTGCAGCTGACTTTGGTGGCCGCGATTCAACAAGAGGCGACCCGCGCTTTGCGAACTGCGGTGGAGAGCAACAACGCCACCGGCGGAGCCGCCGTCGTGATCGATCCCAAAACGGGGGATTTGCTGGCAGTTGCCAACTGGCCATCCTATGACCCCGCGTTGCGCGCAGTGAGCGGTGCAAGCCAGGCTTATTCGTTCGTGTATGAGCCAGGTTCGACATTCAAGATTTTGACTCTGAGCAAAGCGCTCGACACGGGAACTCTCGGCGAGCACGAGATCACCGATTGTCCGGGTGAGTGGCACTTGGGTCCGGGTGCCCGCGTGCGATGCGATTCTCACCACGGCCACCGAGCCCACGGAGCCGTAGATCCAGAAACTGCGATCGCCAAAAGTTGCAATATCGCGGCGGCAAAGTGGTCAGTCGGCGTTGGCCGAGATGCAATGATCCAGTTCATTCAGCGCTGCGGACTGCTTAGCAAGACCAATGCTGGATTCGATCACGAGCGCGCTGGACTTTTTGACTACAAGGAATACGCAAAGCGCCTTCAGACCGCGAACGTGGGATTCGGCCAGTCGATAAGCGTGACGCCGGTCGCCCTCGCGAGTGCATTTTCGATGATCGGCAACCACGGTGTTCGAATGCAACCGAGGCTGATCAAGGCAATGGATGGCAAGGAAATTCCCATTGCAAAAGGCACAACAATTGTCAAGCGCGATACTGCCGACTCGGTTCTGCATCTGATGGAAAGCGTCATCCAATCCGACATCGGCACCGGTGCAAAGCTACGGATTCCAGGCTATCGGTTGGCGGGAAAGACGGGCACTGCTCAAAAGATCGGCGACGGCGACGGCTACGTAT
>CAYRAX010000206.1:0-4157 GCA_964422285.1 uncultured Chthonomonas sp.
GTTTGATAGCTCCGTATAAAATGGCTCGGCTTCGACGCAGCATGGGCAGCGTTTTTGGATGAAATACAACACCGCGGGTTTCCCACCGGCGAGACCTTGTAGGTTCGTGGTCATGCCGGTAGTCGTGGGCAGTTTGAAGTCGGGCATCTCCTTCCCTTCTTGCAATCCGGCCTGCAATTCCATCTCCTTGGTCACGGGCCGCACTTTGCTCGGATCTACAATCGCCGAGCTCGGGTCAAGCGACGCGTGGGTCTCATCTTGCTTGCCGCAGCCCGCCAAAATCATTCCCAAGGTGAATAGCGCGAATAGATAACGCATCTAGCGCTAAGGTTATCCGATTTTAGAACCGCCAGATGTACCGCAATCCTGCCGTAAAGTCTGGGGCAATGTTGGCGATCCATGGCTGGCGACCGTCGACAATGTCCGCATCTTCGCTAAAAAAGCCTTCAATCATGCCATCGCTACCCAATTTCATTCGATAACCTAACGACATGGTGCGATGCGGTCCATTCGTGGTGCCAGATTTTGTGTGAAGTGGCGCACGTTCGGCGTCCCACTGCAACACCCATTGGCTGGAGCTATTCGGAGCATAAATCAGCGCAAACATTTCTTGATCGACCAGCGAATTGGTGCCCTTCATGCTGGTCGCCTTGCCTTGAATCACCAGCCCAATTTGGCCCGCAACGCTCCAACGCTTCGAAATGCTGGCGGCGTAGGCCATCGCCACTCCAACGTCAGGGGCGCCGCTGCCGAGAAGGCGTGCCGGATTGCCAGTTGGCAGCTTTACGGCTGCGCGGGCGGTCCATTGCTTGCCGATGTTCTTTCCGCCGCCGATGGTGATGTCGCCCAACCCAAACGCCGACCCGAAATCGTGGCTACCCGCTGAATAAATTCGGGCACCAAACATCTTTGTGGTATCGCGCAACGGATATTTTGCGCGTAGCACCGTTTTGTGCCATCCATCAATGATGGGGTCTAGCCATCCGCCGCCACGAACGATCAGCGGCATTTCGATGAACCATTCGCCCTCCTTGGTCCCTTTGCGCAGTCGAGCGTTGATGCGCCATGTCTCAGCGTCTTCCAGCGTCGAGGCATCCTTTCGAATGTCGTTCGCCCCGATCAGGCTGATGGACATTTCCTTGGTGCCTTCGGTTAGCGCGCGCCCCAAGCTGGGAATGCGCAGAAAAGCCAATGCGACGGGTCGGTGGTTTCGTAGGTCCAGCGGAGCGATGGGCAAGCGGGTTTGGCCCTGCGCGATCGCCGCGCATGCCAATGCACAAGCAAACATGAAGCTATTTTATCCGGGGCCCGAGCTCAGCATGCTACGCGAACCGAAGTCGGCCGCGATTTCGAACCATGGCGCGGTGTGGTAACGCTCACAAATTTGCTTCACTTCGTCGTTCGCGTGCCGCGCGTTATCGTCGATGAGCTTGCTATCGCCCTTCATCTTCTCCAGGCTATGAATGGCGGCGGTCGGGTTATCCGAGGCTCCCGAAATGACGGTGAGCACGTCCACAAGCTGGGCACCGGTTTCCTGGATGCAAGTCGCATAAGTCTGCCGGAGGCGCATGCACTCCGAAGGTGCCGACTTTGAATCCAAAAATTGTGCGACGCCCGTCCAATCGCCCTTCATCTTGTCGATCGAGTGAGAAAGGTCATCGGTGGGCGGCTTCAGTTCCGCATCGTCGCTGTTCAAAATCTGCTTCAAGGCTTCTAGTCCGCCGGAAACCGACATTTGCACCATGATCGTCTGCGCCTCGGCGAGGTGCTTGGTCGCAACCTCTTTGCGCCGAATCTCGGTCTGGTGCACATGTTCCAAGTAGTCCCGAATTGCGGCGGGCATCGTTACGGCAGCGGGTGGGTTGGCGTCGGCACGCATCATGTCGTTCGGAGCGGTTCCGGTGGCTTTGATCATGTCGCCAGCAGGGCTCGCTTGACCCTTCAACAGGTCGCTTGGGTTCTGTTGGCCTCTTGCCCTCAGAAGCGAAGAAGCGCCCTATCCAAGGCCCGCGAGAAGCAGTATGCCCAAGACGAGCGCAAGCCACCAGGGCTTTCGAGCGGCTGTCGCGGTTGCGCGTGGCATCGGCGACCGCTGACCATCGTCATAGGCCAGCCCGCACTGCATGCAAAAGCGCGCATCTAGCGGCATGACGTTTTGACATCTTGGACAACGTTTCATTTTTCGCTCCTACGCAAGTTTGACATTCCGAAAGCTCTAATAGTTGTGCTCATTTTCATAATTGGCTTTTTGGGCCCCAAGCATGAATCTGTAGGTTCAACGTAGCGTACAATAGTTCGAGTTTTACGATGCCAGAAAAATTCTTTAGCGAATCTGAGGCAACCAAGATTGTCCAGCGGGCGGTTCAGCTTCAAGAGCAGAGCCAGGCCTCGGCTTACACGCCCGGAGTCACCAAAGAAGAACTGGCTCGCATCGCGGCCGAAGTTGGCGTTTCCGTGGAGTTCTTGGAGCAAGCGATTCGCGAGCGCGGCGGTAACCCCGAGCGGCGCGGATTCAGCCTGAGCAAGGACTTTCAGCGCGTGGTCGACGGCGAGTTCGATCCCAAGGACTTTGATGTGCTCATCTCTGCGCTGGGTGTGCAGGGCCGCCAATACACGACCACCCAGGTTGGCCGGTCGCTACACAGCCATCGAATGGTGGGCATGTGCACGGCGAAAGTAGAAGTCACTGCGCGCAACGGCAGAACCAGAATCACCGCCAATGCCTCGCCGATTCTGCCAGCAATACTTTCAACAGAGCTCGCCGTGATCTCGGTTGGCATCGGCGCGTCGCTGGCGGCCACCGGACAATCGCTGGTTGGCGGCATTTTGCTTGGACTCGGTGGACTGCTCGGCAGCGCATGGATGCTCTTCGGCGGCACAAAAGCAGGGTACGTGAAAACCGAAAAGCTGGTGAACAATCTCGCCGAAGTTGTTGAAGAAGAAAACAGCCGCGCAAAAGCCAAATTGAACCTGAATTCAGCGCCGGCAGTCACCGAGCCCGACGAGCAGCAGGTCAACCAACAAAAATCTTAGCGAACTCGGAGCCAGTCGAGCAACGGCTTGCGACTCGATGGCGAATCCAAACTAAAGCTGCGGCAGTCGCCAAGTTCATCGCGGATCATGGCTTCGGTGGCGCGAATTTTGTCGGAAAGCCCCTTCGGTTCCTCGACGAATAGCCGCCAACAGATCTCGCCTTCACCCGCAGGGTCGTACTCCCACCAGCCGATGATGCGGCCGCTTTCCAAAATCGGATTCGCGGGCAGGTCCACCAGTCCGCCCGCCGTTTGCTCGCCCTTGGACGTAAAAATCTTGAGCTCACGATCAGATTCCTCGATCAGCGAAACAGAGTCTCGGCGCAACAGCGAGATCGCATCAAGACTGCTGACTAGCGCAAAATTCGCGACCAAAGGAACCTGAAATGCCTCAAATTCCTCGAGATGGGAGCGCTTGATCAGCAGGTCTTCATGCACGGCCACGAGGTCGAGATCGGCGGTCGCCGCAACTGCCGCCTTTCCTGAACAGCTAGTAAACCACTGGAAATTCTTCATGCTGGCGGGCCCGATCCAGTCCCAATAGAGGTTCGCCAATTGGGCCAGGGCCGAGTCGTGAGGGACAACATTCGATTCCTGATCCCAACGCACATATCGGAATTTTTGGGTGTCGAGCCGGTCATTTGCCGCAACCCGGCGGATTTGCCCGCGAACCTGCAACCGCATCAACGCACCAGGCAGGTCGGTCGTCACCCCGCGCTTTTTGCCTTCTTCGCCAAAGTTCCGGACCGCATCACCCAATATCGGCTTCATGTCTTCCGGGGCCATCGCTTGGTCCCCCATAGCTTGCAGCACCAAGTCCGCGAGACGATCGATTTGCGCTTCCGTGATACCCAATGCGCGTTCGGCAGACGAGATCGGCTCATGAACTTTACGTGCGAGGGACAGCGCCATTCCCACATGCTCGCGAGGAATGTAGTAGGTGCACCCGCGAGCAGAAGGACTCTCGAGAATGTCGCCACTCGCGACCGCCTTTTCTGCCGCACGGGGCAAAAATCCGCCGCGCGAAAACAGCGTCAAATACGGGTTTGCCCCGCCCACGCTTCGCGCCCAGCCCGAGGACAGCAGTGCCTCAGAGGCGGTCGGGTAGGACTCTCCGATGCCTTG
>CAYRAX010000207.1:0-4136 GCA_964422285.1 uncultured Chthonomonas sp.
GCCGGCGGTCGCGGCTTCGATCATCTGCTTGGCGTCGTCGGCGTTCGTGGCGAGAGGTTTTTCGCACAGGATGTGCTTGCGTTGTTCGGCTGCTTTGGTGGCGAGCTCGACGTGCTTGATGTTTTCGCTGGCGATGGCGACGGCGTCCACGCGCTCGAAAAGGTCCTCCAGATGGCCAAAAAACGGCGCACTATGGTCGCTGGCAATGCGCTCGCCGCGCTGGATATTGTCATCCCAGATTCCAGCGAGTTCGGCGCGGGGATTGCTGTTGATGCAGTGGGCGTAGCTCGGCGCGTGGACATGGGCGGCGGAAAGGATGCCGATTCGGAGGGCCATGCATGCATTTTATCCGGACGCGCTGCGCCACGGTGCCCAGGGCCACTCCCTTAGGCTCCGAGTTGCTTCCCCATCAAGGGGAACCAACTCGGAGTCATATGCCCACCGAATGGGAAGTCTCGAAACTATATAACTTCGTATGTGACATTTACGAAATCGTCTTCAGAAAGGTCGTTGAGCGAACCAAGCGTCGGACCTCGCCGATTTGGCGTAGCACCCGTCGTGTCGTCAAAGAAGGTCACAGACGAAACGCCAGTTGACACTGAGCCCAAGCCGACAGCGGGATAAAACGGGTCTCGGTTCGGCATCAGGGCGGTAGTCGAAGCCCATGTCACTTCGATGGGGTCGCCGGAGCCAGAAAGGTATGCCGGTTTTGGCGCTCCAAGATACATGAGTTTTCCTGAAGAAGTGGCCGCCGAGTCCAGATTTTTGACCGTACAACTATCGAATAAGCAACTACTACCCGTCGAGACTGACTCGCACGAAAATGCGGGCAGAAATGCGCTCGAGCTTTGCGCGATCGTGCAATCCGTCAATTTCAATTCTTGGAACCACAGATACTGCGGCGCGGGTAGGGGGCCAGCAATACACTTGAATGCCGCGTCGACTCCACTTGTCCCAGTATCGAAGCTGCATGACAGAAATTCCACATTGTCGAATTTGCCCGCAGGCGCGCCAACATTGGGGTCTTGTCCAGCGCCTTGAACAACTGCTCGAACTCCAGAGACGTTTTCAATGGTCGAGTCACGAATTGCACTATCCAGCACAACTTGGAAGGCATAACTATCTTTTAGCGTCACCGAAGATGCACCGCGCCTCCAGTCGGAGTTTCCGATTCGAAGCGTCGGCTTGCTGGTAGTTGATCCATCCACGGCATCAACTTGCGCAATGATGTTTTGGAAGGTGCCATTGTAACAGTCGCCGCCATGAACGTCAATCGCGCCGTCGCGACATTTTTCGCCCAGGACGCCGTTCACCAACCAGTCGGCGCTACCGCGGCTGACGCTCACGCCGTACCGAGTGTCGCGAATGAGCAAACTATCCAATGTGCCCACCACGCTACGATCGAAAAGGAACGTGTAACCCGTCGCGTAGCCGTTGTATTGGCTGAACTTGTCGGCAGTGCAGTTGCGTATTTGCACGTTGCGGCAACCATAGGCCGCCACCGCGGCGACCCAGCCAGTGTCGAAAGCGCAACCCTGTATTTTTAGTCCGGCGACCATGCCGCAGTCGATGTGCGCTCGCATGCCAGCTTGGCGCTTGCCAATGAACTTGCCGCCTCGGATGCTGATGTTTTCGCAGACGCGGTCGCTGACATCCACCAGCACGACGTCGGAGCCGGTGCCGCCGTAGCTTTGGGTGAGCGGATCGCGGAGCTCCACTTCGTCATATGCGTATGTTTTCACAAATACGAGCTCGCCGCCAATGCCGCGAGTCAACGGGGGAGAATTGGTTCGATGGGTTTCCATCCGATTGGCGTCATAGAGGAAGTACCACTTGTTCGCGGTGACGGGGCGATCCACGACGAGAATGGTGTCACCGGCTGTGCAACCCTCGATTCGTGGCGTCGTGCTTGTTGGTGGCGGAATCTGTTCGCTCGTGTTGCCGATGACGAGAAGCGAGTGCGTGTTCGTGGTCGGCGACCCCGTGATGGGGCCGCTGATGAGCTGCGCGTACTTGCCGAAGCGGATAAAGCGCTTGTTGCGGCCGGGCTCCATGATCAATGGTTTGGTTACAGCGATTACAAATCGCCCGACAATTGGAACATTCAGTGGACTGCTCCCGTTCATGCGAAACAGCTTTTCACGCAACAATAGCCCGCTGACGGGGATCGGGCAGCGACGCTGAAATCGTGCCTTCATGACCAAAAGCCTTTGCTTCGCTTTGGGCGAGCGCCCGTCAACAAGAGAATCCCACCAAACAGCAGGATGGTCGTGCTGGGCTCCGGAACAGCGTCGACCCGATAATCGTCCAGGTACATCACGGGTCCACCTTGGTCTACCGGGTAAATGCTTGAAACGTCCGTCAGTTGCGTAAGCGTCACAACCAGATTCGAGAAGTATTTTGCGCTCGTGGGAGCCTGCCCGCTATTGGTAAAAGCAAGTTGGGTTCCATTTATTCTGACGTCCATTTTCAAATCGACGAAATCGTGAGTCATCGAAAGCGTATTCCAGGCGTTTCGCGATAGATTGGTGGTGCCAGACCGATCTTGATTTGCACCGCCACTCAAGGTATGCCAGACGCCAGTTTTCAAATTGACCGCCGCAGAATAGGTATTCGACAGCAAGTTTGGTGCCAAAGTGAGTTCCTTATCATCCAAGTCGCCGCTGCCGACCCAGAATTTGATGCTGGCTTGCATGAACCGGTGTTGGCCGCGGACCTTGTAGAGCTCCGATCCGAGGCTACCGTGGTAGAACGCAATGCCACCGGGTACGGCTGGCGGGTTCCACTCCACCATTTTTGTTCCTTGCGGGGGCACAATGCCGTTGACCGCTGACTTGTAGCGCATCGCGTTGGTGATGTCAAAGACGCCAAACCGGTCTTGACCAAAACCATCGTCCATGTTTTTGAAAAAGCCATCATTGCTTACTTTCTCAAACCCGTTTTGGAACAGAACCAACGCGTTTGCGCTGGTCGCGACCACCGCAAGCGTACCAAGCAATACGAATTTTGTGATTGTTTTCATGTATGTCCCCTTAGGAAAACGTGGCGTTGAGAATTGTTACGCCGGTCGCAGTTGCCCCGCCCGACGGCACTGAAATCGTGATTTCAAACACGCCTGCGTCCAATTCAATCGGGACCACAAATTCTTCGGAATTTGTCGGCGAAAAGGTTTCATCAAAGTTCAGCACTGATGCCACATAGGTTGAGCCGCCTAATACTGACACTTTGCGAGCAACCGAAATATGTATTCCCCGAGGTGTTGCCGATTGTATGAATCGTACAAACACCACCCCGTTTGCACAGGAAGAAAAGTCAATCGTGGTGCTCAACGAGGAACCTGCTGTGATCGTGGTGGTGGGAGGCGCTTGAGTAGGTGGATTGTAGAAAGTCCCAACGCTTGATGGCTGCCAAACGAGGTGCTGCCCGCCAAACATCAAAACTCCAGGTCGCACAGTCACTGTAGTCGGGAACGTGGCCACTACCGTGTTCGCGCTCGCGCTTCCTGGCATGACAGAAAGCGGACTGCCAAACACTGTGCCGAGAAAGTATGCGCAGTCTGCCCAAATTCTGTTAGGGGAGGCTGGGTCGGCACGTTCCAAGAACGCGTTTCCCAATGTTATTGGGGTGTTCGTGATGGTCATCACAAACTGAGTTTGACCACTCGCATCGCTTAACTCTCGCCCATCCAGTGAGTAAAAGGACCCAGTTAACAAGGAGCTTTCCCCGGTTGAAGCGAGGACATAGCTGAGGGGTGATCGCGGCAGCCCCGCATCAACTTCTGTGAAAACAGGCTGAACAATAATGGTTACCTCGTCCAGCTGTAAAACGTTGACAAAGCACAGCGACGTCGTGGTCGACGCTAATTCAAGCGTTGCAACGCCCCCCCCCTGCCACTGTCGCAAGAGCGGTCCCTGAGTGGGTATTAGCATAGATTGCTATAGACTGTGAGCCTGTGTTAAGCACTCGGTAGGTTTGGCCGGCACGCACAAACAGGAAAACATCGTCAAACACGATGAGCGGGACCGACGTGGTGACTGGTCCTTGTTGATACACACTTGGTAATGGCATGGTTGTCCTCACTTGCCAGCCTAACCGACAAACCGGCTAATTACTGACTACAAACACTATACAGCACT
>CAYRAX010000208.1:0-4133 GCA_964422285.1 uncultured Chthonomonas sp.
GCAAGTGATCGATCCGGACCTCAACGTAAGTGGTTACACACCCGTGGGTTTGAGCGACGATGGCACGATTGTCTCCATGTACGGCGGCGAAGATAGGTTCAGCACCATCTACAAAGGTGGGAAATATTACAGCTTCGCCGAAGTTTGCCCCGGGCTCCCGGCCGGCATGAAGATATATGGCGCAAAGATACGCCCCGACGGAGCAATTGCTGGGGTTGGTGTATTGGGCAATGAAACCTATCTCATGCGCTTCGACCCGGTCCCCGAGCCCGCTTCGTTGTTAGTGGTTGGCGGTGGTCTGTGCGCCCTGGTCTCCCGCCGCCGCTTGCGCCCCGGTTCGTGAAGTCTCCCCCTAAATCCCCCTCATCTACGTGAGGGGGACTTTCCGTGCCATTGTCATCGGCCTTGGTCGATGGCAATCATTGTGGCTCAGGCTAGCGATGGCGACGGCAACAGAGGCGCGGACACTTCGTAAAGTCTCCCCCTAAATCCCCCTCATCTGCGTGACTGGGACTTTCGCGCACGAAAGAGGGCCAACCCTCAGAGAGGATCAGCCCCAGTTTTCGTAGCGGATCGGAATTCTTAGCCTGCTTGGTGAAGTTGCTCGCCGATTTCGGCATGAATAGATACCGCGGCTCGTAGCGGTGCCTCCATCAGCACAGCGGCAAAGCTGCGATGGGGAATCTCCGAGGCCGGGAAGCAAACCCCAGTGGAAGCGTCTTCAATCATCGAGTCGGGGCCAAAAATCTTGTGGTCTGCCCATTCTCGAAGGGTGGCGGTGTCAACCGGACCTAGTCGGTGACCATCATTACTGTGTACGAAATAGAACATCTTTGTTCCTCCTAGCGCATCGCTATATCGTTTTACGGGCGCGACTTTGCACCCTCTTCATTGTAGGTCAATAACCGCAATTTCGTGACGAAAAAACCGTAATCCTCGTGAAAAATCAGGCCGCAAGCTTGCCGGGTAGCCCCGACCAGCATAGGTACACTCAACCCCATTCATGGGATCGGAGCCAAAAACGAGCCTCATCGGGCAATCCACAGCTGAGCTATGCCAGTTGGCGGTTGAGATGGGACTCCCCAAAATGCGCGGAAAGCAGCTCAGCCAGCAGATCTATCGGCAGTTTGCGGGTTCGTTCTCGTGCATGACCGACCTCCCCGCCGCGTTGCGCACCCAACTTGAGCAACAATTCGTGGTTTCTCCGGTTCAAATCGCCACCCACCGAAAATCCAGCGACGGAGTGGAAAAGTTGCTCGTTCACAACGGCGACCACCAAGTTTACGAATGCGTGCTGCTTCCCTATCCCGACCGAGTCAGCTGTTGCATCAGCACCCAAGTGGGCTGCCCGATGGGGTGCACGTTCTGCGCTACCGGCATGGGCGGCTTTGATCGAAATCTCACCACGGGCGAAATCGTGGGGCAATATTTGGCCCTGCAGGCTCTCACCGATCGTCGAATCAGCCACGTCGTGTTCATGGGCATGGGCGAGCCACTGCTCAATTTCCGCAATTTATTGGAGTCCATCCACCTGTTTCACGACGAAATCGGGCTGAGCATGCGCCACCTCACGGTGTCCACGGTCGGCCTGGCTCCCCAGATTCGCGAGCTCGCCCAACTCAAGTTACAAATCCATCTCGCGCTTTCGCTCCACTCGCCGATTGACGAAATTCGCTCTCGCTTGATGCCGGTCAATCGCCGCTGGCCGGTCGCCGAGGTGATGGACGCCATGCGCCAATACCACGACTCAACCGGACGAAAAATCACCATCGAATACCTTCTGATCGACAAAATCAACGACACGCCTGAGCAAGCGTTGACCCTCGCGAAACTGGTTCAAGGGCTGCCCCACGTGATCAACCTGATTCCGTTCAACTGGGTGGACACCGGAAACGGCTTCCAGCGCCCCAGCCGCGAACGCGTGCAGGCTTTTCGGCGTGAATTAGAAAAACGAGGTGCGAATGTGACAGAGCGCGTGGAACGTGGGCACGATATCGCGGCGGCATGCGGCCAACTCGCGGGCGAACACGTGGGCCGCTTTGCTTCGCGCAAGTTGACCGCGTTACCCGTGGAGGCGCCGTGAAGCCAAGTCAACCTTTGTTCGTCGGCGCGGCGGTTGTCGCGACCGTCATGGGGTGCGGCGGTCCCCCAAAGCAGGCTTCACCGGCTCAGCCGCAAGAAGAAGCCAAAAGCCCACCCCGCAGCATCGAATTGGGCCCAACCGAGCTCATTCAAAAGGACCCGAACCTCGGCACCCAATGGACCGTGAAAGGCACGAGCGGGCGCGTCACCATGCAAGAAGACGGCAAAGGCTCGGGCGAACTCGACAACGTTTCCGGCGCGATATTCGATAATGAGCAAGTCACCGCCAACTATACGGCAAAACATGGCAAAGCCGATCAAGCAGCTCAAACGTTGAATCTGACGGGCAATGTGGTCGTCATCGCGAAGTCGAGTTCTGCCAAACTGGTTGCAGATCAAGTTCGCTGGCTGGCTGGTCGCAAGCTGATCGAGGCCTCGGGAAACGTGACCATGAAGACTCAGGATTATTCGATTGGACCATTTCCCGCCCTTCTCGCCACGCCCGACCTGAAGACATTCGGCACCCCAGATCGATTCAAGAAACCATGAAAAAGCTGCGCCCGTGGATATTGCTCGCCTTTGCCTTGCCGGTGGCGCTTTGGGCTACCCAAGAGGGCGTTGTTTTTCGCGACAACCAAGAAAACATGGTCGTGCGATACCTAAGTTCATGGATCGCGAACCAGGTCAACGCAGACACCGTCAAGTTTCGTGGCGAAGGCAATCCCTTCCAAGGCACTTGGAAATCGCAGGGCATGGAAGTTCGGGCCAAGCGAATCGACGGCACCGCAATGCGTTCCAAGCAGGGTGCCTATAAGCTCAGATCAGCTCTGCTCAGCGGCGGCGTAACCGTGATCTTGAAGTCTGCCGATTCCGGCGTCACCAACACCTTCAAATCCCCCACTGTCGACTTTACGCAGTCCGATGATGAAGGCATCATCAAGCTAAAAGAGGGCGTGACCGGTACAACGAAATCGGGCGGCAAAACGACCAAGATGAGCGCGAACTCAGGCATCGCGACCATCGAGCCACTCGATTCAAAATCCAACAATCCCGTTCGCACGATCACCTTGACTGGCGATGCGACCGTCATCACCACAGAAGGCACGAAAACAACGCGTGTGACCTCGAACCAGATTCATTTGACAAACAAATCCGAATCGGCGAGCGTCGACCTGACCGGCAGTCCGCGCATCGTCTTCACCGATTCCAACAAAGACCAAGTGCTGACGATGACGGGTTCAAAAGGATCGGCTTCTATCGCCTCGCTGGGCTCGTCGTCCAAAGATCCGCTGCGCGGCGCAAGGCTCGATGGTCCCGTGACGCTGGTCATGGACACCAAAATGAAGGCTGAGGACGGATCACTGAAGCCAGCAAAAATTACAGGCAGAGCCAAGGAACTGATCTACGACAAAGAGCGGCAAGTGATTGAGCTTCGCGGCGACGTCCGCATCGACGGGAATCTCCCCACGATGGACGGCGTTTCGCTCGCGGATATCGTCATTTTGAAGCTGGACGCGAACCAAAACGTCACCGAAATTGAGTTTCGCGGCTCGCCGGGCAAATCCACCATGCAAGAGGTCAAGGACGACGAATGAAGATCGTTGCCGAAGACTTGGTGAAGTCGTACCGCGGACGTCGCGTCGTGGATACAGTCGGTTTTGAACTCGAAACCGGCGAAATCGTTGGCCTTTTGGGGCCAAATGGCGCGGGAAAAACGACCACGTTTTACATGATCACTGGCCTGGTGAGGCCCGATTCCGGTGCCGTTAGGTTCGATGAGCAAGTCGTCACCAGGTGGCCGATGTTTCGCAGAGCGCGGCACGGCGTTGGATATCTGCCGCAAGAAACCAGCGTCTTCCGGCGCATGAGCGTGCGCGATAACATTCGCTTGGTCATGGAATCCAATGGCCACAGTCGCCACGAAATCGCCGAAAAGACCGCCGAACTCGCCGAAGAGCTACACATTCACGCCATCTTGGATCGCCCAGCGGGAGTGCTTTCCGGCGGCGAAAAGCGAAGGGTGGAAATCGCGCGCGCGATGAGCACCGAAC
>CAYRAX010000209.1:0-4110 GCA_964422285.1 uncultured Chthonomonas sp.
CGGCACATGTCGATAAACCAGCTTGACGGCCGTAAAATTGTATGCCCAAACGAGCACAGTGAAGCTCAAGGGGAAATTGGGCAGAAGGCGCGCCGGCTTGGACACCCCCATAGTATGAAGGGTGAGTATGCAAAAATGGGCGTAGCCATGAGCATGAACGACTTTTCGGATTCGAACTGGGGCGCGGCGAAGCGGTTTCGCCTCATCCTTCGCGAACAGGGCCAAGCGCGCGAAATGGGTGGCGACGATATGTCGATCGCCGTACAAATCGTCGACAACATTTTGATGAACGCGCTCGACACAAATTCCAGCGACATCCACCTTCAGCCCGAACGCGACCAACTTCGCATTCGATTCCGCCAAGACGGCGTTTTGCAAGAAAATGGTCAGTTGCCGATTGAGCAAGCGACCAACGTTTTGGCCCGATTGAAACTTGCGGCGGGCATGCGAATCGACGAAATGCGCGAACCCCAAGACGGGCGCCTAGACATGGAATACGATGGCCGTCACCTGAGCGCTCGTGCCTCATGTGTTCCCTGCTTGAACGGCGAAAAATTTGTCATGCGTCTGCTCGATCCCGCGGCGATGAAGGTGGAATTGCCGCGATTGGGGATGAGCCAAGAGACCCTTACGAAATGGTCGCGAGCGATCTCGGCGCCGTATGGTTTGATCCTCGTCACCGGCCCGACTGGATCAGGAAAAACATCGACGCTCTATGCGTCGTTGCAGACGCTGGACCACAGCCATCGCAACATCGTCACGGTTGAAGACCCAGTCGAATACGAATTTAACAGCCACGTCACCCAAGTGCAAGTGAGCGAGCGCGTTGGGTTTGCCCGCGTCATGCGTAGCTTTTTGCGCCAAGACCCCGACGTCATGATGGTCGGTGAAATGCGCGATCCCGAGTCGCTCGCAATTGGCATCCAAGCGGGCCTGACCGGTCACCTTGTCCTCAGCACATTGCACACGAACAACGCGATTGAAACGGTTGGACGAATGGTGGATATGGGCGCTGAACCGTACTTGATCGCGGGCGTCACCGTTGCGATTTTGGCCCAGCGCCTCGTTCGCTTGAATTGTGCGAAATGTCGCGAGCCGTTCCAGCCGGATCCTGATGAAATCGCGATGCTCGGCGTGAGCGCAGAAGAACTGAACTCCGCTACGTTTTACAAGGGCAAAGGCTGCAATGAGTGTCGCGGCTCGGGGTACAAGGGTCGAATTGGCGTTTTTGAACTCATGCTCGCTTCGCCGGCGATCAAACAGATCATGGCACACGGCGGTGACATGCGCGCACTTTCCGAGCAAGCCGCGGCCGATGGGTTTACTACGATGCTAGATGATGGTCGATTCAAGGCCATTCAAGGCTGGACAACACCTTCGGAAGTCTTGAAAGCAGTGTTTTCCCAGGCGGTCGCTTAGAAGATTCGAAAAGCGAACGCGGCGAAATCGCCGTTGTCCCAACTGTCATCAATTATGTCGGATCGCCCCACATAGATGTCAGGCAAACCATTGGGGAATATTCCGCCCCAAGTTTTGTCGATGGCACTATTGACATCCGTATCCAGCCCGAAAATGTTCGTGTCGAGCGTGGTGGTGAGCAAGCTGGGAACGAAGCCACGCAGCGACGCGGGCGGAGAATGGATAAGCTGATTGAGGTTGATGACCAGCGTGTAAGAGTTGTCTGCGAGCAATACATCTTGGGCGGTAACTGAACCCTGCATCGGCGCGGCAAAGGCGTCCAAGTCCTGATTGGCTTGGGCAACAAGTCCGGCGGATGGCTGCGGGATGATCGTGTCTCCACTTGCCCGATTGAGCAGTGCCGTCAGCGCGGATTTGCCCTTGTTCGTGGCGGCGAGCCAAGATTGCTCGGCAGCAAGCAACCGTGCTGCGCCATCGGTTTTCAAATCCATAAACGGCGGCGCGGGCAAAAATTCGTTTGGCGTGATGGGTGTACCAGAATCGAACGTCGCCGAGTAAGTTGTAATTGCGTTGTTCGATTCGGGAAAAGTGCCGGTCGAAGAGTCGTAGGCGGTGAGCAAGTCGATCTGTGCGGACGCCGCTTGGAGGAGCGCCATCAAAGCCGCTCGCTCGGGCGGCCCAAATTGCGCGGTCGCGGTTTCCGTCGTCTCCGATCCCTCTGGCGTGGCGTCGGCAATGAGCGTTGGTGCCGCGCTGTCGCTAATTTGGTTCAGTGCGTTGAGCGCATTGGCAATCGAAGTTCGAACCGCTTCCATATTGGTTGCGATAGCCCACGGCGTGGGTGATCCAAGGTCGAACCGCTCCGTATATCCGAGCATCGGGACAAGTTTGATCAGCCGCGCGGCGTCGGCATAGGTATCGAATGGCGCAAACGATCCGGTCGGGATGTTGTGCAGGCGCATGCGAATGAACAAATCCGCGAGCGGGTGGTTCAACTGCGAGGCTTCGTCATCCGTCATCGTGCCACCCATGGCGACCAGCCCCGATTCCGCAGCGAGCGAGGCTTCAGCAAGGGCGAGCCCGGTGAGCGCGTCGGCGTTGGCCGGATTCGCGGCGACCAAAGATTGAAACGCGGTTTGCAGCGCGGCGGCCTCTGAAATGCTCAGAACCGTCGTCAGCCGAGCCTTGGTATTCAAATCTGCAATTGCCGCGTCGATGGTGCCATTGCCACCGCCGTTGCCACCACCATTGTTTCCGCCGCCATTGTTGCCAGAGTTGGTCGAGCCGCCGGAAGTAGCAGTTCCGCCGCCACCGCCTCCGCCGCCACAACCCCAAAGGATGAGCGCAAATAGGAGGGCAAAAAGCAACGGCAAAACTGGCTTATTTCTCATGGTGCAAAAGTGGACCCGGTCTTAATATCAGGGACGCGCAAAATTCTACCAAGTTTTGTCCGTTTCAAAAGAACTCGGTGAGGTAGACGGGGGCCGCTGGCATCAACGCGCGCAAATCGGCGAGCACGGGGCCATCAACTTGAACCAAATCCATGCGCACCAAATCGTCGATGCTCGGCTGGCCAAGCGCCATCTGGGTGAATTGCTCGATGGTTACGCACAAGTCTTGGTTCGCCGACTTGCCGACGCTCGTGCCAGCAGCGTTAAACTCAACCAGCCAGGGACCGCGATTTTCCGCGATGATTGGATCGTCAACTTCAATGCAAAACTTCCCTTCTTGGGTCGCCCGCAGCGATTCGAGCATCTTCGGCACATCCAGCGCACGAAACATGGCCCGGCGATGTAGCTTCATGTCCACGCCGTGCTCCAGGTGTTGCGCCAAGAATGGGCTACTGCTGGGCTCGTTCCAGATCAAGTTGTTTCGGTTCGCCACGACACCGCGCATGAACGCCAAAATGCTCTCGTACCCGCGTTTCGTGGTCCAGATGAACTCGCCGATCTCGACATCATCCCAAAATTTGTTGCTGAGATGGAACCAGGCGTAGGCTTCGATCGGGTCACCTGCGGCATAGATGAGCGGCGGACTTTTGCCCAGTCGGTTTTTCCATTGCCATTCCGCGCGGTCGTTTGCGCCGCTGTGTTTGGAAATAAATTCGTCGTAACAAGGCTTGAGTTCCAGGACGTTGTCGGGAGAAATCGCCCTTACCGACAAACTTTGATGGCAATTCGGCAGCAAATGACTGGGAACCGTCACCTGCCAGCGAACCCCTGCCGTGATGTGGCCGCACTTGCGATAAAACGACTCTTTGTATGGATAAAGCGAGGAAATCAGGCAGCCCGCATCGCGCATTTCGCGAACCGAGTGGGCCATCATCGCCGCGCCCATGCCGGTGTTTCGGAATTCGGGCATTACGCCCACCGCCGCCACTCCGCCCGCCTTCCAACGAGCACTCCCGCGCGTCAGGTTGAGCGGCCAAACGTACATCGCGCCGCCAATTTGCCCATCCTTTTCTGCGACGATTCCCCATTCGCCCTCGGCAAACATGGGTTCATCCAAGGGCAACGCTTCATTGCCATTGTAAACGACTTGGTAGACGCGCCGAATTGCCGCGTCATCTGCTTGCTGGGTTCGCCGAAAAGTCCAGGCTGACATCTCTGGATAAAGCTACCCGGAGAATGCCAGCCCGTGCGTTTGGTTGAGGCTTATTTTAGGATGCTTTCGATCGGCGAGCGATGAGCC
>CAYRAX010000210.1:0-4052 GCA_964422285.1 uncultured Chthonomonas sp.
AGGCAATTGTACAGTTGTTGATAATGGATATGGTTCGGGAACGCGAAAATATGTGCGCGGAGAAAATACTCGATAGAGGTTGCGCGAATCAGATATTCAGATTGTTTCAGATTCCTGCAATCGCATCAAGAGCGATGGTGGAAGTCAGCGATTGTAAGCGAGTCTCCCGGATACTATTGACGCCCTTTAATCGTGTTGCGTATAGCTGGCAATGCGAGTCAATGGAGGTGTAGTTTGTGAGCGCATCTAAATGGATAATAGGAATGCTACTGATTATTCGAACGCTACCCGCTCAAGCCAGCGAGCTTGTGCATCTGGAGCAAGAGCCTGCTGTCGTTCGTTGTTGGATACGGGCGTCTACGGATATCCGCGCAATACCACCGAAAGGAACTTCGACGAAGCGATTTATTGACCGTGTGTGCAATGATAAGTCTAAATCAGCGCCTTACAGGCTAGCTTTGAGCTATATAGATCAGGTAATTCACGGTACGAGGGCAGACGCACTATCGCATGACTTCTCTTTGGCCAAGAGCGCTTTTCGCACAGTACTGCCTGGGGCACAACTTACACCAGTGGAAGTGTTTTCAGGTACGGTAATAAAGCTGGGAGAGTTTCACAAAGATGCCAATTATTTGTCTCGCGCTATGCTGCTGCCCTGGGATGGAGCCAGCGCAGAGATGATCAAAGGAAGTATCGACGAGATTTGCGCGATCAAGCCCTTGTTCTTTGAGCGAATATTGTTAGAAAGCGGAGTACATAGTTATGCAAGTCTCTTAAGTGCCAGTAAAAAACGACACTATTTTGCATGGTTTTCAGAAGTCTTGACTTTAGAAGACCTTGCGGAAATTCAAGAAAGGGAGCTTGGCAAGCGAATTCCGCTAACCCGGTTCGTGTCAAACCTGCTACATGAAGTTATTCGTCGCCGTAAATACTAGGCGGAGCATTATGCCATGATGAAAAAGTGCACGGTAAGAGCATAATTGGAGAATGGAACTTGTCATCTTGATATCTGCATCCAGCTTGCTCGTGGGGCACTTTGTTCTAACCAAGAGCAATGCCGCAATCGAGTATCGGCTAGCCTGCCTCCTATTAGCATTGGTCAATGCAATCTTCGTAGGAGCCAACGCGATGTACAGGTTGCTTGATCCGGCGTCATTTGCAACCTTGCGCGAAGTGCTGGATCATCATCACGAAACGATTGGTATGTTCCAGGCAACTATGATCATCGTTTCTGGGGCTTCAGTCGCGATGGTTGCAGCGCTGTTAATAGCTTCTCAAAGGCGAGGTATTGAAGTCGGCGGACGATCACATAACTGGAAGTGCATTGCGGTATTTCATGCCTTGGCGATCGGCGTTTTGATCGTCATAACTGCCTGTCCTAATTACCTGCACTTGCCTTTTGTTGCTAGCAAGTAGCTACTACGATTGTGAGTCAAGTCTGCGCCCCCGCGAATGGAAGGATACGCATTGCATTAGTTGCGTAATAGGTGCGCTTTCATATGATCCACCGCCGGAAGCCAGCAAGATTCGCACCACGAAGATGCCTAAGCGATGGAGTAGCATCGTGACATGCGGAAGATCTTGTCAGTTCTCGTTTGTTTTCGCGGCGGCGCGCCGGAAATTCTGTTTCCGATCCCTCCGCTAACTATTGGTGGAGGTGGCGTAACAGTTGTTGGAGGAGGTAGGCTCGAGCCACCGCGCTCAATACGAATGCCTCAATGAAGACAAGGAAGGAAATATTCGAATGGCTAAGTCGGAATGCAGCCGAACGTATGGCGGTAATGGTCATGGTTGCAAATGAGTCTCTAGCGATGCATAAGATGTTGGGCTACATGGATCCTGTGAAAGTTGACTACGGTGATTGTCAATCTATTACATGTTATGTAAGGTTCCATGCACCACTAAGAGACTTTGTTTGCGCTGATCACCCTAATCTCACGACAGACGAATTTCTCTTGACGTTGGGAGTTGCATTTCCCGACCTTCCCAGTTGCACATCGGTCGAGGGACGAATGCACGCGCTGGTAGATGGCTGCCAAATCGACATCACTGAGCTCAACTACGATCAAAGAAGAGGTAAGTTTGTCGAATTGCCGTACACGATCTTTATCGATGCCGACCCTGAACGCGTGTTACGCCGATTTGAAACCTTTGCGTAGCAAATGATCATGATGACTGATGTTATGTTAGTCAGGAAGATTTATGATGGCTTTGACCGAAGGGGCCAGGAGTGCGTGACCGATCCTGTTTTGCGGATGACGACCGGGGCGGAAAGCTCGCCGACGTGGACAAACTGCCCGCCTGGGGTTAGCGAGCGATCGAGAATGCCATCATGACAAGTTCGGTTTTCCTTGTTGATACTGATGAGAGATTATTGATGAGTATTCATGTTGCAATACTGATAACGGCTATTTTCGCAACAACGTTGGTTGGGTGTAGCGGGGGGATGAAGATAGCAGATATCGATGGGAAGCGGTCACCGAATCGCAAACTGGTCGCTCTCATTCAACAATCAAACGAATCCAGAAGTCACTTTACCTATCGATTAGTAGTATGCAAAGACAACATATATGGGCAATGCCAGTACTTGGATTTGCCCCGGGCCGAAGGAGCAAAGTATGGACGAGACTGCTGGGTAGAGTGGAGCGAAAGCAATACGTTGACGGCGTTCTGCTCGGAACCTAACACTACCACTACGCAAACCAGAGAGTCGGTCAGCGCGGGCCGTGATACAATTGATGTAAACGTGATCGTTGGCCCAGAAGAACAACTTATGAAAATGTCTGAAAGGATGGTGTATGGCCGCTTGAAGAAAGAGTTCGGCCATTGATGCGTAACCGAATAGGCGTATTATCGACTTTGTGTCGACTTCCAACTAGCTGCTAGAATGTGCATAAACGTTGTAGCATTGGAATGGATTGATGATGGGATGAAGGAAGCGAAGTCTGAAATTCGAGGACCTAGAGTGCTTTTTCTCGCTTGCATAGCGACGTTACTGGTGTGTGCCGGATTTTGCTCCGCGTTCTTAGGCATCCTTGATATTGGAAAAGAGGAGAGAACTACGCTAAAGGACTGGCGGATTGCGGATCTTGTGTTTCGGCTTGAAGAAGTGAATGCTGGAGGGGCGACCGTTGGGTTCTTTTATGACCTCACTGTAAGAGCGAATGCAGCCAAGAAGTTTGAGTTCCTTGCGCGATTCAATGCCCGAAAGCACCTAGATCCTGAGGACTCTGTTAAGTTTTACGTATTTGAACGACGGATAGTCGTCCATGTAGATTGCCGAAGGAGTTCGCGGCACATGAGCACCTTGAGAGCGGGCAACTGGCAAATTGAGGCGAAGATAGACTCGCAAGCCGATTAGCGGAATCATATGGCGTTTGTATTGGTCTTGGTTCGCACGATACTAGCTTTCAAGTAATGGGTTAAGATTTGGAACTGGAGTATCATGATATGCAACGAGTTCATGGTGACAAGAGTGAACTGGGCGTGTAGAAGGTTTCGAAAAACGAGGGCCAACGAAGCCGGCAAAATAAAGAGCGGAAATATGCTGATTATGCGAGTTCATAGGTTTGGAATATTGATCTGCGCGTAGATTGGAGCACTGTCAACGCTTCTGTACGCTCAGAACTACTCAAGCCAACGCTATCCACCGAACAAAGATCTTGTGCGGACCGAGATGGAGAAACCCCCGAAAATGCGGCTAGAATGAGGGATGGAAAGGGGCCGCAGAGGCAGCACGACAAGGCGGGACTAGAAACTAAAGAGATATCGCACGAACCCGTTCCGCGGAGCGATGGCGGCACAAAATTTAAAGAGAGGTGGCCCGAAGACCACGCTGCAACCGACCCGAACCGACACCTTCCCAAACGGTACTTTGATTAGCAGGCTCTAGGTACGATGAAAAAGTTGGAATTATGTAACTTGTTTCGCCAAAATCCCGGCGCTCCAGTCAATGTTGAGGGACGCGAAGTTATACGCTGGACGAGTCACATTATCAGCGTTCCAACCGTTGTGATTTCAACGGTCGAATCGTCCAGACCAGGCTTAATTCA
>CAYRAX010000211.1:0-1394 GCA_964422285.1 uncultured Chthonomonas sp.
GGGGCAAGCAACTCAATTTGGCGATCCCCAATGCCGATGAGCGACGTGGGCAGCAGAGCCTTCGAGCCGACCGGCACGCTCACATCTTCCCGCACCGCCAGCTTTAACTTAGCGGTTCGACGATTGGAGAGTTCCACGCCCGCAACCGTGCCGATTTCCACGCCAGCCATCAAAACGCGCGCGCCGGTCGTCACTCCACCGGCATCCGCAAACTCGGCGTACTAGGTCTTCGTTTTGGGTGCGAAGAAGCTCCGCTGCAAAACCGCATAGGCGCCCACGAGCAGGCCCACAAACACCACCACCAAAAATCCAACACGAGTCGCACTTTGCATAGGTTTCTCTAGACTAGCAGACGCGCAAGAACCAAAAAACGAACCTTTGATTGCTTCGTGCAGTCCAACGAGAGCGCCAAAGTGCGTCGCGTTTTTCTAGTCCTTTTGGTCCAAAATCGCGGTTTTGAAGGTAAATTATGACAAAATAGTACAGAAAATTGAATTGATTGGAACCATTCTCTATCGAGACCTGTTACCCAAATTGTAACAATTTTTACCAATCGGTCTAAAATCATGGCTACTACAACCTTAACCCAATCTCAGTCGCAAGAAGAGCGCTTTCGTGAGTTAATGAATTCAACTTACAAGAAGGTGTTCAACCTGGCTTACCGGCTTTCCGGCGACCGAACCGACGCCGAAGACCTCACCCAAGAGGCCTTCTATCGCGCCTATCGCGGTTTGGATGGTTACGAAGGCGACAAGCCATTTGAAAACTGGATTTTTCGAATCGTGACCCGCTTGTTTCTCGATTTGCGCCGAACCCGTCGGCGACGCGTCACCACGGTGAGCTACGACGCGCCATTCCGAAACGATCAAGGTGAAGAAATTGCCCATTTCCAGGCGACCGACCCAACCCCGACGGCCGAAGAAACGATGATGAATTCCGTCATGAACCATGACTTGCAACTCGCGCTGAGCCAACTCAAGCCCGATCAGCGAGCCTTGGTGCTGCTGGCCGACGTCGAGCAGGTTTCCTACCAGGATATCGCGACGTCGCTCGGAATCCCGATCGGTACGGTTCGATCTAGGCTGCACCGCGCTCACAAGAAATTACGAAGCATCATGCAAAACGCGCAAGCGCGCCGTCAGCGAGAGGCAGTCGCCGATCGCCGACGCCCTTGCGTGGGTTGCCCGGCATAATTTTCGACCGGTCCGAACAAAATACGGCTCAAAGCCGTCGAATTTCTTAGGAGACCGGGACAAAAAATAGATTCCGGATCCACTTCTCATCCCCAGACCCAGGCCCCGCAGATCACCCCCTCAGATCGCGGGGCCACTCCATTTCAGGATGGGCGCGTCATTTCGATGGGCACGACCCAGGCATTGAATTCCGCCTCGGTC
>CAYRAX010000211.1:1404-4010 GCA_964422285.1 uncultured Chthonomonas sp.
CGATTGCCGCCGCTTTGTCGTAGCCGATGTGCCGATTCAGGGCGGTGACCTGCATCAAGTTCTTGTCCAGGTTCTCGTGAATGCGCTCCAGGTTCGGCTCAATTCCCACCGCGCAATTGTCGTTAAATGAGATCGCCGCCTCGGAAATCAGTTCGATGGATTCCAAAACATTGTGGACCATCACGGGCTTGTATACGTTTAGCTGAAAATTGCCCTGCGACCCCGCGAAAGCGACGGTGGCGTCGTTGCCAAAAACTTGGGTCGCCACCATCGTCAACGCCTCGCACTGGGTTGGGTTGACTTTGCCGGGCATGATGGACGAGCCTGGCTCGTTCTCGGGAATGGTGATTTCGCCGATGCCATTCCGGGGACCGCTCGCAAGCCAACGCACGTCGTTAGCCATTTTCATGAGTTCACCCGCGAGAGTTCGCAGGGCGGCACTGGTCTGCACGAGGGCATCATGCGCCGAAAGCGCAAAGAACTTATTGGGGGCCGAAACGAATGGCTGCCCCGTTTCTTTCGCGATGTAGCTGGCGGCCAGATCGCCAAATTTGGGATGCGCGTTCAGCCCAGTGCCGACCGCGGTGCCACCAATCGCCAGCTGGTGCAATCCCTGCAATGCGTGCTTGACCTCGCCGATTCCGTAGTCCATCGCGGCGACCCAGGCCCCGATTTCTTGGCCGAGCGTGATCGGCGTCGCGTCTTGCAGGTGGGTTCGACCAACCTTCACGATCTCTTCGGTGGCCGCTGCTTTTTTCGCGAGAGTGGTGCGCAGCTTTTCGATGGCAGGAAACAGCGATTCGTGCAATTCCAGCACGACCGCGATGTGCATGGCAGTTGGGAACGTATCGTTCGAGCTTTGCCCACGGTTCACGTGGTCGTTGGGATGGACCGGCGATTTCGAGCCCATCTGCCCGCCCGCCATCTCAATCGCGCGGTTGGAAATGACTTCGTTCGCGTTCATATTGCTCTGAGTGCCTGAGCCCGTTTGCCAAACAACAAGCGGAAAATGATCGTCCAGTTTGCCCGCGATGACCTCGTCCGCCGCCGCGACCAATTTGTCGGCAATATCCGCGGGCAGTTCGCCAAGATCCTTGTTCGCCAGCGCCGCACACTTTTTCAGGATTCCCAGCGACCGGATCATCGTCCGGCCCCAGATAAAGCGATTGCGCCCGATGGGGAAATTTTGGATAGACCTTTGGGTTTGCGCGCCCCAATATCTATCGGATTGAACCTCGATTGCTCCCATCGAGTCGGTTTCTGTTCGCGTTGCCATGCGTTGATTTTGAACTAGAATTGCTCGGTTTTGCCCCTGCTAAAATAGACTTGTGAGCACGATAGTTTCTGACATCACGCGCGTGGCTGAACGCATTGCCCCGCGCCACCACGCCTATGCCGACGACCGCATCGGCCACCAGGTCGGCGACCCGTCGCAGGTGGTCAAAAAATGCGTTGTCACGTTCGATATCAGCTTGGCGGCGATCGAATTCGCTGCTTCGCAAGGCGCCCAATGCGTCGTGAGCCACCACCCGCTGATTTGGCATCCGCTCACCCACCTGACCGGCCAAAACTACACCGAGCGGCGCGTGATGAAGCTGATGCAAAACGGGATTGCCCACATTGCCGCCCATACAAATTGGGATGCGTGTCCGGGCGGCCTCAACGATTTTTTGGCCGAGCAACTTGGGTTGATGAACATCGCGCCGATGGGGACGGCCAATCCGCGCGAAGTCTTCAAGCTCGTTGCTTTTGTGCCGGTTGATTCTGCGGGCGCACTTTTTGATGCGCTGTCCGGTGCCGGCGCGGGACAGGTTGGAAACTATGATCGGTGCGGTTTCTCCGTTGATGGCACCGGGCGCTTTCGACCTTTGCAAGGAGCGAATCCCGCGGTTGGATCGGTCGACAAAGATGAGTTTGTCGCTGAAACTCGGCTGGAAATGCTCGTCACGCAAGATTGTGTTGCGCAGGTTGAGCGAGCGCTGCGCGCGAACCACCCTTACGAAGAGCCCACGTATGAGTTTGTCGCCCTGCGGCCCATGCCCGCTTGCGCCATCAGCCGGATCGGAGATTTGCCCAAGCCAGTCGCGCTGTCCGAATTTCTGGATATTTGCCGTACAACGCTGAAAAATCGATGCGAATGCTGGGGCGACGCCAATGCAGTGATCCAGCGCGTCGCGGTTTGCGGTGGTGCGGGCGACGATGAATGGCGAGCCGCGAGGGACGCGGGAGCTCAAGCATTCGTGACGGGCGAAGTCCGCCAGCACAATGGGCTAGAGGCTGCGGATAGCGGCTTCGCGCTGATCGCGGCCGGGCACTACGCCACCGAGCATCCGAGCATGGAGCGATTGTGCGCCCAGTTGGCCCGCGAACTGCCTGGCGTCGAGTGGGTACTGTTCGAGCCGAGTCCCGGGCAAGCCGGTCGGCCGCTTTAGAGATCGGCTGGCGACGATATACCGCTGAACCAACCAATGCGTTCGACCACATACGTACGACGCCGCGATCCCACGGGCCCCCACAGACAGCCGGCAATCCACCGCTCCGAGGCGCAGCCGCGACGGAGCGCAAGCGTGCGTCGTGGAGGGCGTGGCCTCGGGGAGGAGCGGTGC
>CAYRAX010000212.1:0-3984 GCA_964422285.1 uncultured Chthonomonas sp.
TTCCCGCTGTACTCAAGCTCTCAACGCTCGTCGAATTTGATACTAAGTCTCGTACGAAGACATCTGTGAATGTGTCATGGTCGCTCAAGACAAGGTTCGACGCATAAGACCAAAATGCTACGTAGCGTCCGTCCCCCGACATGCCGGTGATGTATGTGTCTCCGTTTCCCAGCGCCCCTGTGGGAGACACACTGACGCGCTTGGTCGTACTTGACACTAGGTTTCGCACGTAGCCTTGCTGAAATCCGTTGCCAGTACCACTCACCAAATTCGTGGCATAAGACGAAAACGCGACCGAGTGGCCGTCGCCAGAGATCGACGCGTCAAACGACCGCGAATTCGCTTGTGCGCCCGCGGAGGAAACGCTGGCTCGGACGGTTGATCCTGCTACCATGTCCCGAATGAAGATGTCAGAAGCCGAATTTGTATCATTAGGCACCAAATAATCCGCGCTAGATTCAAACGCCACGTACCGACCGTCCGCTGAAATAGATGGGCTGTTGGAATTTGAGCCATAGAAGCCAGCGTAGGATATGCTCGCCACCGAGAGGGTTCCCAAATCCGAATTCCATACATAAATTTGGGATCCAAAGATTGTGGTGAATGGAATCAAATTTGAAGCGAGTGACTCGAACGCAATGTACTTTCCGTCTGCTGATATTGAGGGATTCGTCGACAATAAGTTGCCCACAACCCCCGTCGAGGACTTCGAAATCAGAGTCGTTGTACCCGTAGATAGATCCCGTACAAAGACGTCTGCATAGATGTTGGTATCACCGCTGACTAGATTGTTAGCGTGAGAAATAAAGGTGACATATCGCCCATTGGCAGATATCATCGGCGTGGACGAACTACCGTTACCTGATGTACCGTCCATGCCCACACTGACAAGGGTTGTGATACCCGTTTGTCTATCGGTGACAAATATGTCCGCCGCGCCATTTGTGTCGATCGGTGCCAAGCCAGGAGCCTCAGACCGGAATGCGACATAACGTCCGTCAGCACTAATCGACGCATAGTTAGAGTTACCCATCGGCCCAAAGTTGGGGATACCAATAGTGACTGGAACCGTTTCTCCAGGCAACGCCATCGCAAACACTGCCAACAACACGGAGGTAACTGCAAACGCAACTAGTCGAATCATCTCGAATTCACCAAGGTCCGAAAATGTTGAATGTACTCTCTTCAAACACTTCGGTTAAATTAAGTATACAGCAAGTTTGAAGCATCAGTAAACTTCATGACTTCAAATAATTGATAACTTTTGGAATGGATGATGATTTTGCTCCAAGTTCAACATGTTGGACCTTGTTCGAAAACATAACGTTCGATGTGCAACCGTCGGCTGAGGCAACGCAAATTGTTTCCATAGCAACCGGGCATTGAAGAATGCGTGTTCGTCATACAATTTCAATCTCACCACAATAACAACTACGAAAAGACCGCGACCCTCTCCAGCCAGAGTTTGGAGAGGGTGATCGCAACAATACGGTCCCCTTCTCCAAGCCCCGGTTGGAGAAGGGGATTTAGGGGATGAGGCACACTAAACGCCGCCGATCGCTAGCGGGTCGGATCAGCAATCAACGTCTTCAGGAACGCGACGACCGAGCTTCGCTGGTTGCTTGGGAGCGCCATATAGGCATCATGCGATGCTTTTGCCTCGCCGGCGTGGTGCTGAATTGCTTCGGTGATCGTGGTGCAGTCGCCGCGGTGGCCGTATGGTGCCGAATTGCCGCAATCCCAGAGCTTGCGCGTGATGAACGAATTCGTTGGCACGCCGCCCTGGACCTTCTTTTCGTTGTTGAAGAACTGGTCGCTGGCATCCGCAATCGCGTGGCGCTTCAGGTCGGTGAAAGCTCGCACGATGGCTTTGCCACCTTCGATCCGTTCAAGCCGGTGTCCTGGACCGTCCTTTGTCATGTTAAACGAAAATACGTGACCAACGTCGCCTACGCGCAGATTTCCAGGCGGATTGTAGGGATTTGGCTCGCGGAATGCCGGGCTGTTCAAAACCAGCGCTGGGCGGTGGCAATTGCCGCACCCGACTTGATTAAACAACTTCTCACCGCGCGCAACCGTCATGCGTTCGCGAGGGTTGTCGGGCAGAACTTGTCGCGGGATGGGCAGGGCGGCTTGATAAATCGTCGCTGCCGTGATGTCTCCCGCGGAAAGCTCATCCTTGATGCCGTCGCCATCAAAATCGTCAGTTCCAGTAAGTGCCTTGCCAAAACGCTCGGTCGCCTCCAGCCCGTGGTGGTGGTTAAACGCGTTGACGGTGAACACGCGAATCGAATTCACCACTCCCTTTTGGTGGAATGGCTTGATGATCAGATCGGTATCAACCCCCTGGACGCCCGCCAAATCAAAAGTTCCATCTGGCTTGGCCGTGATGCTGCCGAAGCCAACACCCTTGGTGATCAGCGGAACCGTAACCGACTTGTGGGTGGAGGTTGCCGCCGCCTTTGCCGCGTTACGAATCGCCCATAGATCGTCGGTCATTTCAACGGCCAGCGCCTCGATTGCTCCCGCGCCAAACATCCCCAAGGTGTTGCGTTCGTTGCTAAATTCTGCGTCGATCGAGTTCAAAACGGGATCTGCGAGCTGGCCCAAAACGAAGACGTTGGCAACGAAGTCGCCGCCACCACCATCGCCGGGCTGATTGTGGCAACCAAAGCATGTGTTTGAATCCGGCCCAGAAACGCGGTTCATGAAAGGTGCCGAGCCGATTGGTCGACTGGTGGGCACACCGTTGCCTGTTGCGCCGGGACGGCCGAATCCATCCAGAATATTGGTCGGCGTCGTAAACAAAAATTCGCCGCGCTTGAATAGGCTCTGGAGGCTCCAATGCCCAGAATCGATATCGCTCTGGCTGATATGGTAGCCAATTACCGGTTCATCGTCATTTTCCAGCGCGGAAACGCCCGAAATAAAGCAAATTGCACTCACCGAAGTGAGCAACACCAACTTTTTGTTCATAAGGTCCCCCAAAGAGCGTCGGCCGAAGCACCGATCTCACCCTAAAACTCTACAACACTTTTTGGCAGATTGCAGTATTGCGGCTACCTGACTTTCACATTTTGCGCACAACAACGGACAAATTCACCCAAAAAGTCCGGGACCGGGACATGTCACAATCAACGGGGCCCACGTTGGCCCGCATCATTACGGAGGTAAGCCAAATATGATGACCCTGAACGGCGTGGATGTTTACATCTGGTCGCCTACCACACCTGAACTTCCAAAACAACACGGAAAAATGACTCTGACTTTGATTTCTAACCGGGGTACGCGAATCTATCCTGGTCCAGCACCCGAAATCGACCTGCTCGATTGGCCCCGATGCCGATACGTCAGCGATGAAGAAGTGACCGACGCCGAAATTCATGACCTGCTCGGCGTGATCACCAACTTGGGATATCGCTGGACGAAGTGCCAAAAGTTGCTCCGCCAAGATGGCGTCAACCAATACTCAGAGCCCTACTAAAAAGGAGTACAGAAAGTGGCAAAACAAGTAGCATTGATTCGAGGCGACGGTACCGGTCCCGAACTCGTCGCCGCCGTGGAAAAGATTTTTAACGCCGCCAAAGTGGATATCGACTGGGTGGATGTTGAAGCTGGATTGAAGTGCGTAGAGGCCGGAAAGCCGATCGTTCCCGACGAGACCATCGCCAAAATCAAAGAGCTCGGCATCGGTTTGAAAGGTCCGATGACGACGCCAATCGGCAAAGGTTCGGTCTCGCCTAACGTGACCCTGCGCAAAAAGCTCGATCTCTACGCCTGCGTGCGGCCGGTTCGCTCGTTGCCGGGAGTTGAAACACCCTTCATCGACCTCGATATCGTGATCTTCCGCGAGAATACGGAGGACCTGTACGCTCAAATCGAATACATGAGCACGGAGCAGGTCGCGCATAGCGTAAAGCTGATTTCTAAACTAGGCTGCGAGCGCATCATCCGGGCGGCGTTTGAATACGCCAAAAAGAACGG
>CAYRAX010000213.1:0-3953 GCA_964422285.1 uncultured Chthonomonas sp.
TAGGAGTCTTACCTAAAAAGAGGACTGGAGTCAAGCCGACTCTGTTCACGTCAACTGCGTTAGCTCCCTAAATTTCCAGCTTGCGAGTCCGTCCCAGGCGGATCTGATATCTCCGGGAAAAAGATCACCCAACCATCATCCAGGTCACGCACTTTGCACCTTCCGATTTCCTTACCTGTGTCATCATCCACCCGAAGCAAAGAGTCGTCTAAATGCCAAAATTTTGTGTCAGGAGTTACAACCGAGTGCGGTTTGACCCACCGATACGGGCGCGAAGCATCTGTCCAAACCTCGATCGTTCCGGGTGAATTGTTGACTATTGTAAGGTACTTTAGGGGGCGGGTGTGGTCGTTCACAAACCCAATGTACAGCGCGACAAACGAGCAAACACACATCGCCGCCAGCAACAGAGGCTTTTTCATGAGCGCTACCTTTTTACTGGCCACGCTCCGGGCCCAAATAAGTCAGGATACTCACCCGATGGGTCTATGTCAATCATTGGATCGCCTAGCCAGGGGGCGCCAAGAGGATTTCTGTACTTTCTGCCGGCGTAGACGTCTGCCTCGCGTTCAAATGGTGAGTTGTCATGAGAGCCCGTACCAACATATTGCCCAAACATCGATACACAGAAGACAATAGCACTTCCGCCCGCATATTCATCAGCTTGCTGTAAGTGTCGCTCCTCATGATCTTGCCACTTTTCTCGGTTGATGTACTCCTGATAGTCGTCGTAGTCATTGAGATGCACCGTGCCGTTCAGGGTCATTGCGTTGCCTCCCAGGTTCAATAAGGCAGGCCAGCCACCAATTCGAACAGGATTTCCATTCCCGTCAAGCACGTCGGTGCCGCTAAACCACTCGCGAACATCGTCGTAATACTCAGCGACGGACTTTTTGCCGTACTGGTCCATTTGCAGTATTGGCGCACCAGCACAATAGCCATACAAATTCAACCCACCGTCGAACCCAATCGGGTCCCGCGTCACCCACCGACCGTTGGCGGGATCATAGTAGCGGTGTTGGCAGTAGTACAGGCCGGTTTCGGTGTCCAATTTGTATCCCCATCGGGCGTTGTACCCAAACCGTAACAGGTCGGGCCAAGCACCGTTGTTGTAAACAAAGTTCCGCTGCCCCCAAGCGTTGTACGCTGCGTGCACAAGCGGCTCGCCGTCTTCGATCAGATTGCCACCCGAGAACAAGCAGTGAACTGCGTTTCCTTGCCAATCGAACAAATAGTCGCCCCAACAAGAGGCCGTCCCACCGCCGGAGGTTGTCAGCCAGAATAATCGGGACACCAAGCCATCAGGCGCAAAAACGTTTGTCGATAGAATCGTCCCGTTCGACTTCATCTCCAAAACCGCGTTGCCTTGGTCGTAATAGTAATATGTTTTCGCGCCGGTCGCCGAAGTGCGAGTCCATGCCCGCAGCCCATCGGCGCGGTAACCCGCTCCCCACGTGTTGCTGCCATTGGGGTAGGCGGTCAGGCGGTTTTCTTCGTCATAAGTTGCCGCTTTTCCGCCATATGTGGTTGGGTTACCATTTCCGTCATAGGTAAAGCTCGAACTCAGGTTCGTCGAGGTAACTTGATTATTTGTATTGTAAGTACGCGAGTTACCACGGAACGTGGTCGGGTTTCCTGCAGAATCGTAAGCATTGTTTTCGGTATAGCCGCCAAAGCGCGAGCAAGGTCTGCAGATCAACCACCGCACTGCTTGCATCATGGCGGGCTTACCCAATTCGCGTAAATCTGAGAATGCAAATCAATCATTTCAGCACTAGAGAGTCCGTCGCCACTTTCAATGTCGTGCTCCCCAAGCCCAAACATCTCGTCCGGCAGCTCTTCGAAGTGCCCAATCAACAATCTGATGGTGGTTCTCATAGCAATATACAAAGCTTGAAACGTCTCACCACCGTATGAGTTGAAGGACCGCACTCTTGGGTCTCTTGCGGAATTAAAGATTAATACCACGCATGAAGCAGGGCTCGAATTCACCTCTACTACTCGTGCGGAGAATGAAACGGACTCCTCGCCATCAATGACACGATAGATCGTTAAGCCGATAAATTGATTCACTGCTACTTCAACCAACTTGGCATCCGATTCCTCCTCACCCAATCGTAGCACTGATCCCGCTTGGCTGCCATGGCGTCCATGAGTATTCTATATTGGGATTTGGACCAGCCGCCGCCTACTTTGATCACCATTGAATCAAATCACCTATCGCAGTTGTATTCGGTTATGATCCCCAATTCTTCTTAATCGGCGCCCTTAATATTCTCGCTATGGTAAGCGAAAGACTCGCGGGTACCGTTAATGAGACGAAGCAAAGGTGTAGGGTCACATGGTGCGCAACCGCCTAACCCTTGAGTCGGACTATTAACGACGGGGTCAGAAAGAACCACTGGAGCGATGATCGCGGCACCTGTGGCAGCAGCCCTTGCCGCAGCACTTAGGATAGGCGAAGTACAGCCGCCCGATCCAGCACCCGCAGCATTGATATCTTGGACAATACCGCTGGCAACTTCGAACGCGTCTGATGCGGCTGCCGCAGCAGCCTCGTCTTCGGCTGACAACACTGTGTAGCCGAGCGCTTTTGATTGCGAAGGACGCCGTCGCTCAATCCTTGTGAAAGACAACTGACCACTCTCCGTCCTCGAATGATTTCAAAGTAAACCACGGCGGTTTTGCGCCAATCACGAAGATATTCTGCAGCCTTGATCCTGCTGTATCCAAGGCCCCGATCACCTGATCTTGGTTGTCGCGAAGTTCGACTCGATCGCCTACATACAAGAATGTGTAAACTGCGCAGTACTTGTTCGACGTTAGCTTTGAAGTCGCCAAACAAGTAACCGTTTTGAGCCCAAAGAACTCCGATCCAATTAAATCATTACTCTTCACCGGCGCATGCACCGGTCTCTTTTGGCTTGTCAATTTGTCGAAGCGCAGTTCGAGCACATAACAAAGATCCGTTGTCGAAACCTTATCAAGCTCTTGCACTCGAGCGTAGAGTTCCAAGTGTGAATCATCTGCAGCTCTGATTCGAAAAGCGTTTTTTAGTACTTGGCCGCGCCGTTGCACTCGAATTCTGTACTCAGCTCCTGAAGGAGTTATTATTCGTGGCTGGTTGCTCTGGGTGGCTGCAATCCAATCACAGGGATGCACGAGTTTTTGCGGACGTTGATAGGCTAATGCAAGCATGCTGCCAACCAGCAGAACGTTTGCAGCGCAGAGCAAAAACACAATCCGTCGAAGTTGTGAAATGCGCGCGATCCGGAAAGCTCGTTTCATGATGAATCATTCATAAACGGGAGATGTTCGACCTGGCAGAAAAATCGGAGGTGCCAATGAACCCTGCGCCGCTGTCGAACCGAGTTCTCCAGTCCGGTTCATTCCCAGTTTGTTTCTCGCGCATTGCCACATCTCATCGGCCCAAGATCCACAGGCAAACCCTACACCCCACGAGGACCCTCCTTCTCCGTTGGGACCATATCTTGCTTGCCATTCTGCGATGCACTCTCGTAACGCACCATCGAAGGACATGCTATTGTCCGACTCCAACTTCCGACGATTTTCGTCACCAGCGTGCGGGTCCGGGCTTTCTAATTGACCGTCGACCGCGTAGGGTCGACAAAAAGTATACGAGTCAAAATTCGGCCAGAACCCGTAGGTGTCACCGTTATCTAGCTCTAACCATTGGTGGGCGTACATCCAGTTGCCGACGCCGCCGACTGCCATACGCGAAGCAAGTCCCCACTTGTCTTGCCAGGTAATCCCGTTCGACCCACAATAGGCGTACACATTCACGCCGCCCCAAACATCGATCGGGTCCCGCGTCACCCATCTTCCGTTCGCGGGATCGTAGTAGCGATGTTGGCAGTAGTACAGGCCAGTTTCGGTGTCCAATTTGTATCCCCATCGGGCGTTGTACCCAAAGCGAAGCAGGTCGGGCCAAG
>CAYRAX010000214.1:0-3936 GCA_964422285.1 uncultured Chthonomonas sp.
CCGCGACTAATTCCGCCACGCGATACATGCCCTTGTGGTCGGGCTGCTTGCCGCGGTCTGGTCCGCCCAGCACACAAACCGGCACGAATTCGCGCGTATGATCCGTGGAAACGTCGGTGGGGTCATTGCCGTGGTCAGCGGTCAAGATCAGCAAATCATCTGGCTTGAGGCAGCCGAACAAATCACCGAGCATGCGGTCAAATTCAGCAAGGCAGTTTGCGAATCCTGGCGCATCATTTCTGTGGCCAAAGAGCATGTCCGTGTCTTCAAAATTGGCAAAAATGAACTTAGCATCGGACGCCAGCGCTTCTTTGAGCATCCCAAAGTGTTCCGCGTTGTTCTGCGTTCGACGAACCGAACGAAAGCCGCGACCACCAAAAAGCTCCGGCACAACCCCAATGCCGAAAACATCACCAATCGAATCCACCAAGTTGTTTGGCGCGAGCGCGGGAAAATCCTTTCTTCGCTCCGTTCGGCGGAATCCAGATTTGGCATCGCCATCAAATGGGCGCGCAATCACGCGTTGGATGTTGTTTTCGCCACGACAAAGTTCGCGCCCTATGCGGCACCAATCATATAGTTTTTCAATAGGCACAATGGCCTCGTGCGCGGCAAGCTGAAAGACGCTATCCGCGCTCGTGTACAAGATTGGACAACCCGAATCGATATGCATCTGGCCCAATTCGGCAATGATCTGTGTGCCGCTGGCAGCCCTGTTCCCTAGCGTTTGAACGCCGATTCGGTCCTCGAATTGCTTCACCAAGTCGATTGGAAAACCGTCGGGAAAGGTGGGAAATGGAACTTCGGTGATGATGCCCATCATTTCCCAGTGGCCGGTCACCGAGTCCTTACCCATGGAAACTTCTTGCATGCGACCAAAAGCCACATCGGGCCGCGCGGGACCGGATCCTTTCACGCCACACGCATCAAAAAAACCGAGGCTGATCAAGTTTGGGGCCGCAATTGGGCCGCAGGCATCCCAAACATGCTTGATTGTGCTGGGATGATCAAGATCACCAAATTTTGCGGCGTCGGGGGCTTCCCCGGCGCCGCATCCATCTAGTACGACGACGATGGCGCGTGGCATCCCATCAGTGTGGCCCACGCGCCATCAATCGCACAAGGACCCTTTAGTTATCGCGTCCCGGTGCGCCAGCCGGTGCGCCGCCAGCGTCTGGGTTGCGAGGTGCCGGTGAAGGCAGGGTCTTTTCTTTGATGATGTTCAACGTGTCCGCGTCCAACTTCAGCAACTGATTACCGCGCAAAATGTAAAGGTATTGGCCCGCCGCAATCATCGTGGTGCCGCCGCCTCCATTGAATCCTTGGCCTCCTCCCTGACGCTGACGCCCACCACCGGGGGCTGCATCTTGTGCCGGCCGAGCCGCGCCGCCAAAGCCATCTTGTGCGTGTGAAGTAACCGACAACGTTGCCATGCCCGTCACCAACGCAAAACCTGCGATTGCCATTCCGAGTTTCATCCCGCTCATCTGCATTTCTCCTGGAGCAAATTTGCTCACATTGGGCTTGGACGCCCGACCACCAAAAAAAGTTTTGTACAGTGAAACTAAATTTTGAGGTCGAGGTGGTCAGCGTAACGATCGAACAGATTGTGAGCGGCCGGATAGCACGAATTTGGAGACATAAAATGCGGAAATTCGAACGTGATGATTTTCTCGGCAACCTTGCTCGCCGCCTCCATTTTGAAACGCAAATACCGCCAATCGGCGGGCGGAAATTTGATCGGCATGTCGCGATCAAAGGTTTCCAGGTTCGACCAGATCGTGATATTGTGCTTTTTGCCCAGTTCGCCGATTCCTTCGATAAATCGCGGCAACTCTTGGTAATGCACCTGGCCATCTTGAAACGCGCAGATGTCGATGTTTTCGCTGGTTTCGGCGAAGACGCAGTCCCAATGGTCGAAACTCTCATCTAGTGTCAGCGCGTTCTCGCCCAGCTGCTTCGCGCCTTGTGGATATGGCGAAATCAGCACCGGCAGGCTCGCCAACTCGCGACAAAAGCCGCCAATGTGGTTGAACAGTTCAATGATGTGGACATCGTTTCGGCCGGTTTCGTGCGACAAGTACCAGCCCTTGAACGACTTGTGGTGACCGTAGCGCGCGTAGGCTTCCTCCAAAAACGGCTTGTTGATTTCGACTTCTTTCCACCAACTGCGCCGCCACCAATGAAAGCCCGAATCGTAGGTGCCAAAAAACACATTCAGCCCAAACTCGTCAGCGAGGTCATAAAAAATTTCACCGACATCTTCATACACGGGCAACAAATCCGGAAGCGATTTCGCCGGAAAAATGCACTTGTTCTGGTACCCAGCGCGAATGATGATCACCGTGTCAATTCCAATTTTCGAATACAGGTCAAATTCCTTGCGCCACTTGGCCCGATCCCAGTTTTGACTAGGAATATCGTGGGTTATTTCATCAAGGAACGTTCCTGAAATGGGGAGAATCGCCGACATATGCCCCATTTTAGTCGGATCGGGCACAATGACACTTGTGCCGACGAACGCGGAACTGCACCGAATGAGCTGGATTCAAGGCGAAGGATGGGAGAAATTCTCGCATCCGACGGGATACGAATTGCGCGACGGGCGACTGCTTTTGGGGTGCGGCGAGCGCGCGTGGGAAATGATGATCAAGCTAATTCCGACGCTCGGCGAACCGGTCACGCTCGTGTATTCGGTTCAGGGACACGCGGACGCGCCGAGGTTCGAACAAGTGTGCTCCGCGGCGAAGGTGATGGCATTCTTCGAGCAGTTTCGCGAGTTCCTCATATGCGATGGCCGGCACGAAGTGACCGTTTCGAATTCGCAGGCTTCAATCACCTGGGACGAACACGACATGATCGTGATCGAAGGAATGGCCGACGCAGTCCTCAGGTTGTTGCCGCCGCATTTTTTGCAAACCGAATTCGAGCTTCCCTTTCCGCATCAGCATCACGTCCACGAGTGCTTCGATGCGGACCTCGCCGCGGTCTTGAAGTTTTTCGCGATGCCGTAATTACTGAAAATGCGCGGCAAGTCGCGGCAAAACGCCCGCCAACCTGCGAACCACCGGATCAGGAAGCGGCGCCAACTTCATTCCAAAAATCAGCGCGAGCACGAGCGCAGATCCGAACGGAATCAGGAACAGGCCGACAAACGGGTGCGCCAGAAAATACGGCCGGTGCACAAGCCAATAGCAAAGTAGCGAGACCGCGATTCCGCAACCCAAAATGCTGAGAATTCCCGCGATGTGGCGTGTGAACGAGAGCCCCGGAGCAATTTTTTTGGACATCAGCCAAACAAGCGGCGCCATTTGCAGCAGGTGGATGCTTACATTCATGTAAGCAATGCCCTCGATGCCAAACTTCCGAACCATCGGCACCGTGAACACAACCGTGCAAACGCCATTCCACATGACGGGCCAAACCAGGTACTGCGGCTTCATGCTAAGCGTCATCGCGGCTCCATAGGTTCCATAACAAAGCTCGATGCTGCGGTAAAGTCCCATCAGACCGACGACCAGCGCTCCATTGACGTACGCCTTGGGACCCAACCAGACCGCCAAAAACGACGCGCCACAAGCGCACGGCACAAGCAAGAACGCCATCGACAAACCCAACATAATCCGGCTATATCGATCCGTTGCATCCGCGAATTTCGCCGGGCTGTGGACGTGCGCAGCCGCCAAATCGGCCTGAATCGCCTGCCTCAACTGACCGTTGATATCCCCCAATCCATCAGGAATTCGGCGGCAGTTGCTGTAGTGACCTGACGCCGTTTCGTTAAGGCCCTCCTTGAGCATCACCGTGTCGCCATTGGTGGACATCAAACCCAATACGCGGCTGGGATAGTTCTTGCTACCAAGCCGAACAAACTCTTTGGCGATGCTCCAATCGAAAGGTCCCTCTGGCCGCTGGATCAGCCGATTTCGCCTCAAC
>CAYRAX010000215.1:0-3926 GCA_964422285.1 uncultured Chthonomonas sp.
ATTCGATATTCCCAATCAGCCGCTGTGGGACATGATCGAAGACGACCTCATCGCCCACACGTTCGAAAAGTTCTTAGAAACCGATGACACGTCTTGGCCGTTGCTGTTCCCGATGGCAAAGGCCGCCTTGCTCGCGATGGAAGTCGTGCAGATGTGGGGCGAAGATGAAGGCCATTCGTTCGAGAAATTCATCTTGACGGGTTCCAGCAAACGTGGCTGGACATCTTGGCTGGCGGCGGCGACCGGCGACCCGCGCATCGTGGGAATTGCGCCACGCGTTTTTGATAATCTCAACATCGCCGCTCAGCTGCGAAGGCAGACCGAATATTGGGGCGATCTCAGTCCGATGCTCGACGATTATGCCCGGCGCCAATTGCAGCTGGCGTTGGAGCACGACAAGGGCCTGTACCTTGCTGCGTCGGTTGACCCGCTGACCTTTCGCGAGAACTACAAGTGCCCAGCTTTCATTGTGAATGGCGCAAACGATGCTTACTGGACGGTAGATGCGGTGGGGCTTTACTGGAACGAGCTTCGCCAAGATCGGTACGTGCGGCCCGTGCCCAATGCGGGGCATTTCATCGGGGATCGCGCGTGGGAGGTGCCGGGGCTGGATGCCTTCGTACGTTCGTGTGCGGGGCTGTTTGATATGCCCGCGCTGAATGCCTCATGCTTCATCGATGGCGGCCACGCACACTTTGCTTATGTCGCCGAAAAGTCGCTCAGCAACCTCGAAATTTGGTTCGCCGAAAGCGATGACATGCACTTTGACCAAGCCCAATGGACGCTGGCAAAAACCTTGCATGAGCCAACAATGGACGTTCGATTCCTGGCGTCTGGCAATAACCTAGCGGTATTCGGCTTGGGCACCTTTGATATCGGTGGCGAATCGGTGCTGGTCGGGACTCCGCCGGTCGTGTTCAGATCGGTTTAGGGCCAGATTCAGCAGTAATGGTGCTACCGATCCCACCACGGACATTAAAGTGCCCCGTCACGCACATCCAGCGCGGCGAACAAGCGGCAGACATTTCCTCTAGCAGCCGATTCACGACCCCTTCATAGTAAATGCCCTCATTGCGAAAGCTGTAGTAGTAAAGCTTGAGCGACTTGAGCTCGATGCAGAGCTGGTCCGGAATGTATTCCAGTTCGATTGTCGCAAAATCGGGCTGGCCCGTCTTCGGGCAGACGCTCGTGAACTCGTCGCAAGTGTGCAAAATGGTGTAGTTGCGATGAGGAGCTGGGTTCGGGAAAGTATCAATCGTTGCCATGGGTGCAAAGGCAATAGGGTACCAGGGAACGTGAGATGAGCGAAAAATGGGTTCAAAGTGCCCGGCGCGTACTGATGATGCGGCCGTCGTCGTTCGGATTCAACCCGGAGACAGCTAGCTCGAACGCGTTCCAGAAGCCGGCGACCGGCGACGTTCAGGCCCTGGCAATTGCCGAGTTCGACGCGGCGGTGGCAACCCTTGAATCGCACGGGATAGACGTGATTGTTGGCGAAGAGGCCCCTCGCCCTCCCAAGCCCGATTCCGTTTTTCCCAACAACTGGTTTGCTGTTTCGCCGACCGAGATAGTTACGCTGTTTCCCATGGCGGCAGAAAATCGACGTTTGGAGCGCCGCCCAGGACTATTTGAGGGGGTCGGCACGCGGCTACTCGACCTCACCCACCATGAACTCGAGGGCCGCTTTTTGGAGGGCACGGGCAGCTTGGTCATCGACTGGATCAACGCGGTCGCGTACATGTGCCGCTCGCCGCGTTCGAATGAGTCGGTGGCAACGGAATTCTGCGACGCCAGCGGCCTTGAACTGGTCGCGTTCGATGCTTTTGACAGCGGTGGCACGCCCATCTATCACACCAACGTGATGATGGCGATTGGAACTGGCTGGGCTATTGTTTGCCGCGAGGCTTTGTCGAATATGGAACCGATGGACCGGCTGGCAGCTACGGGCCGAAAGATTGTGGAAATCAGCATGCAGCAAATGCAGGAATTCGCCGGAAACGCGCTTGAATTGAGAAATGAGGCGGGCGAAAAGTTCATTATCATGTCGGAGAAGGCTAAGCGAGCCCTTGAAGCCAAACAAGTTGCCGTGCTTCAGGAATTCGGGACCATTGTTGCCATAGCGATTCCGACCATCGAATCGGTAGGTGGTGGTTCGGCGCGTTGCATGATCGGCGAGATATTCTTTGAGCCCGAAGGACCCAAGGTTGGCGGCCCTGGTGTGGTATAACGTTCATGAAATCCCTGGGGAGATGCCCGAGTGGCCAATGGGAACAGACTGTAAATCTGTCGGCGAGAGCCTTCGCAGGTTCGAATCCTGCTCTCCCCACCATGACACTAATGCCTTCGTAGCTCAGCGGCAGAGCATTCCCTTGGTAAGGGAAAGGTCACGGGTTCGATTCTCGTCGAAGGCTCCAGTTCCCCCTATTGCTTGCGCAGAGTCTGGACCATGCGAACGTCCACGCGTTCGCCGCGCTCGCCCAGTGGCAGATTTTTCACCATAACGTCGGTCTTGACGGCCACGCCGGTTGTCGTGCTGATCCAAACCGTTCCACTCGCGTCCACGCCGTTTTTGGTGGTCGATTGCTTGCCGGAAAGCGCAACGGCAACCGTATTTTCGCCTTGCACGACGTCGAGCTTGTCCGCGCGGAACTGCATGTCCATCTTCGGCGCGCCGCCTTGCTGAATCGCTCGCGTCCAGGTGTCGCCGATTTTCACGTAGTCGTATCCGACGATCGCGTTGGTCGCGGCGGCAAAGGCATAATCCACGCTGCGCGTTCGGTTCTTTTGTATGTTGGTGACTTCACCGGTAACCTGGCTGGTCACGATGCTGCGCGCGATATCGGCAAATTTCATGTTCTGCGCCTGGTCTTCCGGCACGTCAATCGTGCGGTCGCTGATGATGGCCTTGATATCAGAAAGCTTGCGCTCGAATACAAAATTGCCATCTTCGACCTTCAAAACCGATTCGGTGGCGGTGCCGACCAGCTTAATTTCCGCCCCATCTTGCATAAACGCCATTTCGACATCAAATTTGAACGTCTGGCCCGGGCGCACTTTGCGGGTTAATTGATACGAGCCGCTGGTTTGCGCAGTGACCAACGAGCCGACAACGCCGAGCGCCGCCATTACAAAAATCGCCTTCATGTGAATCAGGACGATTTGCAGCCCGAACTTGCCGCAGGGTTATTCCGCTTCGAACTTGATGTTCAAGTCGGATGGATCGGTGTTTTCCATCAGCGGCACATTTTTGGCCACAGTTTCGGCTTTGAGCGGGATTCCGTCGCTCAGCCGAATCCAAACGAACCCAGACATCGACAATGGCTTTGCGCCGCCGCCCGTCTCGGCATGTTCGACCTTGATCTTCGCGCACGAGATGCCTTTCACTTTCTCGATCGCGGCGAGCGTGTATTCCGCCTTGGAAAGGTTGTTCTTGTGGTTGGGATTTGGCTTGAATTCGTAAGTCCACGTGTCGCCAACTTTGACCGGCGCCTCTGGGGCCACGATGCAATTCATATAAGCCAATCGGTAATCGTCGGGGCCGGTCTTTTTGCCGGTCATCGTGACCAAAATGCCGCGCGAATCTGTGGTGATGCCGTGCGGGTCTTCGGCGGGCAGGTCCACAAGTTGATCTTCCACCTTCACCTTCAGGTCCGATTCCTCGGTGACCGTGCTCACGTTTCCGTTCGGCTCAACCTTCACCACGCGCGTGATCGACTTGCCGGTGAACAGAGCATTCACACCCTGGATCGTCGTCTCAATCGTCACTTTGTACGCGATCTTGAGGCCAACTTTGGGAGTTGATTTTAGGGCGTACGTTTCTTGGGCGAACGCAGGTGTCGCGACCAAAGCCAAAGTCGCAGCAAAGATGCCATTACGAAGGAGATTCGAGATCATGGTGCGTATTGTACACTGGCGCATTCGCCAGC
>CAYRAX010000216.1:0-3909 GCA_964422285.1 uncultured Chthonomonas sp.
CATGTGCCGCGAGGTCGTCGATCTTTCCTGCTTCAGCTGGGTGACGCAGGATGCGCTCAACGACCTCGGCGAGAACGAGTTCGCGGTGCCTTCGGATGGTCATTTTGGACGGCGCTTGAGCAAAATGGCGGCCAAACCAAGCATCATCGCAAAGGTCGAAGGTTCCGGCACCGCCATGATGAAGGTTGGGCCATCAAGCTGCTCGCTGGAAAATACGCCCAGCGCAGCACCCGAGGTTACATCGTATTTAGAGATGCGGTCAGTTCGCCAGCTTGTCACGAGCAGCTGCCCGTTCAAGTTAAGCATTCCGCTCGCGCCCGAAAGGCCGGTCGTGACCAAGTTGCCGAGCGGTGCGCCCGTGACGCCATCGTATTTGATGACCTTGTTTCCGTTGTCGCTGGTGACGAGCGCGATGCCGTTATGCCAGATAATCGTACGAGGCTGGGTCAATCCGCCTGCCTTGAATCCCACAAAATCGCCGAGGTACGCGCCTGTGCCTTTATCGAACTTCATTACTTTGTGTCCATAGAAGCTTGGCACGTACAGGTTTCCATCGGGACCGAATGTCATGCCCACGTCAGGGCCATTGAGCCCGCCCGTTCCTGGATTGACAAAGTAGCCGAGGAATGTGCCGGACGGCGAATACTTGGCGACCGAGCTATCGTTGAAATTTCCTACATAGCCGTTGCCCGAGGCGTCGAAGATGATGGAGGTTGGGCCATTTAGCCCGGCTCCAGCCGCATAGGTGCCGACCCAAGTCCCATCAATTGCGCGGTAGCGATCTATTTTGTTGCTCAATTCGTTGGCAACGAACACGTCACCGTTTGCGCCACGGGTCATGCCGAGCGGACCGCTGAGAGATTCGTGGCTAATGGTGCCGATCACGTTGCCAGCATCATTGTATCGAGTTATCTGGTTGGACAAGTAGCTGGTGGCCCAGATTTCCGCCGCATTGCACGCGGTGCCGACGCTGAGAATGACGGTGACGATTGAGAGTTTCTTCATCTTTTGACCTCTTGGGTAGGTCAAAACATTCTCCAACGGAGCTGATCAAAAAACTTTGCCGTTTGCGACATAGTTCGCCTGAACAAGGCTACGCACGTGTTGCTTGGTAGGACTTACCGCGAGCGGTGAGTAGCCGAGCTGTGGATCAAGACTCGTCCAGCTTTTGTTCCAAAAGCTCGGTACTCAAAATCGTGATGTGTTGCTGGGTTGTCGAGACCACTCCCTCGCGGCTCCACTTTGAAAGCGTGCGAATGGTTGTCTCGGTTGTTGTTCCCACCATTTCGCCGAGCTCCTGGCGCGTGAGCGGCACTTCCAAGCTGACCGCTTTGCCGACTGGCACCCCGTATGATTCCGCCAGCGTGAACAGCAGCGCGGCGAGCCTAGCTTCGACTCGGCCGTTTGCGAATTGGGCCATGATATCCAGCTTTTCGTGCATCCGCAAAGCAACGCGTCGAATTAGTGCCGATTTTAGCTCGTGGCAGGATTCGTAGTAGATCATCATCGCTATCTTGGGCACCTTCACAAATACCGTTCTGCTCATGCTCATGGCGGTTAGAGGGCAACCGCCGCCCTCGAATGCTCCCAGTACGCCAAACATGTGACCCGGACCCATGATCTCCAATGTCGTTTCGACGCCGGTTGGTCGGGTTCGCACCATTTTGACAAACCCCACACCGATGGCCCCAATGAACTCGCACTCGTGGCCGTGGTTCCAAATAACCTGGTTTTTGCCGCAGGACACCATTCGTGATTGCGCGGCAAGGTCGTCGATTTGCCCATCCTGAAGGGGATGGAGCAACCGGCACGATCTCAGTATTGATCGAGTTGAAAGCGGGCTTGCAGCATGAACCATGCACCCTGAGTATACAATCCGCTTCGTCGTTCAGACACTCGATTGCGCGATCAAGGCAGGGCGGGCGGTTGGGTAGAGTCAACCCAGATGAAGGCGGTCGTTTTGTACACCAACCGCGCGCTGGCTTCGGATGCCGGACCAAGAGCCGCTTAACTCGTTCTTTGCGCGTTGCTTCGGCGTTGGTAGCTCCTTAGGCACTTCAACCAGAGTCCAATGCACATTTGGATCGTAGGCACTTCGAAAGAGCTCGCACACCTTGTAATTTCGTCGTTTATCGCATAAAATGGCCATATGCAACCGCATCAAAAGCGTTGCCCCACGTGCGGTCAACCTTGCCACATCGATGCCAAAATATGTTCGTGTGGACACGTTTTCATGCCTTCGCATGGGAAAGTGCCGCCCATAGTTGTCAAGCCGCCGACGGTACCCGTTGTCCAAGCCATTGACCCCCGGTACTCGCAGCATCCAATTGCCGTGCGTTGCGTTCGGTGCGGATATAACGAAATACGATCGCTTCGGTCAGTCTTTTCTGCAGGTTCCGCAACAGGTAATTTCGGTGCCGTCTTTGCTTCACGGACCAGCTTCAGCGGAGGTGGTGGCGCATCTTCTTGGGGAGGGCTGGGCGGGACAATTGCGCTAAGCTCGTTGCAAGCACGCAACCTTGGGCCACCGTCTAGACCGCAACCCCCAATTCACATTACGCTAGTCGTCGGCATATTACTTTTAATCCTAGGAATCCCACTAATACTCGGGAGCTTTTTGCCATCTGACGATGAAATGGGAATCGCGCAAAATATTATGAGCGGATTTTTCGGGTTCGGCCTTACGGGAGTTGCAATTTATTGCATTCGAGATCATAAAATAAACAGTAATGTGCGCAATGCCAACTATCAAATTGAATTCCAGAATTGGGTCAACCGACTCGCGGTTTGGGAAGCACTGTATTTTTGTCCGCGTTGCGATTGCGTATTTGATCCGCTTACAAACAACGCGGCACCGTCGCACTGTGCCTATATGCTGTTGCCGTAGCCATGAATTATGTTGCATTGTGAGGCGTTAAAGTTGCTAAGTTTGTGTTGATAGTTCACTGAATCGTGAGCTTACTTTGGAGTGCCAACAAATTGTGAGATCGTGTTGATGAGTGAAGCCCCAACACATCCTCATATTTTGTGCGCCAAATGGAAAGCGTGAGTGGAGCCATCTTTAAGAACGAATTCAAAACTCTTGCAGCGCTTAGACAGCATCGTGCGTTGAGCCTGGCTTGGGTAGAGTCAGTGCAATGAAGGCCATTGCTTGGTACAGTGTCTGTGCAGTTGCGTCGATTGCATTGCTCGCCCTTTCTTTGACGAATAGGGTTCCGATGGCTTGGACCGAAGTTGTCGCATTTGTTACCGGCGCGTGGTGCGTTTGGCTCACCGTGCGCGAGCACATTTGGAACTGGCCCATCGGCATTGCGAACGCAACGTTCAGCGGGATCGTTTTCTTCGAAGCGCGCCTGTTTTCGGATGCGGGATTGCAGGTCGTCTATCTCGTTCTCAGCGTCTTGGGTTGGTATTGGTGGCTTTTCGGAGGTGTGAACCGGGGTCGGCTGACGGTGACCACGATGACCGCCAAATCGATAGTTGCCTGTCTGTCTACGGGGCTATTGGGCACCGCATTGCTTCGGTGGATCCTCATTCAAGTCAACGGTGCCGCACCACTTTTGGACGCCACGACGACCAGTTTTAGTCTCGTTGCGCAGTATATGTTGACGCGCAAACACATCGAAAACTGGATCATCTGGATCGTCGTTGACGTGATTTACGTTCCTCTTTATGTTTATCGTAGCCTCTATCTGATGGCGGGCCTTTACGCGGTCTATTTGGTGCTCGCGGTTTTGGGTTGGCTCGAATGGAAGCGCTCGATGGCGATATCGAATTCGACGAGCGGGGCAACGACAGCGGTGGTGTGAAAAATGGAAAAGAAGTCGGTGCTTTGTCAAGTTACTGGTGCGCATGTCGAGATGGCCCGTAGCGTGCCGCTGAGCCATCTCAGGAGCAGCTTGGTCAAGC
>CAYRAX010000217.1:0-3894 GCA_964422285.1 uncultured Chthonomonas sp.
CGCCCGTGGCGAGCGCGAGCCCGAGACTGCCGCCGACCTGCCCGAGCCCGACGATCGCCACGCGCCGCGCATGCGCGGCCGGTGCCGCCGGGGGCACGAGATCGGGGCGCAGCTTCGCGGCCTCGTCGAGGTAGACCGGGCGGAGCTTCTCGTCGCGCGGCACGTCGCGCACGGTCACGAGCACGCGCACGATGCGCCGGGGCGCGCCGGGCACGTTCATCTCGGTGGCGCCCAGCAGCGGCACGTCGGTCCAGCCCAGCTTGCGCGCCGAGTGCGCGGGAAAGTCCGCGGTGAGATCGGGCGTCGCGGTGAACACCGCGCTCACCACGCGCGAGGGATGCAGCCGGTTGCGCTCGACGAGTTCGGCGAGCAGGCGCGACGTGGCCGCGCGGATCGCTTCGGCGGTGTTGGCCGGGACCGAGATGGCCCCGCGCACGGCGGCGACGGTGAGCGACATGGGGCGAGCCTCCCGAAAAGAAAAAGCGGGCGGCCACCCGGCCGCCCGCTCGTCACACTACCGGCCGCCCGTGGCGGCGGGAATCACTTTCACTTCGCCGCGCCGACCTCGATGCCGTAGAGCTGTTCGAAGTACTCGCGCATCATGCGGTCGGTCGAGAACTGCTTCGAGGCCATCTCGATGCTCGCGACCATCATCTGCTTCCACTTCGAACGATCGTTCCAGGCGGGAATCACGCGCTTCGTCATCGTGTCGTACAGCGCCTCGAGGTCGCGCAGGTCGTCGCCGGGCTCGCCCTTGCCGATCGCCCAGCCGTTGACGCCGTCCTCGCAGCCCTCCGGCCACCAGCCGTCGAGGATGCTCACGTTGAGGCAGCCGTTCATCGCCGCCTTCATGCCCGACGTGCCGCTCGCTTCGAGCGGTCGGATCGGGTTGTTCAGCCAGACGTCGCAGCCGCTCGTGAGCAGCCGGCCGAGCGCCATGTCGTAGTTCTCGAGGAACAGCACCTTGCCCGGGTGCTTGCGCGCGCCCTGCACGAGCCGCGCGACGATGTTGCGCCCCGTCGCGTCGTCGGGGTGCGCCTTGCCGGCGAACACCACGCGCACGTTGCCGTCGTCGAGCAGCTTCGCCAGCCGGGCTTCGTCGCGCAGGATGAGGTCGCTGCGCTTGTAGCTCGCCGCGCGGCGGGCGAATCCGACGAGCAGCGCGTCGGGATCGAGCTCGTGCCCGGTGCGTTCCTGGATCGCCTCGAGCAGCGCGGTCTTGTTCGCCATGTGCGCGGTCCAGACCTTGTCGGGATCGCTGCCGGCCTCGCGGATCGCCTTGCTCTTCCAGGTCGGCGCATGCACGCCGTTGGTGATCGCGCCGATCGGGCAGGCGTTCGTGACGCTCGACCACATCTCGCGCGCGGTCTCGCCGTGCAGCTGGGCGACGGCGTTCGCCTTGTGCGCGAGCCGCAGGCCCGCGACGGTCATGTTGAACGGGTCGCCGCCGATCGCGCGCATCTCCGCGCCCGACAGCTCGAGGCACGCGCCCATGCGGCGCAGGTCCTTGAGCTGGTGTTCCTCGTTGCCCGCCTTGACCGGCGTGTGCGTGGTGAACACGATCTTCTTGCGCACCAGCTCCCACGCCTGCGGGAACTGCATGCCGCCCTGCATGGCGTCGGCGATCATCTCGAGCCCCGCGAACACGGCGTGGCCCTCGTTGAAGTGGTACGTGTGCACGTTGTAGCCGAGCCAGCCGAGCGCGCGCAGGCCGCCGATGCCGAGCAGCATCTCCTGCGCGATGCGCGTGTCGGTGCCGGCTTCGTACAGGCGGTGCGTGATCCAGCGGTCCTCGTGCTTGATCGGGTCGATCAGGAACAGCGGGCAAGTGCCGAACTTGTCGGTGCGCCATACGCGGCACATGACCTCGACGCCGCGCACGCGCACCCGCACGCGCACGTTCGTGTCGACGAGCCAGTCGGCCGAGTAGCCCGGGAACTCCTCGTAGGGCCGTCCGTCGGCGCCGATGCGCTGGACGCAGTAGCCGCGCGCCCAGAGCAGTCCGACGGCGACCATCGGCATCTGCAGGTCGTGGGCGGCCTTGACGAAGTCACCGGCCAGGATGCCGAGGCCACCCGAGTAGATCGGGAAGGACTCGTGAAGGCCGTATTCCATGCAGAAGTAGGCGACGTGTGGCTGGCGCTGGGACATCGAGGCTCCGGGATCGTCGATCGGCTGCGGGATGGATGGAGTCGTTGCGGGAGCGGAAAGATAGAAGATGCCCGCGCCGACTGTCACGCGGGGCCACACCGCCGGTATCGGCGGGCGGGCGCGCCACGTTGATCGCCGAGTCGCCGGTGTTTTCCGCCTGTTTCAGCGGCTCAACGTGTCACCACGAATCGCCGAGTTTCGGCCACGCCGGCGTGCGCGAGCCGTGCGAAGTACAGCCCCGCGGCCACGGCGCCGCCGCGCTCGTCCCGCAGGTCCCACGCCAGTTCGTGCAGCCCCGCGACCGCGTCGCCGTCGAGCAGGGTGCGCACGCGGCGGCCTTGCGCGTCGAGCAGCTCGAGTCGAACGGCGCCCGCGCGCGGCAGCGTGAAAGCGAAACGTGCGAGCGAGCGCGCCGGGTTCGGCGACGGCGGCGCGAAGGCCATCGCCGGCGTTGGCGCCGCGCCATCGGCCGCGAGCGGTTGCAGCAACGCGCGCTCGATGTTGAGGCGCGGGCCGATCGGGTTGTCGTACGCGCGCAGGTCGCCGTTGACCACGAGCTGCTGCGCGACCTGCCGCGCCGCCAGGTTCGGGTAGGCGCTGCGCACCAGCGCCGCCGCGCCCGCGACGATCGGCGAGGCGAACGACGTGCCGTCGTTCGCGAGGTAGGCGTGCGCGCCGTCGAAGCCGCAATAGGTCTCGAAGTACCACCACGTGAGCTCGTCGTACTCGTAGTTCCGCGCGATGCTCGACCACACCGCCTCGCCCGGCGCGGCGATGTCGACCCACTCGCCCCAGTTCGACCAGCTCGCGCGCAGGTTGCTCGCGGTCGTCGCCGCGACGCACAGCACGTCGTCGCAGGCGCCGGGGTACGACGGCGTGTCGACGCCGCTGTTGCCGGCCGACGCGACCACGACGATGCCGGCGTCGGTCGCGGCCGTGACCAGCTCCTGGAAGAACTCCGCCGCGGAAGGATCGCTCGTACCGAAGCTCAGGTTGAGCACCGACACGTGCACGGCCTGCGCGTAGTGGAAGGCGTCCACGATCGCGGCGAGCGTGAGATCGCCGTAGGCGTCGGCCACCTTGAGCGGCACGATGCGACAACCCCATGCGACACCGGCGACGCCGATGCCGTTGTTCGACGCGGCCGCCGCGAGGCCCGCGACGAACGTGCCATGCCAGCCGTCGTCGAGACCGTAGTAATTGGGCGTGAGCGCGGGGTCGGGGTCGTTGTCGCCGTCGCCGAAGTCCCAGCCCTGCGTGTCGTCGATCCAGCCGTTGTGGTCGTCGTCGATGCCGTTGTTCGAGATCTCCGCCGTGTTCGACCAGATCTTGTAGAACAGGTCCGAGTGCTGGCGGTCCACACCCGTGTCCATGACGCCGATCTTCACGCTCGCCGATCCGGTCGAGCGATCCCACGCCGGGCGCGCGCGCACGCCGGCCGCGCTGGTGGACAGGTGCCACTGGTCCGCGAGGTACGGGTCGTTCGGCACCGCGTGCAGCGTCATGCGCAGGTTGGGTGCCGCCGCGATCGCCGCGCCGCTCGCCACCAACTCGCGAGCCGCCGCGTACGGATCGAACGCGGGATCGTCGCTGGTCAGCCGCAGCGCGTCGTAGCGCAGGTCCAGCGCCCGCACGTCGGTGCCGAGCGGCGCGACGCGAGCGACGCCCGCGTCCTCGAGCAGTGCCGCGATGCGCTCGTCGCGCGCCGCGCCCGCCGCGGCCGCGTGCGCGAGCGCGCCGCCT
>CAYRAX010000218.1:0-3884 GCA_964422285.1 uncultured Chthonomonas sp.
AGCCTTCGGGATCGGACTTTACGTACGGCGCCGAGCTGCGGAATTCGCCGACGACTTCGGTCACTTGGGAATAGGTGAGCGCGCCGATTACGATCATGGGCACGATAATGAGCGTCAGGGTCGCGAGAATGGAGATGATTCCCGCCCAATTCACGCCGAATCGCTGGGCCATGTTGTTGAAAAGTGGCTTCGCGAGGATGCTAAAGACGGTCGCCCAAGCAAGTGCGGGAAAGAATGGAGCGAGGAGCGCGATGCCCAAAGCAGCCGCCACAACAACTGTTGCCCAAAAGAGGAATTTCTTCTCGCCCGAATGATTGGATTCTTTCGCCATGTTGTGTCTTACGGCTATTCCGTGCCTTGGGCTGCCAATCGCGCCGCCTGATCGTGCTGAGAAAGCGAATCGAGCATCGGTTGAATGTCGCCATCCATGAAGGTGACCATGTTGTGCATGTCGAATCCGATTCGATGATCGGTGATGCGGCTTTGGTTAAAGTTGTAGGTTCGAATTTTTTCGCTACGATCGCCGGTGCCAATCTGGCCCTTTCTTAAGTCACCGCGCTCTTTGGCGATCCTCTCCTGCTCGGCTTGATAGAGTTTGGCGCGAATCACGGCCAGCGCCTTAAGCTTGTTCTGCTGTTGCGAGCGCTCATCTTGGCAAGTCGCGACGATTCCCGAAGGCTTGTGGATGATGCGGATCGCGGTTTCGTTCTTTTGCATATGCTGCCCGCCCGCTGAACTGGACCTGAAGGTGCTTACTTCAAGGTCGTCGTCTCGAATTTCGACGTCCACATCCTCGACTTCGGGAAGGACGGCGACGGTGACGGTGCTAGTGTGGGTTCGGCCGCTGGTCTCGGTCGCTGGAACCCGTTGAACGCGGTGTACGCCCGACTCAAATTTGAGCTGCGAAAACGCTCCGACCGCATCGATTTTGAAAACGACCTTGGTGGACGATCCCAAGCCGTCGGTGTCTTCTTCGATAATCTCGGTTTTCCAGCGCCGACGCTCGGCATATCGCAAGTACATTCGCGAAAGTTCGGTGGCAAATAGGCCCGCTTCGTCACCGCCAGCCGCCGGCCGGATTTCGATGATGACCGATTTGTCGTCGTTGGGATCTTTCGGAACCAGCATCAACTTCAGCTCTTCATTGAGCGAATCGCGCTTAGATTTCAAGATCGGCAATTCTTCTTGGGCAAGCTCCTTCATCTCCGGATCAGAAAGCAAAGCTTCCGTGTCTTTAAGGTCGGCAAGCACGCTTTTGTAGTCCCGGATTCGGTCAACGATGTCGCTGAGTTCGGCCCGCGCTTTGCCCAAGCGCTGCATTTCCCGGGGGTTCATGACGATCGCCGGGTCCTGCAAATCGCGCTCGATAGCGTTGAATCGCTCCTCAATTTCTTCAAGCTTAGTCAGCATGGATTTCCATTGTACCAACCGAGGTTTGTCGCAAAAATTGCGGACAATCTTTGCCAAAAAGTGCAAAATCGCGGGTGATGCCGTCTTTTGTTTTAAGCCTAGGTGGCGATGGAAAACTATGGGACTCATACAAGAATTCAAAGACTTTATCAACAAAGGAAATGTGATGGACCTCGCGGTCGGTGTGATCATCGGCGGCGCATTTGGCAAGATCATCGATTCTTTGGTTAAGGATGTAATCACGCCGTTGATTGGCAAGATTGTCGGACAACCAGATTTCTCGGCGATAAAGGTGGCAGATAGCATCATGATCGGCAAGTTCATGAACGAAGTCGTTTCGTTCTTGATCATCGCGTTCGCCGTGTTCATGATGGTCAAGGGCGTGAACTCGATGAAGAAGCCCGCCCCAGAAGCCGGTCCCGCTGGGCCAACCGAGATCGATTTGCTCACCGAAATTCGAGATGCATTGAAAAAATAAGTCCTCTCCTAACATTGACCAAAAATTGCCGACCAGCGTCTGTGTTGGTCGGCCTTTTTTTGCCGCGAGGATCGGCACCGAGCCATACTATTTTCACATGCCCGCTCAAACCCTGGATGGAAAACTCGTCTCACAATCGCTGAAAGAGTCCCTCGCTCAACGCGTCGCCCTATTGCGAGAAAAGGGAGTCGTGCCGAGGATCGAAGTGGTCGTCGCGGCGCAAGATCCGGCGAGCGTCGCTTACGTTCGCATGAAGCGCAAAATGGCGGAGGCGCTTGGAATGGTCAGCGGTGCTTGGGAAGTCAGCGCCGCCACATCGCAGGCCGAGTTGCTCGCGAAAATCGCCGAACTCAACGCGGATTCAGCAGTGCACGGTGTCCTTGTGCAACATCCACTGCCGGGCCATTTGGATGAAGATGCGGCGCTCGCGGCGTTGGGTGCAGAAAAGGACGTCGACGGCATCACTCCGCAATCGCTGGGCTTGCTGGTTGCTGGTCAGAGGGGCTTTCGCAGCGCAACTCCGCTGGGAATGATGAAACTATTGGACCACTACGGGTTGGACGTGACGGGAAAGCACGCGGTGGTCATTGGACGCAGCGTTATTTTGGGCAAGCCTGCCGCGCTGATGCTGCTCGAACGGAATGCGACGGTGACGCTCGCTCACTCAAAAACCCGCGACCTGCCCGATCTCGTGCGCCAAGCGGACGTTTTGGTTGCCGCCGTCGGAAGGCCTGAGTTGGTTCAAGGCGATTGGATTAAGCCGGGCGCGATCGTGCTTGATGCTGGATACAACAAGGTTGAGGGCCGCACCCATGACGTGGGCGATTGCGACTTTGAGGGTTGCGCGCAAAATGCGTCGTGGATTACCCCCGTTCCAGGCGGGGTTGGACCGATGACCATCATCAGCCTTTTGGAAAATTGCGTGCAAGCGGCCGAGGCCACGGCGGACGGAAAATCACCCGTCCACCGTAGGTAATTCAGCGTCGCTTTCGTCGCAACAGGGCCGCGATGCCCGCGCCGAGGGCTAGCATCGTGGTTGGCTCCGGCGCAACAACGATCGCCATATGGACAGGAGTCGTGATGCCAGCGGGAGTAAATTTGCCAACCTGGGTTTTGGTGGCTCCATTCAATACCCAAACTCCCGCACCTGCAGCATCTTTGCCGCATGCGTAAGTGAGGTCTCCATGCCCCATTGCGACTCCAAACAAACTTGTTCCGGCTGCAAATGTAACTGCTTCAATTCCAGTGGCGGGGTTGCCCGGCAGAAACTTGTATATCGTGTTCGAAGATTGAGTGAAATAGCCAAACGCGCTGTTTGTGTTCATCTGTGTACCATCGGCGAATGGCCCGCTGACCGCAGAAACGCCTTGGGTCGCGCCGTTGATCCCGTACCGATGTATTTTGTTTGTCCCGACCCACGCGGCATAAATCTCGCCGGACGGTCCGACACCAGCAGCCGAAACAAACGAACCCCCCGCCGGAGCCGAGTAGCTGTTAAGCAGTCCTCCCGTTGCAGTTATTCGATACAATTGACTCGTCAAGTAGCCCCAACTTAAAAACGTGCCGTCCGGCAACGGTTCGATGATTTGTGATGGCGCAGGTGCAATTGGCAACGCGAAAGACGACAAATACTCGCCTGTCGAGTAGTTAAATCGATTCACTCGGTCGGTCGCGTTATCAAAGACAAGGCATTCGCTAGTGCCCTTAATGAGCGCAATCGACTGAGGATCTTCCAATTGTAACGCTCCAAAAGTGCCAAGTGAAGCACCGGTGAGGGCGTCAAACCGACTGATTGAATCTTTGCTCTGATCAACGACAAGCATCAATTCGTAACTGGCCATGGACAATGGTGCCACAGCAAACACCGCAACAATCGCGAAAAGCTTCATATCCTCTCCAGGAGCCGGGCTAACCCGACTAAACGCGCTCATTGTACATCAAGTTTTCGAATGCCCTCACAGCAATTCTGCCAGTCGTCGAGAATTCGCGAGTGTTA
>CAYRAX010000219.1:0-3877 GCA_964422285.1 uncultured Chthonomonas sp.
CGGGAAGATCCTCGCCGATCCGCGCCTGCCCGCCGTGCAGGCGATGGTGATGATGAAATCAATGGTTTGCTTGGCCTTCGAGCGGTTCCTGAGCCAACATCTTTGCTAGTGTTGTCCGCTGGAGTCGTCGTTCTGGCTCGAAAAAGACGCAAATAACAATCCCCACAACATCCAAGGTGCGCGGTTTAACGATCTAGGCGAACCGCGCACTAGCATTTTTGCTTAGCGTGTATCCTGGTGGTGGATGCTGGATGCTTTTCAAGTTCATTTGTGGGGCGGATGGGCCGCCGCACGAACTCGCCGCCGCAGTTGGGACAAACGCCGTGCAGCCGGTCGCGCACGCAATCTTCGCAAAACGTGCATTCGAATGAGCAGATCATCGCGACCGCAGAATCCGGCGGTAAGTCGCGGTCGCAACATTCGCAGTTCGGACGCAGCTCAAGCATGGCAACATCTTACTGCCTGGATTCGTCAAAGTACAGTGCTTAGGCAACCGGCCGACCCGCCAACGTGCCAACACAGCAAAATTAGCACCAAAATTTACGTTCAGAATACGTATTCATCGCGTACAATATCCATGATGCACACCGATGTGAAATCCCGAATCGTCAGCGCTGTCTGCTTGACATTGATGCTAGCCGCATGCGCGTTTGGCCAAAGAATGAAGCCCACCAAGCCAGGCCAGAGCTTTACGCCAGAGCTTGGCGAATGGACTTACACGACGGTAATCCCAAAGAGTTGGGAAGGTGAACTCAAGGCGATTTTGACCTTGTCCGCTGGTAGCGCCGACCTTTATGTTCGCAAGGGTTCTGCGCCGACAACCACCCAATACGACTACCGCGTGATCGGAGCCGGATCGACCAAGACGATCACCGTCGGCAATACGACTTCGCCAACTCCACTGACCAACGACACCTGGTACATCGGCGTTTATCAATACCCATCGAGCGTATATAGCCTGAGCGCAGCGGCCAACCGAGTCAAGACCGTTTTCGATATCAAAGGTGCGTCGCGATGGTCAAATGGTGCATCCAGCGGTACGTCATTCAAGACTTGGGCACCATTCGCCAGTTCGGTTAACATTGCGGGTGTTTTCAACAGTTGGAGCACCACTCAGGTTCCGCTTGTATCCGAGGGCGATGGCTGGTGGTCGATCGACTATCGCGGCGTCACCAACGGGCAGGAATACAAATACGTCATCAAAAACGGTGCATCAACGATCTGGAAAGCTGACCCTTGGGCGCGAAGAATGGTCAGTTCGATTGGCAATTCTATTGTCTATGACCAATCAACTTTCAACTGGACGGCGGGCGTTTTTCAGACGCCGAGCTTCAACGACATGGTCATCTACGAGATGCACATCGGCACCTATAACGACACATCCGGAGGCTTGCCAGGTACGTTTTTGACCGCGATCAACAAGTTGGACCACCTGCAGAATTTGGGCGTCAACTGCGTCGAACTCATGCCCGTTCAAGAGTTCCCCGGCGACTTCTCGTGGGGCTATAACATGTCTTATCCGTTTTCGGTCGAATCGGCTTATGGCGGTCCTGAAAACCTAAAGAAATTTGTTGACGAAGCAAATAAGCGCGGCATTGCGGTGTTGCTGGACGTTATTCACAACCACTACGGACCGAACGACCTCGACATGTGGCGTTACGATGGTTGGTACCAAGGCTCGTACGGCGGCGTGTTCTTCTATAACGATGGCCGCGCGGTAACGCCTTGGGGCAACACTCGACCGGACTATGGCCGCTCTGAGGTGCGCCAATACATCCGCGACAACCAGATGATGTGGGCCAACGACTTCCGAATTTCTGGGTTCCGCTGGGACTCGACGCTGAACATGCGCGTCACCAATTCGGGCGACAACGCGGATGGCTGGAGTTTGCTCCAGTACCTCAATAACGAACTGGACACCTACGCGCCTTGGAAAATAAACATCGCCGAGGACCTTCAAAACAACTCGTGGTTGACGCGCACGACTTCGCTCGGAGGCGCCGGATTTGATTCCCAGTGGTCGAATTTTGTGCACACGGTGCGCTCGGCCCTGACGACCGGCGACGACAACGCGCGCGACATGAATGCGGTCGCTGGCGCGGTCGGCGAGTACTTCAATGGTGATGCATTTGAGCGAGTCATCTATACCGAATCGCACGACGAAGATGCGAACGGCAAGAAGCGCGTTCCGAGCGAAATCGATAGCGGTAGCCCGGGAAGCTATTGGGCGCAAAAACGGTCAACCTTGGGCGCGGCGCTTGTGTTTACTTCGCCAGGCATCCCGATGCTTTTCCAAGGCCAAGAGATGCTTGAAGACGGCTGGTTTGCTGACACGGATCCCATCGACTGGAGCAAAACTACGACCTACTCAGGCATCGTGCAAATGTATCACGACCTGATCAGCCTTCGGCGCAATTTGACCGGTCGCACGGCTGGCCTCAAGGGCAATAACCTGAACATTTTCCACAACAACAACACGAATAAGGTGATGGCATTCCACCGCTGGATGAACGGCGGCACGAATGACGACGTCGTCGTTGTAGCCAACTTTAGAAACCAAACTTGGACAAATTACCGCATTGGGTTCCCACGAATTGGCAACTGGTCGGTCGTTTTCAATAGCGACTGGAACGGATATTCGTCCCTTTTTGGCAACCTGAATTGCCCGAATGTAACGGCGGGTGCGCCCAGCTGGGATGGCCTCGGCCAAAGCGCGACCGTGAATCTGGCACCCTATTCAGTGGTTATTTTCGCCAAGGATTAGCGCATAATGGGCGTTATGCAAAGCACAGCCGCTAACGCCCAGGAATATCTCGATTCATTACCAGAGGATCGTCGAGAAACGATTTCCACTGTCAGGAATTTGATACTCGAAAGTCTCGATAAGGGGTTTGTCGAAACCATGAGCTACGGCATGCTCACTTATTGCGTACCGCACAGCATCTATCCCGATGGTTATCACTGCGATCCCAAGCAGCCCCTGCCGTTTGTAGCGCTCGCATCACAAAAGAACTATATCTCACTGTCGATGTTCTGCCTGTATCTTGATAAGCCGATGATCGAAAAATTCAAGCAGGAATTTGAGGCGAGCGGCAAGAAATTGAACATGGGAGCTTCTTGCATTCGGTTCAAAAAGCTCGACGATATTCCGCTGGATGTGATTAGAAAAACCATCGCTGGCATCAAGATCGAGAAATTCATTGAGACATACGAGTCGTTGCGCCCCGAGCACAAGAAGAAGAAAAAGTGACGCGAGCGCTGGCGGAGTAAAATCTCGCCATGAGCGATTTTGCGACCTCTTGGAACCTCAGCCGCGGACGATTTGACCAGAACTTGGAGTCGCTGACGACGGCGCAAATGAACTGGCGCCTGCACGAAAACGCGCTGACCATCGGCGAAATGTCGCTGCACGTTGCTGGTGTGGAGCTTTGGTTCATGTCGCAGCTGACCGGCGAGCCTTATGCAGAGTGGGCCGACGTGATGAAAGCGGCGACCGACGGAGTAGTGAACGATCTTCCGTTCCCTGTATCCACCGAGAAAATCACGGCAGATTTTGTTCGGGCTGCACTTGCTGCAGCCCGAGCCGCGATCACGCCCAACATAGAAAACCCAAGCGCGGCGTTACTCGGAAAAGAGCTGAAAAGCGCGCTAGGCCCGATTATCAATGGCCAAGGCGCTCTGGCGCGAATCGCCTTCCATTCGGCCTACCACCACGGGCAAATTTATCAGATTACGACTGCGCCTGGATTTCCCGCTGGCTAATCGGTTGCAGATTCTTGCATTGACCAAATCGCTGAACCAAGCGCGCCACCAACGAGGGGGCCAACAATGGGAATCCAAAGGTTCGCCCATGTGCCTTTGTTGAACAAGGCGTCGA
>CAYRAX010000220.1:0-3856 GCA_964422285.1 uncultured Chthonomonas sp.
TTAAGAGCTCAACGAGCGTTGGGAGCACATGGCGGACCACATAGGGGGCCGCGAGGGCTACACCTGGGTCGCTGCTAGCTACGATCTTGGGGCAGGCCTATCCGTAATGGGCACATTTGGGCGACCAAACACGCGATCCGACGGCTTCCAACACCAGGTGGTCATCACCTATACGGTCAAGTTTTAGGCTCGAATCGAGAATTTGTCGCCGACTTTGGTCTTGTGCGTGGCGAGTCGGGCGCGGCTATGGTAGGCCGGCAACTTGACTTCATAGGTGCGGCCGTCTGCCTCGATCGTCAGCTTTTCGGAAACCAAGTAACCGAGTTTGCCCGCAAATTTACGGGTGCTTTCGATCTTTACAACCGTTCCTTGGATCATGGCGTGGCTCCACAGAGTCACAAACGCGAGCGGCGCAAGGGTAATCATCCCATCAGGTTATCACAGGTTCGGCGCGTTGCCAACGGTATTCGTGTCGGAGTTGCGCGACCGTTTTCAAACGAGCCTGGACCACGCAGGCGAAAGCCGAAGCCACAACTTCGGATCACACGACTATTGGGAACTGATGGACCACACAGCAGGTATTACGCGGTGTGAAGAAACTAGTTTTTGCTGTCGTGGTCTCATCGTGCTCGTATTCGTACGCTCAAGTTGCATCTGCCGCCGAGGCTCAAAAAGTTGCAGATTCCGTTATTGACGCCTTTAACTCTCAAGACATTGACCGATTCCTTGCGTTGGGCGAAAAGGAATTCATTGCTGCTACTGGCGAATCTTCGGCGCGTGACCTGGTGGCAAGCTGGAAGGAATCTGGGACTTTGTCCAAGGCGGCACTCATCCTAGATACCGGCGAAGTTAGGCACTACAAGTTCACAGTAAGCAAGAATGGCAAATCGAGTGACTTGGTGCTTTCACTTGGAGTCAACACGGATGGCAAATTTTTTAGCCTGGGGTTAAACGGCCTGCCCAAGCCAAAGGAAAAGCCATTTGAACCCAAAACCGATAACCCACGAAAATCGGCGATGGACGAGTTGGTGGCCAAAGCTACAAGCTTCTATTTTCAGCAGACCAACCCAGTAGGTGTGAGCATCGCGATTTTGAAGGATGGCAAGGCCCACTTTTACAACTACGGCGAGACCGCAGTCGATACTGGTGCGCTACCAACCGAAGACTCCATCTACGAAATTGGCAGCATGACTAAGGCGATGACGGGGACGATGCTGGCTCGCGCGGTACTCGATAAGAAGCTGAGCCTGGACGACGACATTCGTAAATACCTGCCCGCAGGCTTTGATCACCTCCAGTGGGAGGGCACGCCAGTGTTGATTCGACACCTGAGCAACCACACGAGCGGTCTGCCATCGCATCCAAAAAGTGTTGACTCAAATAGCCTTGTCGACCCTTGGAAGCCGCTCACCCGAAAGCAGCTTTTTGAAGACTTGCGCACAGACAAAATGGTCAGGAAGCCGGGAAGCCAGGGCGCGTACAGCAACCTAGCCGTCGGTGTACTCGGGCACATAATCGCGGACCAATACCACCGAACCTACGAAGCCTTATTGAGAGATCTCATTCTCCTCCCGGCTGGCATGCGAAGCACCGCCATACACCTCACGCCCTCTCAGGAAAAATTGTTCGTTTCGCCCCACAACGAAGAAAGCAAGCCAACATCACATTGGAACGTGAACGGAATCGAAGGCGCGGGCGCAGTTCGCAGTAGCTCGGCCGACATGCTGAAATTCTCGGCGTGGCTCATGCGACCAGACAATAAGGCTGCTCAACTCGCCATGACGAAGTCTTCTGACACCGTGATTGTGCCTTTGCTCGACCTGGGACTGTGTTGGGTCCTAAGAAACTCGCGCACAGTCGGCCGGACTAGCGAGCACAGCGGAGGCACTGGCGGTTTCACGACGCAGATCATTCTCTCGCCGGAAAAACGAATTGCCGTCGTCGTTCTCACAAATTCGTTTAACAGCAACCCCACCGGACTCGCGCAAGATCTGCTGTTTCTTGCCGCCAACACCAACACGGCCGGCACGGCGGCAAAGCCAAAGTCATTATTTGCCGCGCGGGGGGTCAGCGTCCTGGCTCAATCGCAATGATCGCCGCCTTGATTCGATGCCACGGATCATCCTCTGGCGGGTCGCCATCAAACGCGGCGACCGACCAGCCCCACACGCGCCAAGGATCGGCATTTGCCGCCCGCGATATTCGCTCTAGCCGCACCCGCAGGTGATCGCGCAAGTTGGGGTGGGCCGCCAGTTCGTCGATCGGATTGCGCATGAACGCGGCAAGCTCAAACGCGGGGTCGCCAGCCAAGCCCTTGGGGTCAATCACCACCCAGCCGCGCTCGCCCAGCAGGATGTTTTCGTGGTGTAAGTCGCCGTGCAGTGCCACGATGGACTCGGTCGTGGCGATAAGCTCCTGCGCGAGTTCGTTGGGGTTTGAAAAGTACTCTTCCAGCGGCATCAAACCGTCAATTGGCCCCGTAGAAATGCGTGCCCCAAAATTGAGCACCAACGCCATGCACTCATCGTCAGACATCGCCGCGTCGCTCAGCTTGGTGCCAGGGTTCAAGCGTTCCATGAGTAAAGCGCCCGAAATCGGGTCATGCTCGTGCACCTGCGGCCCGATGGACCCCGAGTGCTGCAGCGCCATTTTCCACCCCGTGGCCGCCTCTTCCCCTTGGAATGGCACTTTCAGAACCCGTTGCTCGTCGGCATACACCCGCGAGCAGTGTCCCCCTGGCATCTCCTCGGTTGGCAGGAAATTCCACCGCCGCGCCAGATCGTGAACTTCCTTCGGCAAGCTGAGCATGGTCGATGGCATTGTACTTCCGTGGCCTTTCCGTACACTGAATGCTCGGATGTTAGAACACATAAGTTGTGATTGTTGGCCAGCTTCACCGTAACAACAACCGAGGAAGCGCACCGCGACTAGCTGTTAACGTCCTCGAATCGCCCGTCTTTGTAAATGAGGTCTACAACTTCCATATTCTGGACTGCAAGAATCCGTAGATTATTGGACCCAGGCAACGTGCACAAGTCAAAGACGTAGTCAAAACTCCCTAATACAGCTAAACTATTGTCATTCAGGTTGAGCTTGATCAATAAGTGTTTCGAACGACTTTCTTTCGATAACATCGTCGCCCACGCTTCATGAGAGTTGCAGGGCACGATCGAGTACAACTGGAGAATATTGCGAAACGATTTAACCGCCGATGACTTTGTATCCAGTACGCACACGGTGCGTTCTGGCTTGGCGTTACGGTATTGAGCGATAGAAAAGCCTAAAAAATCACCGTGCGGAGACTGGTGCGGTCCTACTATAAATGCACTAGATACAATATCTCTAAATCCATGCAATTCTGACCATTCCACAAGCGTTTCGGTGCCAACCTGGCGCCCGACCCAAGCAATGGACCTGTGGAATTTGTCCGACTTAACAAAATAAAGCCTGGCTCCATCGCGACTCCACACTATCCGACCGATGTATGCAGCGCTGTACGCATATGCTTTTCCATCAACTTTTACGTCAATTGTCATGCGAGGCTTCTCGATCTCGAGAATCGCAGACCTTCGTGCATCATATTCAGCGACTTGCGACCCAAATCGCATACGGTCAAACGTAGATTTTGTGACTATAGTGCCATTGTCTTGCAGGGCGAGTTCACGCGAACGCATATTGTTGGAATTCAAAAACATGCATACTCCAACAAAAACGACTATCAGCAAAACAACAATAATCAATATCTTCATTAATTTTATGCATTTATCGGATGCGTCAAAGCACGAGCCGTGGGTCGAGGGTGATCCATTGCCTTGTAGTCGAAGAATAGTGCCGCGCGCGGTTGTGCTGCTCAGCA
>CAYRAX010000221.1:0-1682 GCA_964422285.1 uncultured Chthonomonas sp.
AGCGAGCATTCGATGCCACTCGCGCCGCTGTATTCAGCGGGGTCAATCACCCGATCGCCTGTATCATAATTGGTGAGCAAAATGCCTTTGTGCAAAGGCGACCCCGGCTCATTGTGAACCTGGTGGGCGACAATCCAATCCGCGCGCTTCTTGATCAAATTGCCGATCGGTTCGGTGAACATCAGGTGCACGTGGCTGAGTCGGCCAGTTTGGTCTTCAAAAGTCACTCGAACCGGACCCGATTCTGATGGCCGCACGAAGCAAAAACCGCCTTCTTCGTCGGCATCCGTCTCGATCTGGGCATCTTTGCTGACGTAAAACTTCTTCGGTTGAACGCCCTGGATTTCTATCGCGATGCCGACCTCAGCAGGAGCAACCGCGCCGGGCAAAAGGCGAATCGCGGGCCGACCAATCGCGGCGAGCGTTTGAAAAACGCCGTCTTGTTTATCGCGTTCGGTGGGGACAAAGCGCATTTGGTACATGCGCGAGTCGCCCGGCTCCAAAATCAGCGACGTATGCTGGTTCCACCAGCCGTTCCATCCTTCGCGGTCTACTGTCGCGCGGCTGTGGGCATAGACGACCGGGATGCCCTCCCACTGGTGGGCGGTATTAAGCGATGCGGGGACGTGGTCAAAAAACTCCCAGCCCGTGTTGTCGCCCGGCAAAATGAGCAGCCCGGGTGGTTCGGCATTCATGCGCTGAGCAAAAAGCCAGCTTGCCGCGCCGCCGATGAATTTGTGCAGATAGAGACGGCTTTGCCAGAGCCTTTGCAGTTGCTCGTCGGTCCAACCGAAGCCATCGTAAAAGTTGTTGAGCGCGAGCGGAAAGCCGAGCTCGCCAATTTCCACGACCTTGCGACTCTTATTTCTAATCTCCAATTCCCAAACGATCTGCGGCAAAAATCCGGGTGCCTCGTAAAATTTGCCGGTCGCCTGGATTTCGGGCAAGAAAGGGAACTCGTATTCGAATGAAACGGTGCCGTCGTCTAGGTTGAGTTCGTCGTCCTCGTCTTCAGATTGCGACGCCGCATAGAGCCGGTTCGCGTTGCCGTTTCGACTGCTTACCCAAGGTGCATTCGGGTCAGTTCGCGCGGCGATCAAGATTGTGCCAGGAAGCAGATCTTCGGCCGATTCTTCGCCAAATGCAAGCGGCGGCAATACAAACTGAAATTCCTCACCCTCTTCAGGCAGCGCGGGATCGGTGGCCCAAAGCTGAGTAATGCGCCCTCCCGGCCCAAATTCCATGGTGATGAGCCCACCGGTCAGCTCAGCTCGATCGTCGCCAAAAGGGTCCATATTGTGCCGCGAGCATACCCGTGGCGCACCTTTATTGATGAGATTCGCAAATGCCTAGTAGTTTTACTGTTTTATTGCGTTGAAATTTGCGATATTCTGAAAGGGTTATGGGAAATGGTGCGCCAAGCTGGTGCACAAGGACTCATTCAGTGAGGAGGAAACAAAATTATGAAGAAGACAACGAAAGTCTTCGCAGCTCTTTTGGTAATGGGCGCAGTCACTGGGGCACGCGCCTCTGTGGTCTGGTCAGACGACTTTGATACAGACACCTCTGCCAATTACGACGTCGTTAAGTTTTCAACCGTTGTCGTCGGTGGCGACAGCAAAGCCGTGTTCAATTTCGACTATGGTCAAGCTTGGCCGTACGATGACTTTGGTGCTTACACC
>CAYRAX010000221.1:1692-3763 GCA_964422285.1 uncultured Chthonomonas sp.
CGGGTTCCGGAAAGAAGGGAATGTATTTCCGCGTAAACGAAGATGCTGGCGAAAACACTTCAATTGAAGAAGTGCACATCGCGCCTAAGAATCTTCACTTGTGGGGAGATTACACGATGACCGTGGATTGCTGGTACGAAGTTACCACGAGCGGTACCTCGACACAGCTCTCGCTCTTCGGCGCTGACTACCGACCGCCGTACTTCTTCTCGCAAGAAAACGTCGGACCCGGCAACCTGTTCTCGTTCACTGGTGACGGCTCTTCCACGCAAGACTATCGCATGTACATCGGTAGCAAGACCCAGCTTTTTTCGCAGGGCAACGGTGGTTGGCAAGCAACGGTTGGTTCAGGCACTGGCACCCAGCCGCTGCAAAACAACAACAACACCTATTACGCCAACTACTTCACCGCTCCTGCCTCGAAGTATGTGGGTTGCCCAGGTGACCAATGGGTGACTTTGCGCGTTAGCCGCGTTGGCGATCGCGTTAAGATGGGTATCACCAAAGTTGGTGGCGCCGAACTGTTGATCAATGATGTTGAGTCAAAGAACTGGCGCAACGGTACGCCGATGATCGGCATGTGGGACCCGGCAAGCTCGCCGCGACCAGCCGACCAACCGCTGTTCTGTGTTTACGACAACCTCAAGATCGATGGAACGCTCGGTCAGCTCGTTTCTGGAAAGCTTAATTTCCAAGATATGGCCGATCCGAACACGTTCGTCATGCCGAATCGTGTTGACGGTGAAGTGTGGACGGCAGATGGTGCTACCAAGGTCGGCGACACGACAGTTGTCGTAACCGCTACGGGCACCGGCGCAGGCGACTACTCCGTCGTTACTCCCGTCGGCAACTACATGGTCAAGTTCGACTATAGCCACTGGTTGACGAAGGGCATCATCGTGGACACCACGGCTGGCCCAGTTACCGACGCTGCCGTCGACTTCACGAACGGCGACTGCGATGGCAATAACATCATTAACACCGACGACTACTTGATCTTGTCTGAGCACTTTGACACGGTCTACGATCCGTTCGATCTTAACAATGGTTTCGATCCTCGGGCAGACCTGAACGAAGATGACATCATCAACACCGACGACTATCTGATCCTGTCGAATAACTTCGATACCTCCGGCGACTAATCTCGCGGTCGGATCAGTAATTGAAAACCCCGTCTCCTACCTTGGAGACGGGGTTTCCTTTTTGTGAATGTTAGCACTGATTGCAATCTTCCGGATCAAATCGTGCCTTAGTGTGTTAGAATTGAAAGTAGCTAGCTTGCTTTTCCAATGCGAATAGCGTGGGCACAAAAATGTCAAGTTGTGAACGATCGATAGTGCTTGTGTTTGGCGCACTGGTTGTCATCAACCGTGCGACCGCAGTCACCATTTGGTCAGATAATTTTAACAACGATTCATCAGCCTACTATGATGTGTCCAAAGTCACATCTACAGGGACACTTCCCGACTCAAGAGCCATTTTTAGTTTTGTTTTCGGCAAGGCATGGCCATATGACGACTTTGTAGGATATACAGGGACAGTCGCGACCCATTGGAATCATGGGAGTACTATTCCCGAATCGCCAGGTGGTAGCGGCAAACGGGCCCTGTATGTGCGCATTAACGAGGACCAGCTAGAAACCACTAGCGTTGAATCCATTTTGATTAGCCCGAAAGGGCTCGACATAACCGGCGACTATACCATGACGGTCGACTGTTGGTATGAGCTGACAACAAGCGGGGCTTCAGCACAGCTTGCGCTTTTTGGCGGCAACTACAGATCAACGGTGCCGTTTATTCAGGAAGTTTCCGGACCAGGGTATCTGTTTGCGTTGACGGGCGATGGCTCCTCAACACAAGATTATCGGGCTTTCATAGGTGGCTACACGCAGTTATCCTCGGCGGGCAAAGGCGGCTGGCAGGCTCCGCTAGGCACTGGCACGGGTACCCAACCGCAGCAAAACAATAATAATAGTTATTACACAAGTTACTTTTCAAGTCCGACGTTTTTCTATCCCGGCAGTATCGGAAATGCCTGGGTCAAATTAAGAGTTCGACGGATTGGGACCCGC
>CAYRAX010000222.1:0-3689 GCA_964422285.1 uncultured Chthonomonas sp.
TAGAGACAATCACCTTCAATACAAAAACAGCATGTCTCGTGAGGAGGCCATGGAAGTCGGCGTAAACGCCGTTAAGGTTGCCCGACAATACACCGACAACATCGAATATTTCATGGAAGATTCTGGCCGCGCCAATCGCGAGTACGTTTACCAGGTGGTTGAAGCAATGATCGGGGCTGGGGCGACCACGATCAATGTTCCTGACACCACCGGCTACACCTATCCGGGTGAATACCGAGAGCTGATAACAGGGATCATCGAGAATGTCCCCAACTCAGATAAGGCCGTTTTCAGTTGCCACTGCCACAACGACCTGGGAATGGCGACCGCAAACACGCTCGCCGGAGTCCTTGGCGGTGCTGGCCAAGTCGAAGTCACAGTAAACGGAATCGGCGAAAGGGCAGGGAACACCTCGTTGGAAGAAGTTGCCGTCGCTCTCAAAATTCGCGAAGACCTGTTTGGCTGCACGACTTCAATCAAGTCGGAGAAACTCCTCGCAATTTCGCGCCTTGTCTCTCGTCTGACGGGCATGGTAGTTCAGCGCAACAAGGCAGTTGTCGGCGCAAATGCCTACGCTCATAGCAGCGGCATTCACCAAGACGGAGTTCTCAAGGAGCGTTCAACGTACGAAATCATTGATCCGCATTTGGTTGGTGCAGAAAAGAGCGAGATTGTGTTGACGGCCAGATCTGGAAGACACGGGCTGAAGCATCGGCTCAGCGAACTGGGGTTCAACTTCCCCGACGAGCGTTTCGAGGAGATATACGAGTCGTTCTTGGTGATGGCAGATAAACGAACCGAAGTCGGAGAAGAGGATTTGCGCGAGCTCGTTAGCCTCTAGCACCACTCACTTGCCAATTGCTTCGTGAAGTCGTTTCAATGCGCCAGAAAGAGCGTCTTTCTCCTCGACCGGTACGGAGTACCGCGATTCCTCAAGCTGGATCACGAATTTTGGGTCCTTGGTCTTGTGGATATTGCGATAAATAATGTCGCGAACGCCTGCATCTGGGTCAACGCACAAGTTAAATAGGGAATTCTGAAAGGCGGGCTTGTACCGATCGCACATCTGCCCAGCGGCCTTCATACGCTCACCTGTGCTTTCGCTTTTGGCCAATTCGAGCAGTTCCTTGTCGCCGTACTGCTTTTCGGCGCAGCCAGATATCCCTAGAGCAGTGCACAGAATTAGCAGTAAGCAAAGCGCGCGCGCCATGCCCAGAGCAACGTCGTTGATGTGGCATGGGGTTCCATTCATAGCAACAAGATCAGGCAAAAGTGGCGCGCTCGAGAGGACTCGAACCTCCGACCCTCAGCTCCGCAAGCTGATGCTCTATCCACTGAGCTACGAGCGCGTAGGCAAGTAGAATACCAGCAAAGGCAGCGGCCAAGCCAAGCCGAACCTCAGGTCACTTTTTCAACGAGAATCAGGTTCGTGTTACCCGCGACACCAGCCGGGTGTCCCGCCGTCACGACCACCGTATCACCCAATTTGAGCTTTTTCGATTTCAAAAGCGCGTTGATCGTGGCGTGGGTGGTCTCCTCGGTGGTCGATCCAGGTTCCAAATAGATCGTCTCGACACCCCAAACGACCGCATTTTGAGCCTGGGTGCGCGCATTCCAGCTTGCGCAATAGATCGGGCATCGGGGCCGAAATTTGCTGACCATGCGGGGAGTTTGGCCGCTGGTCGAAGTCGTGACAATCGCCTTTGCGCGGATCATGGTCGCGAGTTCAACCGCCGCGCTCGCCACCGCTTCTGTAGCCAAAGCCGAGCCGCTCACCGTTCGGTCAAAGGCGTGCATGCGCGAATCGTGGTCAAAAATCGTTTCTGCCTTCTCGGCGATCCGGGCCATCGTGCGAACCGCCTCAATGGGGTACGCGCCGGCCGCCGTTTCACCGCTCAGCATTACCGCGTCCGTTCCATCAAGAATCGCATTTGCGACGTCAGTGGCCTCAGCTCGGGTGGGCCTGGCGTTCTGAATCATACTTTCAAGCATCTGAGTCGCCGTGATCACCGGTTTGCCAACCTTGCTCGCGCGCCGAATAATGTGCTTTTGGGCGATCGGCACTTCTTCCATCGCCATTTGCAGCCCAAGGTCGCCGCGCGCAACCATCACAACATCGCTAACCTGCAAAATCTCGTCGATATCGCGAACGGCCGCTTTGGTCTCAATCTTTGCGCAAAGCCGAATCGTAGGGTCATATTGGTCAACCAACCGCCGAAGTTCGCGTATGTCGGCCGCGCGTCGCACGTAGCTCAAGGCGATGTAATCGACGTTTGCCTTGCAAGCCTCGTAGACGTCGTCGAGGTCCTTTTCGGTGAGGCTCGGCACCTCAAATGACTTCCCGACCAGGGTCACGCCTTGCCTAGATTTGAGTTTGCCGCCCGAGACCGCCTTGGCTTCAAATCGATCGCCGGACCGCGATACCAGCCGCAATTCCACGTCGCCATCGCCCATCAGGAGCCGGTCGCCGACCGCCATCGCCTCAAAAATCTCGTCTCCGGGAACGGTAATGGCGTCCTGCGGCGATTGACTTAGCGAGAGAACCTGCCCCGGCTTGACCTCGATGAACCCGCCATCGAATTCGCCAACCCGAAATTTTGGCCCCTGAAGGTCCGCCAGAATCGCGATGGGCGCAAAGCTCGGCGAAAGGTGCCTCAGCCAGCCGATCCACTCCCGCTTGGACTCCCATTCGCCGTGGCTACAGTTGATTCGAGCCATGTTCATCCCGCCGCGAATAAGGTTGGCGATCTGCTCCTTTGTGTTGGTCGCGGGGCCCAAAGTGCAAACAATTTTTGTGCGGCGTTTCATGCGTGGATGCTCGAATAGTCAAGACGGGCCACGCGGATCGTTCGTGGCTCCGGCTTCATTTTCGGGATTTTCGCACCAATGTTGCAGCGAAATGCACGGTTCCAAATCAAAATCCAATAACTCCGGCCCATACTGAAGACGGTGAAAATCCTCGTCATTGAAGATGATGCTGTCATCGGAGACCAGTTGCGCCGGGCGCTGGAAAAGGAGGATTTTGTGGTGGACTGGGAGCGAAATGGCGACGACGGCCTGCGGCAGGCCGGGTTCGAAACCTACGGCCTCATCGTCCTTGACATCATGATGCCGGGCGCAGATGGCTGGACAATTTGCCGGGCCATTCGAGATCGGCGCGACCGAGTGCCGATCCTCATGCTCACCGCTCGCGATGCCGTCGCTGATCGGGTTCGCGGCCTCGATCTTGGGGCCGATGACTACTTGGTCAAACCATTTGACGTCACCGAATTCTTGGCTCGCGTTCGGGCACTGCTAAGGCGCGAAAAACCCCAAAAATCGAGCCTGATGCGTTTTCGCGGCATCGAACTAGACGCAATCGGCAAAATGGTCACGGTGCGAGGCCAGCAGACCCATCTAACCCCAAAGGAGTTTTCGCTTCTGGAGGCGCTCATGCGCAATCGGGGCAGGATTCTCAGCCGCGAAACCATCGTCGACAGCATCTGGTCCGAAGACGAAAGCCTGTACAGCACCGTCAATTATCACGTCATGTCGCTGCGGAAGAAGGTGGACGCCGATGGCGAGCCGAGCATCATCGAAACCGTGCACGGATTCGGCTACCGCCTGAAGGAGGTCGAGTAAATGCCATTTCGAACCCGGTTGGTGTGGCTCAACGTGGTTTTGGTCTTGTTCACGCTCCTGCTGGTTTG
>CAYRAX010000223.1:0-3578 GCA_964422285.1 uncultured Chthonomonas sp.
CGCCGTGTGGCCGAGGCGCTGAAAATCGCGGAGCTTTCGCAGAACGACGGCCCAGCCGAGCGTGACATCCGCCGCCGTTGGGTCAACGCCGAGCTTGATGCGGAGCGGCCGACCAGATTCCAGCTTCTTGCGCAGGTCTTCTTCGCTGATGATTTCCTGCGCACCACGGCGCAATATGGCGAGTTGTTCGTCAATCGTCATGAAGCGTAAGTGTACCGAGAACAGGTTCACCTCGCGTTGGAGGTGAACCTGTTGCGGATCGCGAGCTTAGAGCGCGCCGTACTCGGACAACTTTGTTCGAATGGTGTCGACGGCCGAAGAAACCGTCGCCCCATCGAATCCGAACTTGCAACCGCACGCGGCAAACATCTCGGGCAGAGAAACCGTTCCGCCAAGCGATAGCGCGTGCCGATATTGCCTAATTGCCGCCGGCGCATCGCTTAGCGAATTGCGCCAAAGTTGGACCGCGCCCAATTGAGCCAGGCCATATTCGACGTAGTAGAACGGGATTTCGAAGATGTGCAGCTTTCGATGCCAGCCGGTCGCCTTTGCATCTTCTAGTCCCGAGTAATCGATTCCAACCATGAACTGATCCCAAAGCTTGCTCCAGGCCTTATCGCATTCGGCGGAATTCGCGCTGAGGTCGGGATTTGTGTATGCCCAGTGCTGGAATCCATCCACAACCGCCATGTAGGGCCAGAAGAGCACCAATTTCTGTAGATGCTCCACCCGCGCCCGATTGGCGTCATCCGCGCTATAGAACTCGTCCAGGTACGGCTGGGAAAGAAGCTCCATGCCCATGGACGCAACTTCGGCGAACTCCGTGTTCACATTCAGATCGTGGATGTAGCGCTGACCGGCGGATTCGAACACGTGAAACGCGTGCCCGCCTTCATGGAGCATCGTTTGCACGTCGCGATGGGTGCCGACCGCGTTCATGAAAATGAACGGAACTCGTTCGGTAGCAAAGTGCGTGCAATAGCCACCAGGCGCCTTGTTTTTGCGGTTCTCCAAGTCCAGCAGATTGCGCTCCTGCATCTTCTTGTAATGCGTGCCCAGCTCAGGGTCGACTTTTGCGAAGATGTTCCCGCATTTGGCGTCCAGCTCCGCCCCATTCGAGAACGGATGCAGCGGTGCCGCGCCAGTATCATCGACTTCCAGGTCCCAGGGGCGCAAGGTTTCGAGTCCCAAATTTTGCTGGCGCCTGGCATAAATTTGCGTTGCGAGCGGCACCACGTGCTCCAAAATTGCCGCGCGAAACTCGGCGCAATCGGCGGGCGTGTAATCGAAGCGCTGCATCTGCTCCCAGCGATAGCCAATGAAGCCGTCGTAACCAGCATTTTTGGCTTGTGGGAGGCGGCAGGCGAGCAACTTTGCCCAAAGACTGTTGAGAGTTGCTCGATCCTCCAAGCTGCGGTCGATCATCGCTCGCCATGCCTTTTCGCGAACGCTTCGGTCGTCATTCTGCAGTTGCTGGGCAAGCTTGGTAAGCGTCACTTCCTCTCCGTTCCAATCGACCGTTTGGGCTCCGACGACGTCGCCATATTCGGTGGATAGCGTGATTTCCTCTTGTTGCAGCGGCAAATTTTCATCGCGGAAAAGTGCGGCTTCGCTGCGCATGTTTCGAAGCGGAATTTTGAAATTCGCGGGTTCTAATCCTGAGTCCAGTAGCTTCTTTTTGAGCGACTGCAAGCCCTGCTCAAGCGGCGGGAAAATCTCTTCGTAAAATCGTTTGTAGTTTCGATCGGCGACTTCGTCGGCGGTGTTGCAGGTCTTGGCAACCGCGGCTCGTGCGCCGAGCTCGTCGAGCTCCTCGGCGAAATCAGACCACGCTTGTAGCCAGTCGTTTACGTTCGCGGCGGTCAGCTCTGCGGATTGAAGCGCGGCCATTTTCGGCGCATAGGTACTCCACAAAAGCGGGTCGTTGGTCGGGGCTTCCTGGATAGTTGACATAGGTACATTGTAATTCAACTGGGCACCCGCTTGGGTCCTTTGGCGTGCGGCGGGCCGGGCGCAGCGGCATGGCTTCATAATGTTCCTTGATGCCAGATCGAAACCCCAATGTGCGAATCATCACACTCGGCTGCGCCAAGAACGAAGTCGATAGCGAAGAGATTGCTGGCGTCCTAAGCGAGAGCGGATATCGCGTCGATGGGGGCAAGGCGGCCGACGTTACGGTGATCAACACGTGCGGCTTTTTGGAATCGAGCAAGCAAGAGTCGATTGAAGCGATCAAAAAGGCCGTGCGATCCAAAGGCAAAGGCAAAGTTGTGGTTGCGGGATGCCTTGCCCAGCGCCTTGGGGAAGAATTGCAGCGCCTTGCGCCAGGTGCTGATGCCTACGTCGGCGTGGGGCAGATGGGCCGGTTTAACGAAATCGTGCAAACCACGATGGCGCGATCTGAGGCCTATGTCGAACTTGAGCCGCCGCACCATCGGTGGGCAGATATTCAGAGCCGTGCGCGCACCGGACGACCGTGGAGTGCTTACCTAAAAGTCAGCGAAGGATGCGATCACCGCTGTACGTTCTGCACGATCCCAAGCTTTCGCGGCGCGCACCAAAGCAAACCGATCGAGCGGGTCATGGAAGAAGCGCAGCATCTTGCTCGTACTGGCGCCAAAGAGCTCAATCTGATCGCCCAAGACGTCACCCAATACGGGTACGACCTATATCAGGAATTCACCCTGCCCAAACTGTTGAAGGGGCTGAACGACATCGACGGCATCGAGTGGATCAGACTTCTGTATTTTTATCCCAACCGCTTGACCGATGAAGTCATCGAGGCGATGGCGACTCTGTCCAAGGTCGTGAAGTACATTGATATTCCGTTGCAGCACGTAAATGGCGAAGTGCTCCGGCGCATGAAGCGGCCATGGGATGGCGAGCGGTACCTGGCGATCTTTCGAAAGCTGAGGGCGGCTATGCCCGATTGCGCGATCCGAACGACCTTCATCGTTGGTTTTCCCGGCGAAACTGAGGCGCAGTTTAAGGAAATGGTTGACTTTTGCAAAGAAGCCCAAATGGATCGGGTCGGCGCATTTTTGTTCAGCCGTGAACCCGGCACACCAAGCTATGACATGGAAAACCAGGTGCCTACCAAGGTGAAAAAGGATCGGTATGACCGCTTAATGCGCACCCAGCAGGTCATTTCAAACCAAAAGAATGCCTCGTGGATTGGCCGCACGATTCGCGTGGTTTGCGAGGAAAATCGCGATGGTTGGTGCGCGGCCCGGTCCCACCGCGATGCGCCGGAAATCGACGGGTTTGTGTACGTTCGCGGTGATCAAACGCCCGGTTCATTCATCGACGTGAACGTGACAGACGTTGATCCCTACGACCTCTATGGAGTCAAAGCGGGCGACGTGGAACCCTCGAAGCGGCTATTGCGACCGCTTAGAATGACAAGCAAGCCGCGCCTCTGATCGGCCCAAAAAGCTACAATAAGGTATGCATCGAGTTGGCTCTGTGCCGTTCGTCAACGCGTTACCCTTGGTTTGGCCATCGCTGGTCCAAGACGAATCTTGGGGCGTTCAGGTCGAGTTTCGACCGCCATCGCAGTTGCCCGCGCTCATGGCGGC
>CAYRAX010000224.1:0-3554 GCA_964422285.1 uncultured Chthonomonas sp.
GGCTGGGCGTCAATTCAGTTCGTTCGAACGGACGCGGCGACGCGGAAGCCGACGTACTCGCGAGTTTCCCCCTCGCCCTGTACGCCGATGCGGAACGCGGAGCGGAGCATGTAGGCGTTCTCGCCGTCGTAGGCGCCGCCGCGCCGGAGGTAGTTGCGCGCAATCGATTTTTGATGCGCCGGGTGGTCGCGGGCATCGGCGGCTATGGAAATTGCGTTGGCGTGCCCACCGTTGCCGGCGAAGTCGCTTTTCATCCGCGATATTCAGGCAATCCGCTTGTCAATGCGATGTCGGTGGGCATCGTTCCGCTCGATGAGGTGGCAACCGCGGCCGCCGCTGGCGAGGGAAATCCTGTCATCTACATGGGCTCGCGCACTGGTCGAGATGGCATTCATGGCGCAACCTTTGCCAGCGAGGCCCTTAGCGAAGAAAGCGATAACAAGCGTCCGAACGTCCAAATTGGCGATCCCTTCGCCGAAAAATTGCTGATCGAAGCGACCTTGGAAGCCCTGCAGACCGGCGCACTGGTTGCCATTCAAGATATGGGTGCGGCCGGACTGACTTGCAGCACGGTGGAAATGTCGAGCAAAGGCGGCGTCGGGATGGAGATCGACCTCGACCTGGTGCCGATGCGCGAATCGGACATGTCCGCGTACGAGTTGATGCTGAGCGAAAGCCAGGAGCGGATGCTGGCGGTGGCCACCGCGGGCAGAGAGCACGAAGTTCTGGACATTTGTCACAAGTGGGGGCTGAACGCCGTGGTCATCGGCCGGGTCGTGAGCGAGCCTGTAATTACCGTTCGGCGGTTCGGCAAAATCGAAGCCCAAATCGAGCCACGCTGGCTGACTGACCATTGTCCGACATACCGAACCGAACCCGTCATCCCTGAGTATCACCGCAAAGCGCAGGCTTGGACGCCAAACTCGTTGCCGGAAGTTGACCTAACCGAGGCCCTACTCAAGCTACTAGCGAGCCCAAACATCGCCAGCAAGCGGTGGGTTTTTGAGCAATACGACCAAGACGTTCAAACCCAAACGGTGCGGGGGCCAGGGGCGGCGGACGCGGCAGTTTTGGCGCCACGGGGAACCCAAAAGGGACTCGCACTCAAGATCGATGGGAACTCGCGATGGGTTTATCTCGATCCATTCGTCGGCGGCCAACTGGCGGTTGCCGAAGCGGCCAGAAACGTGGCGTGTACCGGCGCGATTCCTGTCGCTGCCACCGACGGCCTAAACTTCGGCAATCCCGAACTCGGCCACGTTTATTGGCAATTCGAGCAAGCCGTACTCGGCATCGCCAGTGCCTGTGACGCGCTGCACACGCCGGTGATTAGCGGCAACGTCAGTTTTTATAACGAGAGCGATCTTGGCGAAATCTGCCCGACGCCGATGATTGGCATGCTGGGTGTGATGGACGATCCCGCCAACGCGATTGGAATGGGGCTGCCGCTTGGCGATGGCGAGATCGCCGTGATTTCGGTGGATGCGCCAATTTCGCGCGCAAAGGGTCTGGGTGCAAGCGAATTTCTGGCTGCAATTCATGGCATCGAAGATGGATTGCCTGAAAAGCCGGACCTGGCCGGAGAGCGCCGCCTACACCGCGCCATGAACCGCCTCGCCAGCGATCACCTTGTTGAAGCCGCGCACGACGTAAGCGAAGGGGGCATTGCAGTCGCGCTCGCGGAAATGGCACTAGTCAACCAAGTCGGCGTGCAAGTTGGGTTCGAAAATGACGCCTATGTGGATAAAATTGGGGACGTTTGCGCCGCTTTTGGTGAGTTCCCCGGTAGAATTGTGATTGCATGCGCCGAAAGTGCGTTGGACTCCGTCCGAACCGTAGCGACTGAGGAAGGCTTGCATTTTTACCGATTAGGAACGTATACAAGTGGCGATGACAGTTTTACGGCTGGCAAAATCCGCGTGAAGCTGACAGTTTTACGATTGGCATTTGAACGGGCTATCGTTAACAATATGGGAGAATTCGCGTCTGTTCAGACTTTTTTGAGCGACGGAGATGTGTGAACGCATGATGATTATGAGACGAGCAATGGTTCTGGCCCTTTTGGCCGGTGTGATTATGGGTGGGGCATCCGCACAAAACGGCGGGACGGCGCAACCTGCTCAAGATCCCGCCAAGATCGAAGAGATCAAAAAGCAAAACGAAGTCACGCGCCAAGTGATCGCCGCCGCCGGTATGTACCGCGATGGCAAAGTCGATGAGGCCCTCGCCGCATTCGAAACCCTCGAGCGCGATAATCCCAAGAACGCCGACGTGCTGTCCTGGTTGGGATTCATTTACCTGCGCAAGGATATGGGCGACAAGGCCGTGCCCGTCTTGGAGCGAGCAAGTGAACTCCGCCCGGACGATATTGAAGTACTCAACAACCTCGGTAACGCATACGTTGTCACCAAGCAGGATGACAAGGCGATGCCTTTGTACCAAAAAATCGCGGGGCTGAACACTCGCATGTACGAGCCTTGGTACAACATCGGCGGAATCTGCCTGCGCAAGAGCGATTATTCTGGCGCTGTCGACGCTTACAAAAAAGCGGCAGACCTGACCAATCTCGACCCGTTCGTTTTCAACAACATGGGCGTTGCCTATGAAGGTTTGAAGGATGACGAGTCCGCGGCCGCTGCATACGCAAAAGCTTCGGAAATCAAGCCCGACAGCACCGTTTTCGCTCGCAACGCCGCATTCGCCTACATTCGCGCGAAAAAAGAAACCGAAGCCATTCCATATCTGGAGCGAGCTAGCAAGGGCGAGCACGCAGACGGCACGGTTGCAATGTATTTGGCCGATTCCTACGCTCGAGCTGGCCGCAACGACGAAGCGATCAAGCTGATGAACTCGCTCGAATCGTCGATGTCCGGCAATGCGAAGTATTGGTACAACCTTGGCGTGCTCTACACCCGTGTGAACGACATGGGCGCAGCGGCAAATGCCTACCAAAAATCTTACGATCTGGACTCGACTGACCCAGACACCCTCAACAACCTCGGCCTCGTACTCTTCAAGCAAGGAAAATACGAAGAAGCGATCCCGATGTTCGAGAAAATGGCTGGCGTGAACCCACAAAGCGTTGATGCTCAAATCAACCTCGCCGCATGCTACGCGCGTTCTAACCAACTCGCCAAAGCAGTGGAAATGTGGAAGAACGTTGTTCGCAAGCAACCGAGCCGCAACGATGTTCGTTTGGACCTGGCTAACGGCCTTTGGAAGCTGGGCGACAAAGAAGGCGCCCGATTCCACTACCTTGAGATCGTGAAAGCGGAGCCGCGAAACGTTAAAGCGCTGAACGGCGTTGGCCTCTATCAATACGAAGTCAATAACCTCGATGCCGCGATTGCGAGCTTCACGAAGTGCATTGAAATCGATCGAACGTTCCTCGCACCGTACAATAACTTGGCGGTGACTTTGGAGCGCAAGGGGCGAAAGAAAGACGGCATTGCGTGGTTGGAAAAAGCGCTCGCGATTGATCCCAACTACGAAGACGCGAAGAAGAATCTGGCTCGAATGAAGGCTGGATCTAGGTAGATCTTTGCGAATCAACC
>CAYRAX010000225.1:0-3544 GCA_964422285.1 uncultured Chthonomonas sp.
GCCGACGCCCGCCGTAAACCACGAAGTGCCACCCGCCACCAAAATCGCCATGCATCCGCCAATTTGCATGACCAATTTTTGCTTCCAGCCGAGCCCGCGCTTGCCCTTTTGCATTCGAGGAACCACAAAATCATCGATGAAGCCGATGAGCGCAAACAGTCCCACGACGAGCAGCGGATCGCGCGCCTTGACGCCAAAAACGATGAGCACTGAAACAAACCACGCGAATAAGAAAATGAGCCCACCCATGGTTGGCGTGCCTTGTTTGTGCGCGTGCTCTTGAACGTGCTCGCTGATCGTTTGGCGCGAGTTGATGCGTTGCAGCAATTTGAATATGAGTGGAGCGGCGATCGTTCCCGCAATGAGCGCAAAAAAAAAACGCGACTGTGATGGGATTTTCAAACTTGCTCATGGGGCAAGGCCCTCCAGCGCAGATTCGAGGCCCAACGCGCGGCTACCTTTGATGAGCACCGTATCACCGGGGTGCAGGCTCTTCACAAATTCGGTGATCTCGGCGAGTGCGTCCGCCTTCGCGATGCGACCGGTCGGCAGTCCAAGTTCGACCGCTTCCTCTAAGATGTAGCTGGTTTCGTCGCCAAACAGCAGCACCCGATCCGGCGACAATTGAGCCAGTGCTCGACCAACAAGCCGGTGACCAACTTCGCTCGAACTTCCCAGCTCTTTCATCTCGCCGATAACCGCATATTTGGGTCTATCGGGCTCGACTTCAGCCAGAGTCTTGAGTGCGGCGACCGTGCTGTCCGGGCTGGCATTGTAGTTGTCGAGCACGATGTTCACGCCGTGCCACTCGGTGACTTGCATGCGCATGGGCGGGAGTTCTGCATGGCGAACAGCGTCGGCCGCATCGCTCAATCGGACGCCCAATTCACGCGCGATCGTGATCGCCGCAGCAACATTCAAAGCTTGGTGCTTGCCCACGGTTTGGATTTCTGTGTGCCAAATTTCGCCGTCTATTTGTCCCCGTATTTCACTGCGTGTCCAATCCAGCGGCCGATATCCGATCACGCGGCATTCGGCGCTGGGGGAAAATCCAAACGTCGTCACGCGGCTTTGGCAGGCATTGCGCAGCAGGTCGATGTATTCGTCCTCGGCCCAAAGCGCGACGCAGCCCTTCGGGTCAACGTGGGTGAGCATTTCGCTTTTCGCCCGAGCGATGCCCTCGCGTCCGCCAACCATCTCCGCGTGCGCGGTCCCGATCATCGTGATGATCCCGTGGCTGGGTTTGTGCATGGCGGCAAGGTGGTCGATCTGGCCAAATCCGCGCATCGCCATCTCGACGACGACGCTCTTGGTGGCGCCGTCCACCTCTGCCCAAACCAGCGGCGAAGTGAGTTCGCTATTCTTGTTGCCGGGGTTTTTGACAACGTTCCCGAGCGGGCTCAATGCTGCTGCCAAAAATTCTTTGCAACTGGTCTTTCCGTTGCTTCCGGTGATGCCGATCACTGGGCCCGAGTATCGCGCGCGCATGGTAGAGGCGAACCGCGCCAAACCATCCACGAGCGATGGAACCAAGATGTGCGGTCCCGAAACAGTTCGCTCGACGATTGAGCCGATCGCGCCACGCGAAAGGGCATCTTCTACGAAATCATGCCCATCCACCCGCGAGCCTTTGATCGCCAAAAATAGCGATCCGGGCAACACATCGCGGTTGTCGGTTGCAAACGAAGTGATCGATTCGTTGCCTTGTCTGCCCATCAGCTGACCGCCCACGAGCGACGCAAATTCCGCGAGAGGAATTGGGTTCACGCAGCCGCCTTAGGACCGAGCATTGAGTGCCTCGCGCGCCATTTCTCGGTCGTCCATGTGGTGCTTTGTCGTGCCGATAATCTGATAGTCTTCGTGGCCTTTGCCCGCGATGACAACGACATCGCCTGGCTCAGCCAAATCAATCGCCTTGCGGATCGCATCGCGCCGGTCGACTACCGCTTGGCTCGCCGCGCCATCCACCAATCCAGCTTTGATCTCTTCGATGATCGCCTCGGGATTTTCGGTTCGCGGATTATCGCTGGTGACCACCGTCACATCCGATTTCGACGACGCAACCGCGGCCATTTTGGGGCGCTTCGTTCGGTCGCGATCGCCGCCACAACCGAAAACCGTGATGATGCGCTTCGGTTGAAGCTGGCGGGTCGAAACCAAGAGTTTTTCGAGTGCATCAGGCGTGTGTGCGTAATCGACCAAAACGCCAATCCCAATCGAATTGGGTACCGATTCGAAGCGACCCGGAACCGCCGTCACCGAGCCGAGACCCGAGGCTACCTCAGCGGGTGAAAATCCGAGCGCAGTCAGGCCAGCCGCCGCCGATGTCAAGTTCGAGACGTTAAAATCGCCGCCGACATTTGCCGCGAACGAAGTGCCGCAAACCGAGCCGCGAATGTTGTTCAATGTCACCGATTCGATTGCAAGCTGGAGGTCGCCGCGAGTTCGGCCGAAGGTCACGCAAGGCGTCGGCAAATCGGCAACCCAATTTGGACCTACCTCACCATCCACATTGATCGCTGCGGAAAAGGCCTTGGTTGACGCCATCGCGTACTCGGTGAACAGCAACAATTTCGCCTGCTCGTAGGCCGCCATGTTGCCATGAAAATCGAGATGGTCTTGCGTGAGATTCGTGAATACGCCTATGTCAAACGAGACGCCCGCGAGGCGACGCTGCACCAACGCGTGCGAGCTGGTCTCCATGATCAAATCCGTTGCGCCAGATTCCTTGACCTCTTGCAACAGCCGCCAAAGCTCGACCGGAAATGGCGTTGTGTTGTTGAGTTCCCGGCTACCATTTGACGTTTTCAATCCGAGTGTGCCCAGGTAGGCGGCGTTTCGGCCCAGGCTTTCGAGCGCGTCGCGCATCATCCACGCCGTCGTGGTTTTCCCATTGGTGCCGGTGATCGCAGTGATACGCAAACTCTGGCTGGGATCGCCAAAAATCATGCGGCAAATCCGGCCAAGCGAGGCCATGAACCGATGACCAGTCGAGGGGATGAGCGCACACGCCACGCCACGCGATTTTGCCGTTTCAAAACTCTTTGCATCGCTCGCAAGAATCGCGCTCGCACCCGCTGCGATGGCAGGTTCGATGAACGCGCTGGTATCCGTTCGCGCACTGGGCATGACGACGAATAGGTCGCCGCGCTTTACCAATCGAGAATCTTCACAAATCCCCGTGATGTCGGCGTCGCCAACCAGATCGTCGGCACGAACGCCGGCGCTCACCAAAATTTCGGATAACTTCATAAATCGACTATTCCGCGGGCGGCACGTTGTAAACGCGGATGATCGAAGTCGCCAATTGCCGGAAAACCGGACCCGCGACTGATGCTCCATAGATTTTGCCCGCTTTAGGATTATCAACCATCACCAATACCATTGCAACCGGGTCGGTGGACGGAACAAATCCCACAAAACTGGATACGTAGCCGTCGCCGTCGCCGATCTTTTGAGCAGTGCCCGTCTTTCCCGCCAGCCGATAGCCCGGTATGCGAAGCTTGGCACCGGTGCCGATGTCGGATTGGATGACGCTTTCCAT
>CAYRAX010000226.1:0-3458 GCA_964422285.1 uncultured Chthonomonas sp.
ATCAACGACATTAATGACGCGATCAGGCGCCTAGCGCATGCGTTTGAGTTCACCGCCATCGATACGCTGACCGTCGATGCTGTGCGAACATACTTGAAACAGAAGCTCCCGAACTACGTCGAGGTTACGAGAGAGCAGTGACCTCGCACCGCTGCGACGCGCGGCGGAGCCGGAAGACTGGGCGCTCACCGACTCGGCCGTCACGGGCCAAGCCCCGACCGCAGGCCCCGCGGGGGAGCGCGAGCTCCCGCCAGTTCCGACGTACGCGTACGAGAATCGACGTCTACCGCCGCGGCGGCACCCGGCTGAGAGCGCATCGCGCGGGCGCCTACGCGCGCGGCGAAGCCGCAACCGACTTCTCCTCCGGCGGCGTCCAGCTCATCGGCAGGAGTTCCTCGATCCTCGACGCCGGGTGCGTCTGCACGCGGGTGAGGACGTCGGTGAGGTACGCGATGGGGTTCTTCCCGTTCTGACGGCAGGACGCGACGAGGGAGTAGATGACCGCGAAGCTGTGGCCGGCGCGCTCGGAGCCGAGGAAGATGAAGTTGCTTCGGCCCATCGCGATGCGACGCAACGCGGACTCCGCGGCGTTGTTGTCAGGCGCGATGGTCGCGTGCCGCGTGAAGAGCGTGAGCGCCTTGCGCTGGCGCAGGAGGTACCGCACCGCCTTCCCGAGCTTCGAGCGCGGCTCCTCTTCGCGCGCGACCCGCCGTGCCCAGAGGAGCAGCTTCGCGAGCGCCGGCCTCGAGCGCGCGCGCCGCATCTCGAGGTGTTCCTTGGTGCCGGCGACGCCACGATCCTTCGCCTCGCGCTCCACGTCGTAGACCACGCCGTACAGGTCGAGCGGGTCCTCCACCTCGTCGCGCTCGGTCTCGAAGAGCTTCCTCCGCGCGTGTGCGTTGCAGCCGGCGCGCTTGCGCTTCGCCGTGCCCGTGACGGCGTTGTAGCCCGTGTACCCGTCCACCACGGGGAAGCCGTCGGAGCGTACGCGTACGAGAATCGACGTCTACCGCCGCGGCGGCACCCGGCTGAGAGCGCATCGCGCGGGCGCCTACGCGCGCGGCGAAGCCGCAACCGACTTCTCCTCCGGCGGCGTCCAGCTCATCGGCAGGAGTTCCTCGATCCTCGACGCCGGGTGCGTCTGCACGCGGGTGAGGACGTCGGTGAGGTACGCGATGGGGTTCTTCCCGTTCTGACGGCAGGACGCGACGAGGGAGTAGATGACCGCGAAGCTGTGGCCGGCGCGCTCGGAGCCGAGGAAGATGAAGTTGCTTCGGCCCATCGCGATGCGACGCAACGCGGACTCCGCGGCGTTGTTGTCAGGCGCGATGGTCGCGTGCCGCGTGAAGAGCGTGAGCGCCTTGCGCTGGCGCAGGAGGTACCGCACCGCCTTCCCGAGCTTCGAGCGCGGCTCCTCTTCGCGCGCGACCCGCCGTGCCCAGAGGAGCAGCTTCGCGAGCGCCGGCCTCGAGCGCGCGCGCCGCATCTCGAGGTGTTCCTTGGTGCCGGCGACGCCACGATCCTTCGCCTCGCGCTCCACGTCGTAGACCACGCCGTACAGGTCGAGCGGGTCCTCCACCTCGTCGCGCTCGGTCTCGAAGAGCTTCCTCCGCGCGTGTGCGTTGCAGCCGGCGCGCTTCCGTTTCCCCGTGCCCGTGACGGCGTTGTAGCCCGTGTACCCGTCCACCACGAGGAAGCCGTCGGAGCTGCCGAGCACGGACTCGGGGGTCTTGCCGCTTCGGTCCGTCGCGTACTTGTAGACCGTGAAGCTCGGCGCGACGAAGGTCCAGAAGAAGACGCGCTCCTCGCGCCCCTGCTGCCGATGGCTCGTCTCGTCGGCGTGCACGACTCGCTCCTTCGCGAGCATCGAGACGAGGCGCTCGTAGAGAGGGACGACCTCGGCGCTGCCACGGTGGATGAGCCCACACATCGTGCTGCGTGACACGGGCACCCCCAGGTCCGCCAGCTCTCGCTCGAGCCGATGCTGCGGCATCGAGTGATCGCACTTGGACACCATCAGGTACGCGACGAAGCTCGGTGCGTAGCGGGTCTTCTCCCCGATGCGCAGCGGCCCCTTCGCGGTCACGATGTGGTCGCACCTGGAGCACGCCCAGGTCTCGCGCACGTAGACGCGACGACGCACGTGCGCCGCGACGTAGTGGATCTCGTCCGACGTCTTGTGTCCCGCGGGCTTCATCGTGGAGCTGCCGTGCTCGGGGCACTTCCGGTCCTCGGCGGGAAGCGGCGTCGGCACTTCGTCGGCCTCGAGCGCCGCCCTGGCCGCGGCCTGCTCTCCACGTCGCGCCGCCGTCTCCTCGGGGGTCGCCTTTCGAGGCGGCACGGGAGCAGGCAGCTTGTGTCTCCGCCTCTCGCTCCCGTCGTTCTTCGCGCGACGCTCCACCTCGGCCAGACGCTTCGAGAGCGCGAGGACCTCCGCGCGCAGCCGCTCGGCCTCGGTCTTACACTCGCACGCGTGCGCCGCAGTCTCGTCGAAGTTGGGGAGCTTCTTCTTGCGGGCCAACGGACAGCTTCGACCACGACTTCGCCCGGCTGTCCATCCATCGCCGTAACCCCTTAATTTCATTTCCATTCCCACCCCCGCCCCCCGAAATCATGCAGCGCTCGGGCGCTTCGGCGGCCTCTCCCAAGCCTGTGCGCGTCGCGTCGCGCGGAGGTCGAATCCTCCGAGCAGCATCCCGAGCTCGACGCCGTCGATCATCTGATGCGTGGCCCCGGCCTCGCTCCGGGGAACCAGAAACCGCCCCTTCGCGAGCCGCTTGTAGTGGACGACGAAACCGCCGCGGTCCCAGAAGAGGACCTTCACCCGATCGCCCCGTCGCCCGACGAACACGAAGAGGTGACCCGAGTACGGATCGCCCGCGAGCACGCTCCGCACGAGCGCTCCGAGCCCGTCGTGGCCGCGTCGCAGGTCGACCGGGGCGCTCGCGAGGTACACCTTGGTGCCTGCGGCAAGCGTCAGCAAAGACAGCCTCCGCGCGACGCCCGCGATGAGCTCTGCGTCGGCGACGTGCACGGCGACCCGAACGGCGCCGTACGTGATCGTGGCGATCTCGTGGGGCGCCGTGACCACGGCGATCGGAACGAGCTCGATGGGCGCCTCCGCTTGCGCCAGCTTCCACTTCCACCACCCCAGGGTCTTCCGGTTGACTCCGTGTCGCCGCGCCGTCGCCGCGACGCCGTGCGTGTGGGATTCGGCCACGAGGGCCGGCCAGTCTGCGTGTGCCTTCGACATGCCCGCGCGCGTGCACCGTCGGTGGTCGCGGGGGGAGACGTCGATTCTCGTACGGGTACGCTTCGACGTCGTCGACGTGTCGCGCATCACGAGGATGCTCGAGACGCCGCGGCGGTAGACGTCGATTCTCGTACGCGTACGCTTCGGCGGTGCTCGCGGGCTTCGGCGGCGTGGCCTTGGTGCGACTGGGGGACGTTTTGCGAGG
>CAYRAX010000227.1:0-3452 GCA_964422285.1 uncultured Chthonomonas sp.
GTCGGTCGCGCAAACATGCACTAGCAGCCGAAACGCGATGCTAGCTCGAATGAACGACGAATTGGGTTCCATGCAACTCAGCAACGGCGTCGGCCTCGATTGGACCACCGATCTCGATCAAAAGGAGATTCGCCTTGGCGTGCGCCAAGGCATCGTTGGCTACGTCGCGACCAAAGGCACGAGCTTCGTTTCTTCGAACGTCAACGAGGAACCGCTCTATGATCCGCTTTTTGCGAGCAGTCGGAGCGAGGTGGCAGTGCCGATTCGCGATCGCCATGGCCGGATTCGTGCGGTTTTGAACGTGGAATCAGACCAGGAATCGCACTACGACGAGCACGACGTGCAGATTTTGGAGGTTTTGGCTGGCATCGCGGGCGTCGTCATCTCGCGCGATGAACTGCTCACTCGCGAGGAAGCGCTGTTCCAAATCGGTAGCGCGGTCGATCGCGCTCACAACGAAGGCGAATTGCTCGACCAACTGCTCAAAATCGCGAATAATCAGCTTCGATTTGCCAGTTGCGCCATTTTTCTTTGGGATGAGCCGAGGCAGGAATTTGTGCTTCGCGCGTCATCAGGCTCGCTGAAGGATCAAGTCGGAATTTTCGGTTATGCTCGCGGCGAAGGTTGCACCGGCTGGGTCGGCGAGCACGGCAAGTCGATACGCCTCGCGAACCCACAAGCTGATCCACGCTGGCAGGGTCGCATGCTGGAGATGCCGTCCGATCAGATCGCGTCCTACCTCGCCGTGCCGATCAATCACCGCGGGACTTGTGTGGGCGTGATCAGGGTGATTCGGCGCCACAGCGACAACCCGCACCACGACAACCGTTTTACCGAAGATGATGAGCGCGTCTTGACCGCGATCGCCGAGCAAATTGCCAATGGCATCGAAGCAATTCGGGCCCTGCACCGCGTCGTGCGCGTCGAGCGAATGGCGGCCTGGGGAGAGCTCAGCGCAAAAAGCTCGCACATGATTGGCAATCGCGTGTTTGCGCTGCGCGGCGACATCAACGAGCTTGGCCACTTGCTCGCCGAGGAGCCCGTCCATCTGGATCAAGTTGGCTCGGTGCAACAAAGCCTCGCCAACAACTTAACGCGAGTCGAGGAAATCCTGCAGGAATTCCGCGATTTTGTGAGCGCAACCCAGCTTATCAAGGCACAAGCGGACATCAACTTTTTGGTTCGGGAGGCGATCGCCGAAGTATTTCCTCGCAGGAGCAAAGTCAAATTGGTGTTTTCGCTGGCAGAAAAGTTGCCAATTGTCGAAGTGGATGCGCGAAAATTGCGCCGCGCGCTCAGCGAACTGGTCGAAAATTCACTCTCATTCTTTGACGAGGGCCAATTACGAGTCTCAACGAAGCTCGCCGGGAAGAAAATTCTGCAAACCGCCAAGCTTGATCCATCGGTCGAGTACGTCGCTATCGAAGTCGAAGATCAAGGGCCGGGAATTTCGGCTGACCAAAAGGCCCTGATTTTTCAACCCTTCTATAGTTCGCGCGTGAAAGGAATGGGCCTAGGCCTTAGCATCGTGAAAGGTATCCTTGATGCTCACGGCGGCGCGGTCATCGAAATTGGTCGCCCGGGGTCGGGTGCAAAATTCGTGATGTTGTTGCCCGCCTTTATCCGTCCAAAAGAATCGAAAACAACATGAATTTACTCGTGGCTTCGGCGTCTCTTTTTGTTTCCTTGGTCGGCGGTCCACCCGCTCCAGCGGTCAAGCTCTACACGCATCCCGCGACCGGCTTTAAATTCACCCATCCGGTTGCCTGGAAGGTGAAAGTTGCAAAACTCAAGACGGTCTTCACGATTCCGATCGGCGCGGATAAGTTTGGGGCGACAGTGGAACTCATCGATACCGTCTTCCACGAGCCCGCAGAGAATTGGCAGGCATATCAAAAGCAGGCGGTGGAGATTTCTAAGAAGCGACTCGACCGGCAATGGCAAGAGGAAATCTTGGGCGTGCCGCTATTGCTGACCCAAAGCTCGGTGGATGACCAAGTGACGATTACCGGCTTGCTGTACAGCATGAGCGACCGCAAGATGTTCTTCAAACTCATTTCGGCGCCAGCGCTGGTCTCGGATGCCGAAAAAGCCTGGAAAGATGCATTTTTGACCTTGCGCACGCTGGACGGCGAACTGCCTAAAGCCGAAGACCCGAACCGGCCCAAGCCAACAAAATCGGGCAAAAAAGGCGAAAAGAAGCCAAAAGTCGAGCCGCCTTCGACGACGATCGTTCACCCCGAAGAGGAAAAGCCAACTCGAGTTGACGTGATCAAACCGACGTGGGACACTGCTTCCGCGAAGGCTCCGAAGGGGTTGGTTGCCGTGCCGACCAAAGCTGGCGGCAAAGACCTTACGCTCTTCTTGCCTGGCGGATGGAAAACTGATCCGAGCGGCGATACCTTCGTTTTGACCCACAAAGGAACCGGCACCACGGCGAAAATTGAGCCGCTCGCGCAGCTCGATTCTGGTCTGCCGGAAACAAAGTTAGAAGCGGTGGCGAGTGCCGCGCTCGCAGAATTCACCAAGGTGGAGTCGCGCACCGACAAGTCGCCCTACACGTCGCGGTCGAAGATGAAAGTGTTTTTTGTCGAGCGGCATGGCAACCTCAAGTCGGGTTCGGCGAGCGACATCTACGCGGTGGCGCAGCGCGGTGAATACTACGTGATTGTGACTAGCCGCCTGGCTGCTGGCGCAAATGCCAAGCAAGGGCGCGATGCCGTGATGACGCTTTTGAACCAGCTTTTCTTGGACCTCAAAAAGTGATCGTCGCGTTTTCCAGCTCGTCGCCCGCTTGCAGTGTCGCTTTGTTCGATGACTCGGGTCGCTTGTTGGACGGCGATCAGGCTGAAGCGAACCAAAACGCCTCGGCGAAACTGCTGGAATTGCTCGATGCGCTCCTGAAAAAACGCGGCGCGATCCTCAATGACGCAACAGGATTTCTCGCGGATATTGGCCCTGGTAGTTTTACGGGTACGAGGGTCGCGGTTATGCTGGCTAAGGTCATGGCATATGGTCGTGCGGTGCCGGTTGCGGGCGCGTCGAGCTTGGATTTGATTGGCGGCATGTGCGCGATTCCCAACCGCAAGGGCGAATGGATTTTGCGTCGCGGCACGGGCGGCCCGCCAGAACTCGTCACCGAATTGCCGCCGGACTGTCGCGGCTATGGTGCCGCCTTTGGCGAGCAAACCTATCCGCTAGCGAGCGGTTTTGGCGCAATTTGGGATCGACTTAGCTGGACGGATGCCTTTACTTTTGTGCCCGACTATCTCGTCGCGCCCAGCATTTCAACGCCGAAAAAGCAGTTGAAGGGTGTGCATGGCTAGCTCGGTTTGGTTGCAGCCGCAAGTATCGCTTAGGCCATTTTGTACGTTGCGGACCGGTGGCCCGGCGGAGCGGTTTGCCCAAGTCACAACCGCCGACGAACTGGCCGAAGTCGCGATTCAGGCGCA
>CAYRAX010000228.1:0-3427 GCA_964422285.1 uncultured Chthonomonas sp.
CGAGAGGGACTCCAGAGGACGCTTCCTAAACTCACCAAGGTGACCCAGCAACGGTACTGCTCAGGGAACATCGACTAAGGTGAAGGAGGAAACAGAGTCCGACATGAGAGCAGGGACCGTATCACAGTGGGCGAGAGGCATCAAACAGGTATGGATTAACTCGGACCTTTGATCTGGCTGGCCCAAGAACAACTGCTTATGAATTTGTGTGATCTACCGCAAGTGCAGTGAGATGGAGTTAAAACCTATTGTGGTCATCACGAGTGTCTGCATTGAATAGCTCATCGTGATGCGATGCCCCAATTGGAATTCGATGATTGAGGGTCAATGTCGCGCGCTGCTCGCCTCTCTTGCTGGCAGGTTTTTAACATCCTCACAACACTCCATGTCCCTATTTTGGGGCTGTTCGTCGAATAAGAGTCGGTTTGGTGCACGCACCAATGCTTTCCAGGCTCATCCGCAGTTCATTTTTAAAGACAGGAAAGTCCTCTGCTACAGAACTCGCCAGTGCTGAGTTTTGTCTTCGGTGAGACGAGTTATGCTACGTACCTACTGCCGGGTAGGGTTTGCTCCGAGAAGCCCCAACCGTACGTCAACAATGGATTCGCTTGTAGTCGTCCTATATCGTGCGTTACGATATCGAAATAAGCATCGCTAAATTGAATTGATGATACACGGATAGGAGGATGTCATGAGGCATACGCACATATTGACGGCCTTGGCGCTCTTCGCCGTAACCGGAATAGTCAGCCAGTCCCCAAACCTTGGCCAGGCGTGGCAGGGGAATGACATTACGCATCTCAGTGGGATCATGACGAGTGCTGCTGTTGCAAGTGTTGAGCAGCAGTCGTTGATTCACAAGGTGGGAGCTGACAGCTATTCCGGTGGTTATCCAGGGATGTCAGGAGCCGACATGAAGTCTGGCACGGCACCATCGTCGCAAGGGAGCGTATCAGGTACTCAACCCCGTTCGACGGGGGACTATAAGTTTAGTGCACCCGGTAACGACAGTCGATATGGCTCCGCCCCTTCCAACCCCTCAGACAACTACTTTAAGAAGGAATCGTCTGGATCCTCGACAGGACCTTACGGTGGGTCCATCTATGGTGGGCTCCCGTCGACGCCGAGTGCAGATCCGATGATCAAGGATTTGAGTCGGTAAACCGTCAATAATGGCAGAGGGGGATATGGATGGAGGAGCGAGGAGCTTCCTGAGACCTGAGGTCACTCAAGTTTTGTAGTTCCTCTACTTACCCAGATAGGCTTGAGAGCCTCAGCTACTTTGATGCGGCTGGTAAGGGCGGACCTATTTCTCTCATGATGGTTTTCTTGGCCAGAGCACGTGTGGCGTGCTGAAGTAGATCTTACTCCGCGTCTTCCTCGCAGCCTGGTACCTTGGCCGTCATGAATTTGTGTGTCACTCCGTCCGGTAGCTCTTCAGTTACAGTCAGGACCGTGATTTGAACTTGCCGTGTAGAGGCCCCTTGGGAAACGCATCTTAGGATGGTATCCTGAGCTCTCGGTGCCTATCCGTATTCACCCGTTATACCCGCATGATAGGAGTGCCCTGCTCAGGGGAAGCAGTATCTATGGCCGATTCTACACGCACCCCCCCATTTGAAAAGCAGGATCTTTGGGCGAAGGATCTGACAACCATGTCTGGGGTTCGGCGCCTGAGCACTCAAGTGCTCAGGCTGGCTACCGCGGTCGGGATGGAATTCCGTCATCGCTTGCTCGATGCTCGGGCGGCCGGGCTGGTCTATGCGACGTTGTTGTCGTTGGTCCCATTTCTCGCCGTCATGTTCTCGGTGCTCAAGGCCTTTGATGTCCACCACGTCATCGAACCTCTCCTGGCTCAGGTGTTGGAACCGCTGGGCCCAAAGAGTCACGAGATCACGGCCACGCTCGTGGGATTCGTGGATAATATCAAGATCGGTGTGCTCGGCGTCGTCGGCATCGGCGGTCTCTTCTACACGACCTACTCACTTATCGACAAAATCGAACAGGCGTTGAATGCGATCTGGCAGGTGAAGCAGGGGCGTACCTGGGAACGAAAGTTTGCCGACTATTTAAGTGCGGTCCTGGTGGGGCCGGTGCTCGTCATGAGCGCGTTCGGGATGGTGGCGTCGCTTCAGAGTCACAGTCTGGTCCAGCGACTTGTGGGCATGGAACCGTTCGGGACGCTGCTGGTGTGGGCCGGCGAAGTGATTCCTTTATTGATGCTCTGCGTGGTGTTCACGTTCTTTTATAAGGTGATTCCCAATACCCACGTCGATATCCGCTCGGCTGCTGTCGGTGGTGTCTCGGCAGCCACCCTCTGGATCATGGCAGAGGAGATCTTTGCCAAATTTGTCGCAGCTTCAGCCAACTACAGCGCGATCTATTCAAGTTTTGCCGTGCTCATTCTGTTTCTACTGTGGCTGTATACCGGATGGATGATTGTGTTGATCGGAGCGCAGTTCTCCTTTTTTCATCAATTTCCGACGGCTTATTTGTCTCGTCTGCTGTGGGAACAGGGGACCTACGTCTTTCGTGAACAACTGGCTCTCAAAGTTTTACGAGTCCTGGGACATCACTACCTGAAAGGCGATCGTCCGTTGAAACTACCCGAGCTTTCGAGCGAATTGAACATGCCTTTATCGCTGGTTGAGGAGGAGGTCGAACGTCTTGTGGCCAATGGATTCGTGGGTCGTCTTCAGGAGCCGGAAGGGTTCAGCCTTCTTAAAGCACCGGATCTGATTTTCGTGAAAGAGGTGCTCAACTCGGTTCGCAATGGCACTCCGCCATGGATCGTCCCTCACCTGGAGGCCAGTGATCCGGTGTCGGCCCTCTTGCGCCGTCGTGATCAGGCAGTGGAGCGCGCGCTGGCCGGGGAAACGATACACTCACTCCTACATGATCGCTCGCCGTTTCAGTCGACTGAGTCGTAACGAGCTGCGGAAGAGTCTTCTTCCCTGCGGTGGACTTAAGAAACCGTTCTGTTCCCGGTTGTCAAATCAAGTCTGAAAGGGGATCCTGCGGTCTAGGGCTGGTGCTCAGATACCGCTGTAGCCTTGTGTTGACCGAACGAGCGCACGTAGAGCACAACCTGCCAGGCTTCCTCTTCGGTCAGGATCAGTGGGATAAATGGCGCCATCGCCGTGCCCTTGCTGCCGTTTTTCAAGATCCAGAGAAGCTCACCATCGGTTCTAGCCGTCTGCCATTCCTTGTCGGTGAAATTGCGAGGCAAAGGACCCTTGAGCGTTCCCGGCTCAATGTCCGCTCCTAGTCCCTTGCCGTCTCTTCCATGGCAGGTGGCACAGAACGCCTTACCCTCAAACAGCCTTTTCCCTTTGTCAATCGTCTCCTCCGTAGCCGGTAGCGGATTCTTCCATGTCCTTACCTGTTGGAGCTGGTCCACTGGCACTCGGGGTTTCAGGATTGCTTC
>CAYRAX010000229.1:0-3399 GCA_964422285.1 uncultured Chthonomonas sp.
GGCTTTTTCCTTTTGGCAATTCTATACGCCGCATGTCCAATAGCGGAGCCATGCTGGTCGAAACCCTTGAGCCAAAGTTTGGTGACCCCCGCACTTATATGCTCAAAGATGGCGTGACAACCGTCTTCGGCGACTTTGAAATTCAAGCAACTCCATTTAACGACCTCGATCAGTTCGCCGGAACCATCGGATGGGCCACAGACTTGGGCTTGATCGACAAACCTGTTTTTTGGGATGGTGTGCACCTTAATTACATTCCGTATCTCAATTTTCGCCCAGATGGAATGTCAAATTTAGGGCGTATCATTGGCGGCAATGTGATGACCGGTCGACGTGAAATCTACGAGAATGGTCAGATCTATGACCTCATCGACCACACTAACGGTTGGGATGCGGGGATGTCGATCTATAAGGTGATGACCCGGCCTGATGGCGACATCGCCGTAATTGGTCGCAAGGGAACCGACTTTTACGTGCTTCAGTTGCAGTCGGTGCCGGAGCCGCTGACGCTATTCGGCCTTGGCGCAGGGTTAGCACTCGTGGCCCGCCGACGGCGTTGACTGGTTGATTGTGCAGGCTCGGGCGCCGCTTCCAATCGGTTATCGCGGTGCATTTTTCGGAAAGTCACCCCCTAAATCTCCCTCATCTACGTGAGGGGGACTTTTTCGTGTACCGGTGAAGGTCCAGTTCCGAACCCGAATCGGGTAGACTTCACCTTCAACGTGCGGGCATGCTTCCCTCTGATTCGTGCGTGACCAGTATCACTAAGGCAACATCACCATGGCCAAAAGAGTTTTATCCAATATCAAATTGAACATTGCCGCCGGTAAGGGAACGCCAGCCCCTCCCGTTGGTCCCGCACTCGGTCAAGCCGGCATCAACATGATGGAGTTCTTGAAGAAATTCAATGAAATGACCACTCCTCAAATGGGCTACGTCCTCCCCGTTGAGATCACGGTTTACGAAGATCGCTCCTACTCGTTTGTGGTCAAGCAGCCCCTGAGTAGCGACCTCATCAAGCGAGCTGCGGGCATCGAAAAGGGTGCCGCGAACCCGCTTAAGGACAAGGCAGGCACGCTGACAAAAGAAAAGCTTCGCGAAGTCGCCAAGGCGAAAATGAAGGACTTGAACGCCTTGGACGAGGAAATGGCGATGCGCATCATCGCTGGAACCGCCCGTAGCATGGGCGTAAAAATCGAAGACTGATCGAGGCCCAGTTTGCCGGCTCTGGAAACCCAACTATTGGGCCCAGAACGCGGAAACATTGGGTCGTCAAACGCGTCTAACGGTTACGGTGGAACGCTTGATTTCCAAACTGACTGCGTCGGGAATTCTCGCCATTTCGTGCGGTTTAGCCTTTGCTGGACCGGACGATGGCGCGTTTTCTCCTGCCCAGATTGCGGCGGATTACGTTCGCGAAGCGGCGGGCGCGGATGCCGCGTTCTTGGCGGCCGGACTACTCAAGCCAGCCTTTCGACAAGAAGACCTTTCGACCCTCGTCCGCTTTCCCACCGATGAGATCGCGGTGGTTTCGCTGACCGGAGCAAAAATTCGCGCGGCGCTCGAACGAAGCGTCGCGCTGTATCCTTCGCCCAGCGATAGCTTTTTGCAACTTTCGAACATCGTGGCGACGTTCGCAAAATCTGGTTCGCCCGATAGCCGACTGCGTTCCATCACGTTGGGCGGTGGGCCGCTCGATGACGCGCGCAGCTATTCCGTGGCGATGCCGGCGACGCTCGCTCGCGGTGGCCTCGGCTACTTCAAGATTTGGGACAAAACCAAGATCACCAAGACCCTGACCGGCGTGACGCTCGAAGCTGTGCTTTCCGGCAAGAGTAGCCGCGAATCAGAGCCGCGCTGGCGTGTGACAAACTAGTCTTTGTGCCACCACGCATACCGCTCATCCTAGCGCCGACTCCGCACCATCGACTCCATCGCGTTTCTGAGGACCTCGGAATTGACCTTTGGATCAAGCGCGATGACTTGACGGGCTTTGCGATTGGCGGAAACAAAGGGCGCAAGCTCGAATATCTGCTTGGCGACTTGGTGCAGCGCGGCATTCAAACTGTCGTAACGTGCGGCTCGACGGAGAGTAATTTTGTGCGGCAGCTCGCACTGGCTTGCGACATGAGCGGTATTGAGTGCCACGCGGTGTTGATGGAGCAGCCTTTTGAAGAGGGCTACCGTGTCGCGAAATGGCCGCGCATTGGTGAGGGCAATCGGCGGCTGAATCGGCTTAGCGGCTTGATCACGCACGAACTGGCGGACGGAACCTGGGACGAGCTGTTTGCGGCGGCTGGCTCCTTGTCCGCAGAACTCATCGCCCAAGGCAAGCGCGTCGAGAACATTCCGATTGGTGGTTCTTGCGCGCTCGGGGCATACGCATTTTACGAAGCGGCAACCGAAGTGACCGGCGCAGAAGTAATCGTTCACGCCAGCAGCAGCGGCAGCACTCAGGTTGGATTGACGATGGCTTATCGAGGATCAGGCACGCGCGTGATCGGCGTCAGCTGCGACCCAGAGCCCGCGCTGCTTGACGATTTTGTTTCTCTCTCCGCTGACCTTGGCCAACTGATTCAGCGGCCTGGATTGGTGCGGAGCGACCTCGACCTGAGATACGAATTTGTGGGAGAAGGCTATGGTGTGCCCAGCCCGGAGGGTGACCACGCGCTGCGGTATCTCGCCCAGACCGAAGGTATCTATTTGGACCCCATTTATTCGGCTAAGGCATTCGCGGGATTACTGGATTTGAGCAAGAACGAACTCGCCGGTAAGCGCGTTACTTTTTGGCATACTGGTGGCTTGCCGGCTCTTTTTGCGTTTCCTTGATTTCGGGCATCGGCTTTCGATCGTGCAGAGCGCGCACGAATGGCACCAAGTTCTTTCCGGGGCAATCGGTGCTAGCGAAGTCGCCATGTCCCATGATCGTCGATGCGTCCAATCGCCAATTCCATAGCGCCCAAGTCACCAGCTTTTGGAGTGAGGCGATTTGTTCGGGCTTGGGTAATTCGGTTTCAAAGTTGCCTTCGACAACGATCAGCAGATGTCCGGTCGGATCGTAGGTGGTATTCGTGTCGCCGACGTACCGATACCGGCGGCCCTCGCCAATTCGACCATCGACAGAAATATAGTAATGGTAGGGAATGTCTGGCCAGGCGGGCTTCGTACGGCCGTCGGCGAGCTTATCTTCTCGCTGAGAAAAAGCCTGGAGGCCGCGCAATTTATCTTCAAGCGATCGCGCCGGGTTTTGGGCAACGCCAGTGTGGTGGAGCTGACGCAGGTGGCCGCCTTCACCCATTCGCTCGAAGACGTGCTCGAGCGGCTGAAGAACGGCGGACTGTCGACCAACCCCGAGTTGATCAGCCTGCTGCTGCGCGCGGTCGACGCGTTTCGCCGCAT
>CAYRAX010000230.1:0-3378 GCA_964422285.1 uncultured Chthonomonas sp.
AAAAGAACAAGATCAAACACCAAATGGAGATTCTGAGCGCGGGCGGCACCGATGCCGGTGGCGTTCAGCGCTTGCATGGCGGCATCCCGGCGTTTACACTCTCCATTCCGTGCCGATATGTTCACACCGTGAACGAAACCGTGCACCGCGATGACGTTGACGCCTCGGTCAAGCTGCTGACAAAGTACATCGAAGATTGCCACAACGGCAACTATCGATACGATTAACGCTCCCGCCCGGTGCTTGTGGCTCGGGCTTATTTCAAAACGCGCCCGAGCCACTCAGTCAAAACGTCGTTCACATTGGTGTTGTGAACGTTGCCTGGGCGGCCCCATTTTGCGATCGAATCCTCAAACGATGTCACTGTATTGAACCCATGGTCGCTGTTTTTCAGCAACTTGTATTCCGCGGTCCCAGCGCGATAGCTGTTCACAATTTCGGCAATATACGACTGGTCCCACCCCGTCGCGATAAAGTCAAATTCGCCGCCCATCGAAAGCACCTTTGCGTCAACCTTTGACCATGCTTCAGGGAGATTCTTCTTGGCGAGTTGTTGGAAGAACTTGATGTTCACCCCCGACATCGTGCGCTGATCAGGCGAAAAATCGAGCACTGCTTGCTTCAGGGCGGGATACTTTTCGATCACTTGGGCTGGCATCAAACCATCGTTGTAAACGTAGTGCAAAACCGCACTCATCGGCCGCATCGCGTCGTCAATATCGGGTCCTTTTGCGCCGGACAAGGCCATCTGTCGCCGATTGTTTTCCAGGTTATATTCAATCCAGCTCTTGGCCATCGTCGCGCACGACGCGACCGCGGCCACCTTCTCTTGCATGGCTACCAAGGGCGCAAACGCGCCGCCCATGGAATGACCGAATAGCGCAATGCGGTTCTTGTCAACGTAAGATTTTGTTTTGATGAGCTTCAGGGTTTGCAAGTACGCATCGAGCTCTTCATCGAAAAGCAAATCTACATACGCGGGTCCTTCGCTGTCGCCCTGGCCCGGTTTGTCCATTCGCACCACCACGTAACCGGACTTTGCGAGCGGCTCCAAGACCTTGCCATAAGGGATCGTCGCGTACTCGCCGTCCATCGAAAAAGCGCCGATGCCTGGCAACATGAAAACGGTCGGAAATGGACCGGCACCCTTGGGATAGGTGATGTAGACCCGAATTCGCTTGCCCAAGCTTGTCACTTGGGTGTATTCAACATTAAAGCCGTCTTCCTTTTGTTTCGGGCGGGCGACCAACTTGCCCGAAAGCTTCACCGATTTTCCGCCGCGAAAAACCGTCAACTCCACGGAATCATGCTCGACCAAAGTTCGCAGCACCGCCTGAATGTCGGAAGTTGCCGCTACTGGCTTGTCGTTCAGAGCGGTAACGATGTCGCCTGCTTCAACCTTCAGCGCAGCGGCGGTAAGTCCGGGGATAACCGCGACCACTCGAATGCCCTTTTCGACGCCGGCAGATTTGAGTTCGTCCGCCGTTGCCGGTGCGAGTTGAACTCCCAGCGCGCCACGTCTGGGCAAGGGTTTATCGGTGGATTGAGCATATCCAATCAACGACAAACCAAGAATCAAAACCGCAAGCCAAATTCGCATACCTAAGCGATACTGTGGCAACCTTGTTGATCGTTCCATGGTCGGAAGATTGCACCAAAAATCTCGTGGGCTGCTTGCCTGGATGCACTGGCAGAAGTGGGTACGATCTTCTCCCTGACCATGGATCCAATCGTCGAAACTTGGAATATCGCCGCGCGGCTCAACCCCTACATGATCGACGCCGTCGCGCCAGAACATTGGAGCACCAAACCGACCAAAGGCAAGACGGTGGAAGGCCATTTCTGCCATATCCACAACGTGCGGTTGATGTGGCTGAAGGAAGCGGCGCCGGACCTTTTGATCGGTTTGGAAAAGCTCGAGAGCGGTTCTCCGGAGGCTGTCAAGTTGGCGCTCGAGGCTTCGGCGGCCGCAATCGCTACGATGCTGGAGCGCGCGGCAGAAACGAACCGAATCAAAGGCTTTAAGCCCCATCGAACAGCATATTTGGGCTACCTGATTTCGCATGAGACCCATCACCGTGCCCAGGCTGAGTTGATCCTGCGCGAGTTTTGTTCGGCGCTACCGGATAAGGTGGCGTACGGGCTGTGGGAATGGGGCGTCCGGTAGTCCCGTTCCCTAGTGACTAACGGTCAATCAGCGGTACAGTAGCCACATGGCACAAGGATGGTACGGCGACAAAATCCGGTTCGTGGCTTTGAACCGAGAAACGCAGATCGAGAATCTGCACGCGCGGATTCACGATTCGCTAGCCACGCTACCATGGTGAAGACAAAGTTCGAAACGCTCAAAATTGGGCCGAGGACTTACTGCGTAGGGTCAACACGCGAACAATCAAGTTCAGGTATCGACTTTGGCAGCTTCTTGAAATGGTACGTCGCGCTTCCTATCGCTGGGTTCGTTCTTCTGTCCAAACTACTAGTGGCTAAAGCGAATGAGGCAGCAGCCCGTGGCGAGGTTGATGGCGTGGTGTGGGCGGCTGTATTGTTCACTCTTGCTGCCTATGGTGGATTTATTCTGTTTGCAGTTCTAGTTCTTAAGGCTAAAAAAAAGCGAATTGGGGCGTGGCGCACTTGGCTACCCGAACCTCGCACACCAAATGCCAGGCTCGCCGGTGTTGTCGTGAAAAGAGATGGCCAAGTAGTACGTCGGCAGCCAGCATGGGTGTCATTCTTGCCGGGCGGCATATTGTGCGAAGGAGATCGCTTCGACTTCTTTCTTGCCCGCGAAGATGTTGCGCGCTGTCGGTTTGTGGAACGGGCGATTCAAATCAACACGCAAGAGCTGAAGCCGTTCCCTCAGCAACTCGTGCGCATCTATCTGTTCGAGTCCGACAACGAAAACTATCTTAAACGGGCAGCACTTAGCGTCTTTATTGCAAAGATTGAAGGCATGTCAAGGTTAGGCGAAAAATCGCTCTTTCCACCGCTATTCTCGAAACAAGCACCATTTTCCGGGTCGCCACTAAGAGCAGCTGGCATTGGTGCATTTACGTTGGTTTGCCTAATTGGCCTTGGCTACTGGATAGCGGGCACAGCGACCAAATTTGTTTTCCCAGAAACGCCGGTTGTAATGTCCTTGTGCGGCGCACTCTTGGGGCTCACTCTTTGGTATTCGCCGATCATGCACAACGCCTCCGAGGAGCGTGACAAGAAGAAGTTGCTCAAGGCGGTAGCGGCAATGCGACAATAGCGGCACTTGAACGCTACTGTGTGCTAACCCTACATGTCGTAGTGAGAACACATTGCATGGTCGGACCACTTGGTTGGGCTACCTGATTTCGCATGAGACCCATCACCGTGCCCAGGCTGAGTTGATCC
>CAYRAX010000231.1:0-3356 GCA_964422285.1 uncultured Chthonomonas sp.
ATCTTCGCCGGCACCGAGCAGGGCGTGCAGGGGGCGATCTTCCAGATGCTGTCGCACGGGATCATCTCGGGCGCGCTCTTCCTCCTCGTCGGCGTGATCTACGACCGCATGCACACCCGCGAGATCGCCTTCTACGGGGGGCTTGTGCACCGCATGCCGGTCTATGCGGCGGTGTTCATGCTGTTCACGATGGGCAATGTCGGGCTGCCCGGCACCAGCGGCTTCGTCGGCGAGATCCTGACCATGGCCGGCGCCTTCAGGACCAACGCCTGGGTTGCGGCGGGAGCGGCGCTCGGCGTCATCTTCTCGGCCGTCTACGCCCTGACGCTCTACCGCAAGGTGTCGTTCGGCAAGATCGAGAACCCGCAGCTCCAGACGATCGCCGATCTCGACGGGCGCGAGTGGGTGATGTTTGCGCCGCTGGTCGCGGCCACGCTGCTGCTCGGGCTTGCGCCGATGATCGCGCTCGATTTCACCAAGCCGTCGGCCGACGCCGTGCTCGCGGGCTACAATGTCATGGCGGCGTCGAGGTAGAGATGGACCTGCAGCATCTGCTCGAAAGCCTGAAATGGGTGCATCCGGAGCTCGCGTTGGCGGGCTTTGTGCTGCTTGGCACGCTGGTCGGCGCCTGGCTCGGGGACCGCTCGAGCGGCCTTCTGTCCGGCGTGGCCGCGCTCGTGATGGTCATCGCCGCCGTCATCGCGGCCCAGACCCATCCTGCAACGGGCGTTCCGGTGTTCTCCGGCGCGCTGATGATCGACAGCTATTCGAGCCTCGCCAAGGTGGCGATCGCGCTCGCCGCGGCGGCCACGCTGCTGCTGGGCGCCGACTGGCTCGCCCGCACCGACGGGCGCCGGTTCGAGTTCCCCCTGCTGCTGGCGCTCGCCACCGTCGGCATGTTCGTGATGGCGTCCGCCAACGACCTCATCACGCTCTATGTCGGCCTCGAACTGCAGAGCCTTGCTTCCTATGTGCTCGCCGCCTTCCGGCGCGACGATGCGCGTTCCTCGGAAGCCGGTCTCAAGTACTTCGTGCTGGGGGCGCTCGCGTCGGGCCTGCTGCTCTACGGCGCCTCGCTGATCTACGGGTTCACCGGTTCGGTGCATTTCGCCGACATCGCCCAGGCGGCGCAGGGCGGAGGCGCGGGCGTCATCTTCGGGCTCGTGTTCCTGATCTGCGGCCTTGCCTTCAAGCTCTCGGCGGCGCCGTTCCACATGTGGACGCCCGACGTCTACGAGGGCGCGCCGACCCCGGTGACCGCCTTCTTCGCCGCCGCGCCGAAACTGGCCGCCGTCGCGTTGTTCGCGCGCGTCCTGCTTGGACCGTTCGCGGACCTGACCGAACAGTGGCGCCAGGTGATCATTGCGCTGTCCGGACTGTCGCTGGTGATCGGGGCGTTCATCGCGCTGGCGCAGACCAACATCAAGCGCCTGATGGCGTACTCCTCGATCCACAATGTGGGCTTTGCGCTGATGGCGCTGGCCGCCGGCGGCGCCAAGGGCGCGAGCGCGGCGCTGCTCTACATGTGCATCTACCTGCCGACCACGATCGGAATTTTCGCGGGCATCCTGGCCATGCGCCGGGACGGCCATGACGTGGAGCAGATCGAGGATCTCTCCGGGCTGGCCACGCGCAAGACGTGGCTGGCGATGATGCTGACGGCGCTCATGTTCTCGATCGCCGGCATCCCCCCGCTCGCCGGTTTCTTTGGCAAGCTGGTGACGTTCCAGGTGGCGCTGGGCGCGGGACTGTGGCCGCTCGCGATCGTGGCGGCGGTCGCGACGGTGGTGTCGGCGGCCTACTATCTCAACATCATCAAGACCATGTGGGTGAACCCGCCGGCTCCGGTCATGCAGTCCGCGAGCGCGACGATCGCACTGACGGCGGGGGCGGCCACTGTGCTCGTGTTTCCCGCGCTGGTCGTCGGCTTCGGCTGGCTGGAACAGGCCGCGCACGCAGCGGCGGCGGCGAGTTTTCCGTGATCGACGCCAACGCGCCGCGGGTGGTTTTCGAGACCATCGATTCCACCAATGCGGAAGCGGCGCGGCGTGCGGCGGCGGGAGATGCGGGGCCCGCGTGGCTGCGCGCCGGCGCCCAGTCGGCCGGGCGGGGCCGGCGCGGCAGAAGCTGGGTCTCCGAGCCCGGCAATCTCTATCTGACCTGGTATGGCGTCACGAGCCGGCCGGCGGCGCAGGCGGCGCTGCTGAGCTTTGCCGCCGCGCTCGCTGTCGCCGATGCCGTGGACAACGCGCTCGGACGCAAGGCGGCGCTGCTCAAATGGCCCAACGACGTGCTCGTCGTCGGACGCAAGGTGTCGGGCATCCTGCTGGAATCGGGCGCCATGGCCGACGGGCGGCTGTGGATCGCGATCGGCATGGGGATCAACGTGCTCTCGAAGCCCGACGATGTGGCCCAGCCGATCGCCGCGCTGACGGAATTTGCCGGCGACAAGCGCCTGAGCGCCGACGCGATCGAACCGGTGCTGCGCCGCCGGCTGGCGTTCTGGGCGACCCAACTCGACGCCGAGGGCTTTGCGCCGTTGCGCGAGGGCTGGCTCGCGCGCGCCCACGGCCTGGGCGGCCCGGCGGTGGCCCGGATCGGCGCCGAAGAGGTCTCCGGAGTGGCGAAGGGGATTTCGCCGGACGGCGCGCTCGAGCTTGAACTGCCCGACAAGCGAACCCGGTTGATCTCGGCCGGGGAAGTGTTCTTCGGTCCGTCGACAGCGGCCTGACCCATGCTCCTTGCGATCGACGTCGGCAACACCAACACCAAGTTCGCGCTGTACGACGGCGCGAGCTGGCGCGGGCAGTGGCGCCTGTCCACCGATCCCGCGCGCACCGCCGACGAATACGCCCCCTGGCTCTCCACGGTGATGGGCTACCAGGGGCTGGGGTTCGCCGATGTGTCCGCCGGCATCGTTTCCACCGTGGTGCCGCAGGCGCTGTTCAACCTGCGCAACCTCATCCGGCGCTACATGAACCACGACCCGCTGGTGGTCGGCGATCCGGGCGTTCACCTCGGCATTCCGCTGCGCATCGACAATCCGCGCGAGGCGGGCGCCGACCGGCTGGTCAACGCCGTCGGCGCCTTCATCGAGCACGGCGGGCCGGCGATCGTGATCGATTCCGGCACGGCGACCACGTTCGACGTTGTGGCCGCGGACGGGGGCCTGGAAGGCGTCATCATCGCGCCGGGGATCAACCTCTCGCTGCAGGCGCTGCACACCGCCGCCGCGCGCCTGCCGCGCGACGAGATCCGCGAGCGGCCGAACGGTGCGCTCGGCAAGAACACGATCCACGCCATGCAGGCCGGCATCTTCTACGGCTATATCGAACTGATCGACCGCCTGGTGAACC
>CAYRAX010000232.1:0-3325 GCA_964422285.1 uncultured Chthonomonas sp.
TGGGGCATACACGGGGATCGGCCAAGCGTTTGGCGCGCTTTGCGGATTGCTCGCCCAAAACCAAATTCCTCTAGGCCGCACCATCGGCATTTACTACGACGACCCATCCGAAACGCCCGAAGCAGAACTGCGCTCGTTCGCAGGCTTGGCAATTGACGCTCCGCACGAAGGCGCAGCCGAAGGACTAACGCAAGTGTCTCTGGTCGGCGGCAAATATGCGGTCGCGAAATTTGTCGGTGAATATTCAAAATTGTCCGAAGCATGGAACTGGATGATGGGCCCCTGGTTACAAGAATCCGGCGAGCAAGCCGACTCGCGCGACTACTTCGAGCTCTATTTGCATCACGACGAAGAAAACCCAGCCGCTTGCATCACCGAAATTTGCATCCCTCTAAAGTAGCGTTCGCGTGCGTCATGTGCGTTGCGGTCGTCACGCCGTGCACGGCTGATTCGCCTTGGCAACATGCACTGACCGCGGTAACTGGGGCAAAAGATTCTCTAGCGAGCAGGATCTCTGCGGCTAGCCTAAGACCTGGGCCGCCGATCCGCGTCGGTCGCTTCACCGTTTTTCGTTTTCGAGCACCGCAGGACTCCCGCGCGGTCTATCTCGCTGGCTCGTTCAATTCTTGGGCTGGCAATGAAAACGGCAAAGTCACCAGCGACAAGCACCGGATGCAAAAGCTCGGCGAAGTGTGGTCGGCGGCGCGCATTGTCCATGGGCCAGTTGCCTACAAATTTGTTGTGGAAGATGGCACGGGCAAGCAAACGTGGGTCGGCGACCCGTGGGTTAGACAAAAAGACAAAGACGGCAATTCGCTCATCAATATCGAGCAAGTCGCGACCACGTCACAGCTCCAAAAAGTACCAAAACGCCAACCACAATCCACATCGTTGTCGCTCGACAAAGCCTGGTATCGACCGGGCCAAACCGCGCGCGTAACGGTCCATGGGATCAAAGGCCGATGTAAATTGCAGCTGTTCGACGCGCTTGGCAGCCGCCTCAGCACCAAGGCGGTTGTGGTGTCGAAGCGCAACCAAGCGTTTTCCATCGATGTGCCAAACAGGGTCGGCGGCTACCGGGTGAGCGCGCGAACCAGAGGGATCATCGCAGAGACCGTTTTGACGGTCGCGAAAAACATCGCCAGCGACCTGCGATATGGCTTCTTTGCCAACTACCCAACCGCGCGCGTCGATAACGACGCAAAAGCACAGATGCTGCGAGATATCGGCGTCAACGCGGTTGAGTTTTACGACTACTTCCCTGCGCATGGCCGCTACGCGCCGACCCCGGGCACCTATAAATCGGACCCGTTTGGCATCACGCTCAGCGGCGATGACGTCATCCAAAAGATTCTTGCGCTCAGAAAGTGCTGCGTGCAGTCGATTGCTTATGTCGCGGCTTACGCTGCTTCGAAGTCGGTTAAAGACCTCGTTCCAGACCAAATGCTTGATTCGCGCGGTGTGCCAAAGGTCTTCACTGGTTCGATATTGCCCGAAGACGAAGCGGATAAGCTCAAAAAAGACAAATGGTTCTATTTGATGAACATCGGCGCTGGTTCGCGCTGGCGCAAACATATTCTCGGTGAATTCGGGCGGACGCTTGACCAAAGTGACCCCAAGGCAATCGCGTTCGATGGGCTGGAGATGGACACTTACGGCGATAGCGACAGCACCACCTTTTATGCACACGGCACTCCCGACAACGGCAAACCGCTACGAAGCGTGTTGCAAGCGTTTGTGAACGAGGTGCGCGAGCGGGCGCACGGAGTGCACCCAAACGCGCTCGTGTCGTTCAACAGCGTGAACGAATTTGCCGCCGACGAGATGAATCCCATTACGGATTTTGCATTCTATGAAATATGGCGCGGCTACTGCAATTCTCTTGAAGGTCTCGCCGATATTTGCTTCGATCGACGCGCCGCAACGGGTCAGCGCGTGATCTTGAAGCTCTATCCCGCGGACTTGCGTTCGCCCAAATCGTCATGGCCATCGCCAATTCTGGAGCGCATCATGGCCGCAGCGATGGTCGGCGGCGGCAGCTTAATGGTGGCTGGTGAGCCAGATCCGACAGCGAACGTCATGCACGGATTGAACACTCTGTATTATCCGGACCACCAAGCACTTTTCGAAAGTGCGTCCGATGTCGTGCGTGATTACAACCGCTTCGATGCATTATCCTACGGTTTGACCCACGGGGATGGCGTCCAAAACACCGAACTGGAAGCGGCCATCGAGGACGGATTCGCGCGAACCTATCTGGTCCCCGGCCGTCGCGCAATCGTGGTCGCGTACTTGCTCGATTCGGGCGAGCAGGCGTGGGACCGCGAGGGCAAGAAAACGTTGCCGACGAACGCCACGCTCACGCTTCCCTTGCCAAGCGCGGCAGCACCCGCCAAAGTCCTACAACTCCTACCAGGCAAACTGGAACCTACGCCAATTAGATTTGATTCCAAAAAATCGAGCCTGCGAGCACGATTCAAATCCTCTAAGCCATACGGTGTCCTCATTTTTTTCTACAAATAATCTGCAATTGCGCGAAAAGTTTTGTATATTGTCAACAGAGGATTGATTATGGTCTGGAAAAAAATTGGTTTGATGTGCGTTGTTTTCTTCGCAATTTGCGCCATATCGATGAAGGCACAAGCAGCGGATGAAAAAATCGTCATCGTTTGCAACAACACTGGCAGGTTTGTTTCGGATCTGCACTTGACATTTTCTGGAAGCGGCGGCAATGTTCGTTGCGATCCCGTCAGCGTGATCGCGCCAGGTTGCCCCGTTCCTGCGGTTCCTTCGAATGGCGTGGTTACGAACACGGTCAACGTGGATTGGGGCGTCGCGTGCGTCGCGCCCAACCAAAACGTCGTCTTGACGGTTCGAACAACGAATGGCCCGCTGGTATTGGTCAGCGGCACGTGGACGCTTAGCGGCGTCACCGTTCAGCCGGTTTCGCTATCCAAGACTTCAGTTTTGGGCGTGCCACCGGCGATCGCGGGCCGCTCATTTTGGGCGAACAAGATTCAAACGCGTTGCCGCGGGCGCACGATTCGCGGTGGCTGGTCAGGAATTCCCGGCACTCCTTGTTGGGGTCGCTGGTCCTGCTTCCTCGGCGGCTGGCGCGAGCTGCGCGTCGTTCGGTGCCTGTTCGTATCTCGAGGCGGGCGCCTGCGCGAAACATTCTGCTACCCACTCACGCCGTGGGTTGTCCTGCGCTGGAAGCCGCCGTTCTGGTGGTTCGAGCGAACAACGATCAAGCCACCCGACGTCAACAAGCCGGGCGATCTACCCGTCGTTGGCCCGCCACCGGGAGCGGTCAAGCGCGGCAGTC
>CAYRAX010000233.1:0-3259 GCA_964422285.1 uncultured Chthonomonas sp.
CGATTTCGTCGGAATGACGATGTCGCCAACCTTTGCCCATCGTGCGACAACTTGCGCACCGTAATAGACGGGGTACGGGTCGTTGATGTCCGAAACCATTCCGTAGCTTCCGTAATTGCGCCAACCGTACAAGTTGGAACCGTTATTTCCACCAAAGTTCTGGGTTTCGCGGAACGACCACCAGTTGAGGCCGCGCATTTCGGTTTGCAGCGCTTGGCCAAATGACTCGCCGTAGAACAGTGCGTTTACAATGCTCGTCGTTTGCTTGCCTGGGTTGGCGTATACCGAGTTGTGCTCTGAACAAACTATTTCGACTCCAGCCGCCGCAACGGGCCCAAGGTAGTCGTTGAGCATGCGCCGGATGCTCGCAACGTCGTTTTTCCATGCGCCGCCGCTGTTCAGCAGAAGCGAATCGTTCTCGAGGTTCGGGCCTTGGTTATAGCGGTGCAGGATGACGTAGTCTGGAGTCACGCCTTGTTCGCGCATCGTCGCCAAGGCAACTGGGGTCCAACCGTAATACTGAACGCCTGTGCGAAGGTTTGTCGCCGGGTGATCCAGCCAGCCGTTTGCGGCATTGTTCTCGCCCACGCAGACTACTGCGCCAATCTTAATCGTTGGGTCCATCGCCAGCATCGCCTCGCGATATCGCACGAATTCGTTGGCATAGGTCCAGGCATCGTGCTTGCGAGCGTGGAAATCGGGCTGGTTGAGTCCGTTGTTTTCGTTGCCAATGTCCCAATACTTGATGCCAAGTCGGCGCCGGACGTTCATGTAGTAGACCCAATCGGCCGCTTCCTCGGCAGTGCCCGATCCGTAGTTCACACTCATGTTGCCCGTGATCGGCTTCTTCAGGGCGGTTGCCCGGTTAAGCATGCTCACAAAGTGCTCATTTGAACTGGGCAATGGCGCGTTGCTGTTGTGCAGCGAATTCGTTTTCCAGTGGTAGAGGTTCGCGTAGAATCCACCCGGGAAGCGAACATATCGCATCCCGCCGTCGACCATCTTTTTGACGTATTCGACTTTATCGATGCTGTCGTGGTAAACGCTGACGTTGGTGCCGAACATGCGCACGTCCACCGAACTGCCTGGATATCGAAAATCTGCGGTCAATCGGGTCGAAATTTCGCTGGCCGGGCGTGCGATGTACTCAACGTCATCAACGTAAAACGTATCTTGCGGTTGCAACAAGCCGTCGCGAATCAGGAACGTCGCAACGTCCTCTTTGTTCTTGATTCCAAGTTGCTCAAAGCTGATGTTGTATTCAACCCATTCGTTTTTGGGAAGTGGCGCCAGAGGCACTGCGGTGTGATAACCACCGCTAAACGTTTGGGCTTGGGCATAAACGACTTGGCCGCCGGTTGCGCCACCGTTTATCCAAAACCGAACGGACTTGTAGGGCACCGCGCTCAAGGCTTGGTGCCAGAAACAAAGTGCGTGACCGGGTTCGCCGATGCGAAGCGCGAACGATTTTGTGCCCGAATGCACATATTCGGTCGAATCGCTGTTGTGGATTCCCCAGCTCCAATTGAGCCAACCGCTCTGCAGTTGGTCATCGTAGATCACCAGGTTGTCCTGCGCAAAAGCCGCAGAACTCATGACTAGTCCGCCCAAAAATAGGCCGACACCTCTCCGAAGCGCGTGAAGGATACGCATAATCAACACTCTTTACTTAAAACAACAGAGATTAGTGCGCTGACGAATTTCGGCTCAATCACCGATTGCCAAGCGCAACCTCTCCAACATGTCCCATTGTACACCAGGTACTGCCAAAACGCCAAGAAAAGTGGACCGTAATTTTTACAGATTTACGGTCCACGTGTCACATTCCGCGAAAGTGCGGGTACAGCTAGGAATTATACGATTCTAGCTTCCATTTTTCGGGCGAGCGCCAGATTCCTGAGAGCATCAATTCGCGCATGAACATGAATTCTTTCGGTAGCTTGTCGAAAAGCATGCCGAAGAGTTCTTCATGCCCGATCAGCTCGCGCTTCCATGCGACGCTGTCCACCGCCATGAGCTCATTAAAGCGCTCGCGCGAGAAGTCCATGCCGCTCCAATTGAGAGCATCGTAGCTTGGCATCCAGCCCAGCGGCGATTCAATCGCGACCGCTTTGCCTTGCGCGCGTTGTACGATCCATTGCAGGACGCGCATGTTCTCGCCGTATCCTGGCCAAAGGAATTTTCCGTCGTCGTCTTGGCGGAACCAGTTGACGCAGAAGATCCGTGGTGGATCGGGCAGATTGCGGCCCATTTGCAGCCAGTGGTTGAAATAATCAGCCATGTGGTAGCCGCAGAATGGCAGCATCGCGAATGGATCGCGTCGGACTTTGCCGATTTCACCAGCGGCTGCCGCGGTCATTTCGGATCCAATCGTCGCCGCGAGGTATACGCCAAAGTTCCAGTTGAACGATTGGTGCACAAGCGGAACCGTCGTCTTTCTGCGACCGCCAAAGATGAACGCGCTGATGGGCACGCCGGCGGGATTCTCCCAATTCGGGTCGATGCTGGGGCATTGGCTCGCCGGAGCGGTGAACCGCGAGTTCGGGTGAGCCGCTTTGCGGCCACAATCTGGCGTCCAAGGCTTGCCGGTCCAGTCGGTCAGGTTCGGTGGCGGGGTCGGCGTCATGCCTTCCCACCATACGTCGCCATCAGGGGTCAGCGCGACATTCGTAAAAATTGTGTTCGCGCTGCAGGCTGCCATGGCGTTTGGGTTCGTGTCCACGCTGGTGCCCGGTGCTACGCCAAAAAATCCGGCTTCGGGATTGATCGCGTAGAGCTTTCCGTCAGTTCCTGGTTTGATCCACGCAATATCGTCGCCGACAGTCGTGACCTTCCAGCCATCAAAGCCCTTCGGCGGAATAATCATGGCAAAATTTGTCTTGCCACAAGCGCTCGGGAACGCCGCCGCCACGTAGGTTTTTTCGCCTTTGGGGTCTTCTACGCCCAAGATGAGCATGTGCTCGGCGAGCCAGCCTTGGTCGCGTGCCATGACCGAGGCGATGCGCAGTGCAAAGCACTTTTTGCCGAGCAACGCGTTGCCGCCGTAGCCGCTGCCGTACGACCAAATCAGCTTCTCCTCGGGGAAATGCGTGATGTATTTGTCGGGATTGCAGGGCCAGGCGACGTCCTCTTGCCCGGGCTTCAATGGCGCACCAACCGAGTGCAAGGCGCGCACAAATTTGCCTTTCGGACCCAGAACGTCCAAGACCTTCTGGCCCATGCGGGTCATGATGCGCATGTTGACGACGACGTAGGGTGA
>CAYRAX010000234.1:0-3258 GCA_964422285.1 uncultured Chthonomonas sp.
ACCGCAAAGAAATCTACGACCAAATTCAAGAAGAAAACCGCGCCGCCAGCGAAACCCGCACCGAAGATATCCCGGATTAGCGCGCGCTTCGGGCTGAATCTTTCCGTGTCGGTAGCTCGTAGAGCTATATTGATGAGGAAATGGTTTTGGGGCGTTGTAGCGGTGCTGTTCGCACTGTTTACTTCCATGGTGATCGCAGTGATCAGCCTCTGCAACTACACCTGAGTGCTTGATGGGTATTTGGCTTGGACCGTTGCTATTCCTTCTCGGTTGCGTTCTTGGGGCCGAACCGTTCATCTTTGTATCAATGGTCCTCACAATTGTGCCAATCACGGAATACAATGACGTTAAGCACCCCGCAGACAAAGTGGTCTCAATCGCAGCACTCAGGCTGTACTTTTGCATCGTAAGCTATTTAATAGCCCAATTTGCGGCTTTTGACCTGCAACAAATTGTGCAGAGGTTGAAGCAGGGCCAACTGTGCGGCGGCAGTTACTATGTTTCAATCAGTAGCTTCCTCATCTCGGTCGCTCTTGCGCTACTATGCACAAACTGGTTAAGCACGCACGCAAATGCCGATGCCGCCGCAGCCGCTTTAGCAGAAGCTGACGACGCCGAACCGGGCAAAAATGTCGAGCATAATGGGTAGAGTATGTCGTGGAAAACGGAGATGTCAGCACGCGGCGAGTCTTCGAGAAAATCAAGGCAATAGTCTTTTTTCTCGTCGTAGCCATAGCATGCATTAAGCTGCTTGGCGCAACATTACAGACCTATGGACATCTCTCTGAGATTCAAGCGCAATGGGATTAGCACATGGAGCTGATGCACTATTCGCTGTTGCTTATCACGTTGTTGTTGCCGATAACTGTGGCAAGGCGAATCAATGACCTGAGGCCAGCGTTAGGGCTATGGATATCAGTAGCGTGTGCCATCGCGTGCTATTGTCTCGTGTTCATCATGGATATTGCAGGCATTATTGCGTTGCTGCTCGCTGAAATTGCCTATGGTCTTTTGGCCATTCTGTTTAGCAACCGTAGCGGAAGGGGGTTAGTTGTCTTAAGCCTCAGATGCGGATTGCTGGCCGCAATTGCATCTGGACACTCTTACTGCCTCATGGTTTTTGCCGTCTGGTTTGGTAATGAGTCCCTTAGCAATTATCCAGTGTTTACGTCGCCACCAGTGATCGCTATGACTGCGACGATATTCTTATCGTCGATTTGCGCCTTGGCGGCGCTGCTTTGGACTGCGCTCCAAGAGTGCAAGGTGTCGATCTGTAGCCCCGAGGCCATCGCATCTGATTGAATGGCAGGAAATTGTGGATCCCAATGCTTAGGAAATGGTGTTGATAATGGATATGGTTCGGGGACACGAAAGTATGTGCGCGGTGGGGCGGGCGTGACCGATCCTGTTTTGCGGATGACCACCGGCGCGGAAAACTCGCCGACGTGGAAAAACTACACGCCTGGCGTCAGCGAGCGGACCAGCGGGACTTCAAAGTTCATGCATGCCGGGATAAAGAACACCGATGCGCAGTCGAACTCTTCGCAAGCGATTAGCGCGACCAGAGAGTATGATGCATTTGGAAACGTGACATCATCAACCGGAACGCACACCGGCCGCTTCGGCTACGGCGGCCCCTATGGCTACCAAGAAGACGAAGGCGGGCTTAAGCAATTAGGGCACCGACTCTATGATCCCGTCTGCGGAAGATTTGTTACTAAGGATCCGATCAAGGATGGACGCAATTGGTATGCTTATTGTGGTAATAAGCCCATCACCCGGGGTGATGCCGATGGGACAATTGCATTTCTTCTGGTGCCACTTATTATTGTTGCTGGGGCCGTACTTTGCGGTGGTTGCGGCTGTTCGGCGCAAGATGCCGCAGACGCCGGACAAACTGGGCTTGAGCATGGTGTGCAACCAGAACCAGCGGGGAGTGTCGCGGCTGGTGCAGACGCGGTTTCAAGAGTGCCGTACAAAGAAATTGATAAAGACCAGCAACAAACAGAGGATCTGATGGACGATCCATATGACGACGAAAATGAAAACAAGTTAGAATATGACCAAGATGGGCAAGGCCATCGCCACATCATGAAGCATAAAAGGAAGAAAGTTCAACCGGCCCCAGACATACTCGAAAATTGACATGAGACATAGACGATTGGTCAAGGAGATTGCAGTATGTGTACTGTTCTCCACGTTATCATTCTACCTGGGATCAGTATACGGAACTCTCCGAGCAAAAGGTATCGCTGCCGATTTAACCCAGAGATCTTGCAGTTGGCAGAACCATGACTTAGTGTTTCAAGCACCCTTGGTGGCGACCAAGACTCGACGGAGGGTAACAATTCGCTCATCCGTTGACAATCGAGAAATTGGATTTATCGAGGTCGAGGGAAAGGCGGTCACAACCGATCGAGAGTGGTTAATTGCCTTAGGCAAGCGTCAAGGAAAAAATCTCGAAAGGCGAATTGCTACAGAACAATTGTTTTCCGAGGCGGTACCTGTCGCGATCACAAAGACATTTGCCGAAGACCAGACCTTTCACATGGTCGGTACCTACGTAGTAGCCGGAATCCGCTACTCCTTTTATTTCTATGCACAGATGGATCACGAATGGGGTGCATTATGCATGCAGAAGGTGTACAAGATGCTGGCGACATCCCGTGTCCGCTTCCCGAGTTGACCTGCAAGTGCTTTTAACAAAGATCAGTGGTCAAGAAACTGGTATCGGAACGACGCGCAGTTACAAGCCCTATTCGACGCATAGGATGACGACATATGATGGCACTTCGATCACTTACAATGGGCTGGGCAATCCGGACAAATGGGTTGTAGAAAAGCCCAATGGTGGCGGTCGGGGCGTCGTAAACCTTGCGTATGACTACGAAGGCCGTGTGACGAGCATGACTGTGCCCGGACAAGGTTCGCCTTATCAAACGAATACTTACAACGGGCTCGGAACTCGGGTAAAAGTTGTTGATAATGGATATGGCTCGGGAACGCGAAAATATGTACGCGGCGGGGCGGGCGTGACCGATCCTGTTTTGCGCATGACGACCGGGGCGGAAAGCTCGCCGACGTGGACGAACTACACGCCTGGCGTCAGCGAGCGAACCAGCGGGACGAGCAAGTTTATGCATGCAGGCATAAAGAACACCGACGCGCAGTCTGCGTCGGATCAGTCAATCTCGGCTACGCGCGAGTATGATGCATTTGGAAACGTGACATCATCAACCGGAACGCACACCGGCCGCT
>CAYRAX010000235.1:0-3233 GCA_964422285.1 uncultured Chthonomonas sp.
AGCATGAAGGGCCCACAATTTAAGGCTATCGCCGCGGCATTAGCGTGCATGACCATTGCTTTTACCGGGATCGCGCGCGCCGAAGAGGTTCAAGGCTGGCAATTGAAGTCAGAAAAACCTCGAGGTTCGGTGCCGCTCGCGCGGGGCTATGTTGAAAAGCGCAGAGTCGGGGCGCCCGCACCAGCCCCAGCAACCGCCAAGCCCGGCCCGCTTGCGCTTAAAGCCGAAAAGGAATTTGAGGAAGAGGAAGAGCAAGGCGTGGACGAGTAAAAGAACGCCCTCGAGCTTCTGCGGCGCTGGAACGACAGGCCCGAATTTGGCGCCTACTCCAATTCAATCGACCGTTGGAATCAGGTCCCCGGCGAGCCGCCCTACTATTCAAACGGGCTAGATTTTACGTTGGGTTGGACTTCCATTGGCGTTGGCGGCATCGCGGCTGGCTCGGACAAGCGCTATCACAAATCCGGGCGCGCAACAGAAATGATGCTCGCCTATGATCATGTCACCGGCGCGAATTCAACTTTTGTTTCCACGTCTTCCGGTGGTCTCTACAAAAGCGTCATTGTCGGGATTTTCGTGTTCTTCGTGCCGATTGGCGACAACCTGCCCGGATCACCCAGCGTTGGCGCGTTCATGGTGAACAAAGCCAATTCAAACAAGATTTTGGTGGGCACCGGCGACCTATTCCGCTACGGTGGATCGGGTGTTTATCGCACCTTGGACCAGGGTCAAACTTGGACCAAACTCACGCTGCCCATAATCACCGCATCCGTTTGCTTTAGGATGGTCGCGGATTCGACCGACCCAACCGGAAACCGGGTCGTTTTGGCCAGCGATACCGGCATCTATCGAACGACCGACTTCGGCACGACATGGACGCGGGTGAGTAGCGTTAATGCAACCGACCTGGTTCAAGACGTGACTTTTCCTACCTATTGGTACGCTGGCGCGAGCGGAAACGGCATGTTTCTTTCGGTGAACAATGCCCTTTCGTTTGCCAATTCGAGTAGCGGAATCACGACCCCAATCGGTCGCGTGGCGATTGACTATTGCCAGAGTAATCCGAATTACGTGTACTTGCTCGCTGAAAGCTCGGGTGGCGGATTCAATGGCATTTACCGCTCGACAAACTACGGAACAAACTGGACCAAGATCCAGAACGTGGACGAAATCAGCGGCGGCCAAGGCTTCCATACCGGCGCAATCGCCGTAAAGCCAACCGACCCCAACATCGTTTTCGCAGGGATGGCGGGCATGACTCGTAGCTCCAACGCGACGGCGGCCACCCCGACCTGGACTGGCGTTGATGCCGGGCACGCCGACGAAACATTCATTCAGTTCAGCGCAAGCGACTCGAACCGGGTTTGGTTCTGCAACGATGGCGGGCTCTACAGCTATAACCTGACCACCAATACCCCCGACGGAACTTACAATATTCTTGGCTTGCGTAACTTGCAAAGCTATGCCCTCGAAGGCAGCAAGCTCGACGAGACCAAGCTGATGTCTGGGTTGCAAGATAACGGACAAATGATCCTCGATACGGACGCAGCGACGCCGCTGAAGAGCACTCTTTGGGGTGGCGACGGAGGCCCAGGAAGCTTTTCTTCCGCGAACGTGAACCACATCGCCTATTCTGCTGGCGCGGCTTATCAGCGGCTGCTCACCACCGATGGCACGACCTTCAACGTCATCACTGCGCCATTGCCGACGGACTGGGCACCTTCGATGCTGTTCGACCCCGTTGCCGTGAGTGCGTCGACCCTATACACCAACTCGGGGCAGTACATTTATTTCCGCAACGTGAACTCGGCCACTCCCACTTGGGACAAGCTGTCCACGACTCCGCTGCCGAACAACCCGAACGGCACACCGTTCAACAGTCGATGGGTGGATGCGGTGGCGGGTGGCACCTATGGCTGGTACGTCATGGGCTGGGACACCGGCAAAATGTATTACGGAACCGGCAGCCCGGGCTTTGTTACTTGGGCCGAACGAACCCCGCCGATTCCTTCTGGTTCAACTTTGCTTTCGGGCGGCGTGTACGCGGACCGCTACTTGGCCGACGTGGTCTATTACACTGGGGCCTATAACACCACGGGCGGAACCAAGTTCTACTTGGCTTATCGCAGCAGCAATCGCGGCCAAACTTGGACGAACGTGACCGGCAATCTCGCCACGATTTTGCCCGGCGCCGCGTTCCAACAGCTCATCAGCGATCCCGATTTTCCCACCCAGATCATGTTTCTTACGACCAATCTGGGCGTTTTGCGAACCGATGATGGTGGCGTAACTTGGTACAAATACATGAGCGGGTTGCCCTTGGTTACCGACTCAAACCAAATCGTTTTGACCCGCAAGGCCGACGGCACAAAGTGGCTGCGCCTGAGCACGTACGGACGCAGCTATTGGGAACGCAAGATCGAATACTATTCCACGCGCACGCTGGCCCTTCGCATCCTGTTGCAGCAATGCGCAAAAATCTCGGTGCCCGCTGAAGTTTTGATCGTGCCCGACAACACGGAGGCTTTTGAGGTTCATACCTACCCGATCCTTGCGGATAACGATTCGACGGTGAATTTCAATCTGCCGAACACGACGTACAAGGTTTGGGTGAAATCCAGGACGCACCTCTCGAAAGTGATTAGCGTCAACTTGATCGGTGGTAACTATGCACCGACCGTCTCGCTACTCAATGGTGACGTCACGGAGGACAATTACGTTGGCACGAACGATTATTTGCGCATCAACAATGCGTTTGATCGTTTCTATGGCGACGCCGGTTACGACTTCAATGCGGACTTGAACGGGGATAGCTACGTGGGCACGGACGACTACCTGATTTTGAACGCGAACTTCGACCTCACCGGCGACGAGCTTTGAGGCCAGGGTTTCGGCGGCGGGCGTTGCAAAATTCCCCCTCACGATGATGAGGGGGAATTAGGGGGAGACAAAAAATCGCGCACTTTGCTCGGTGATTTATGTTTCGGCGCACGGGCATTCGGCAATACTGGCATGTATGGATCGCAAGGCACGCGGTTGGAGCCCCACAAATTTGAAGCGAGCTCGGTATTTGCGCAACAACGCAACTGAAGGCGAACGGAGACTGTGGGCGGCACTGCGCCGAGACAGGTTTGGATTCCGCGTGAGGCGACAAGTTCCAATTGGTCCATTCATCGTGGATTTTTACGTCCCATCAGCAAAGCTTGCGATCGAACTTGATGGCGACATGCATG
>CAYRAX010000236.1:0-3212 GCA_964422285.1 uncultured Chthonomonas sp.
GACCGATAACCCTCTCGCCGAAGTCGCGCGCATGGGGGTCTTCTCGCATTGGTCGCGCGGGGCCGAATCCTTCCCCGTTTTTACTTATGCGCGAGCTACCGTCAACTCGACCAGGCCGCTTTCGATGGCGGGCTTTGATATCCAGCCTTCGGGGTCAGCGAGCAACGGAATGCATGCCGACATGCTCTCGTGGTTCGAAGGCAGAACTGAGCTAGCTGGACCCACGCGAGACCGAATCAACGCCGCATTGAACGCACTCAAGGAAGCTAAGCAGCAAGCGCAATCCACAATAATCGAAGAAGCGAACGCGTCGCTGGTCGACCTTTCCTCCGAATTCAAGGCTGCGCTGGACAGCAATCCAGTTGGGCTCGAAAAGCACTGGAGATCCGAGGCAGCATTCCGGCGCCAAGTGATCGCCAGCGCAGCGAAATACGCCGACATGATACGCTTGTGGAAGAAATCAGCGACTGGGCAGGCACCCATGTCGGCAAGCTACAACGTTCGCGAACATGGCAATTTTGAAAATCTTCGATGGCTGATTCGCGGCCCCTATCGCAACAAAAAGGTCATCGTTTGGGCGCACAACGTGCACATTTTCAAGGGTCTGCCCGAAGTCGGTAGCGGCACAAAACAACGCCCGAGTTCTGGGCAACTGGATTCGATGGGGCGGCTAATCGCAGCAGAATTTGGATCCAAGGTGTATTCAATTGGGGTCATTTCGAACGGCGGCAAGTGGTCGTGGTTGGGCAATCCAACGATAGACTTTGATGCTCCGAAGGCTAACTCGGTCGAGCACCTTTTTCACGAAGCTGGATCACTGCACGCCTTCTTCGATCTGCGCTCGCTGCCCAGCGGCCATTGGCTGCGCAGGCCCACCGAGGCAACCATTAATCAGCAATCACCCGGAGTTTTGACCACCGAATGGCCAAAGGGATTCGACGCTTGGCTTTACATCGACAAGATGACGCCACGAACGCAAATGCGTTAACTCATTCCCGGAAATTGATTCTTTCCTCAAAAAACAAGGTAGAGTGAATCTGTACTCTGCCGTATAAACCGGCCAGTGAGGTTAAGAAAATGCAAACAGCTTCCATTCCCGTTGTTGAGGCCGCAAAGGCCGAATTGAGCCGCGCCGTCGATCGAGTCAAAAAGGCGTTTGAAACAACGCCCGACGATCGCATCCATTGGTCACCGTCGCCATCCGCAAGAACTCCGATCCAGCAAGTGGCCCACTGCGCCAATTCGCTCGATGGCATGATGCGCTGGTTCCAGGGCGAAGAATTTGATACGAGCGACATGCAAGCGCTCGACACAAAATGGCGCGAAGAGGAAAAGGCTTTCACCACTCGGAGCGCGGTGCTCGCGAGGCTAGACGAAACCTCCAGCAACTTCCAAAAGTATCTCGCCAGCCTTACTCCCGAGCAAGTTGCGGGCGTGCATGCGACTCCGTTCGGAGATTTCCCAATGTCGGAGGCAATCACATGGCCCGCCGACCACCTTCGCGGCCACAGCGCACAAATGGATTACACCCAGACGTGCTACGGCGACCTTGACTGGCACTTCTGAAAGCGAGTAGCAAAAAAGTGGGCTCCGCTGAGTCTAGGCGCGGAGCCCACGCTCATCGAGCTCTGATTTAGTGCTCGATAGAATGGAAGAACGGTTCGTTTGGCTGCGAAGTATGGCAAACCGTACAAGTATCGATCTTGCCGGCATGGCCTTGCTTGTCGATGGACTGCACGTTGTCACTCGCAACTCGCGTGGGGAATATCGCGTGCGGCGAACCGTGGCAGGCTTCGCATTTGACGCCGCCATGGCCGCGAGAATCGCGATATAGCTTTCCGGGTTCTTCGTAATCGTGCCCCGCAACGTGGTGGCAGCTCGAACATTTCGGTTCGTCAATCCACGGCCGTCGAGAGGCATTGCCGACGTCGATCATCTCGCCATGGCACTTCTTGCATGCCTCGCCCGGCGATTCGTGCTTATCACGCAGACACTGGGTTGTAACTCCCGGGTGGCAAGCGTAGCATGGGTTAGCCAGCCCAATCGACTTGTCCGCCTGAACGGGAGGAGTCAACGCGAGCGGCGACGAATCGCGCAGTGACGATGTGACCTGAACCGTCGAATTCAAATTGGTTCCCAAGCTCGCGAATCCGAACTTTGGTGAATCGAATTTGAAAACCGCCGGACTGAAGCCGTCGGATTGGGTCTTGTCCTTTTCCAAGTCAATTTTGAACTTCATGCGCGAGGCATGCGATCGGTGCATGGCCAGCGAAAGGTTGGAAATGCCCGGCTGACCGGCAGCGCCAAGCGCGTTGTCAGCGTGACATCGGGCGCAGAGTACCGGCTTTTGGTGCTCCAAATCGGTGCCATGCCGCTTATCATGTTTGCGCAGAATGTCGGTTTCCGGCGTGGTTCCCTTCGTGTTGTGGCAAAAATCGCAGTGCATTTCCCACGAAACGGGCATAACCGCTTGCGTCGTAGCCAAAGTCGTTCCGCTGTTGTTTTTGACTGTAATCACAGCGAGCTGATAGGCGTTCTCGACACCGTTATCCTGCACCGGTGTGATGGGAACGCCTGCCGCGATCCAGTCTCGGTCAACGTGACGATCCATGGTGCCGCTCAGGCCCTTGCCGAACAAGCCCATGTTAGGAGCCAGGTTCGCGCCAAAAAGCTGATAGGCATAGTTCCAAAAGTCCGTCTTTGACACGGAATCTGTGTTGCCCGGAATCGAATACGTGATCTGCAGATTTTCGTCGATGATTTCGGGTTCACCGCCGCGGCGGATGACCGTCGCGCGCATCGTATTCGCAGGCGGCAAGATGCAGAGCTCGCCAAATCGACTGCCCATACAGTGCATGCCAAGGTCGTTGTAGGCGAGCACGTTGTAAGTGGTCGCCGCTGGAGTCGGCATCGCGGCGCGCGCGTTAAGGGCCAGGATCCATGCCCCCACCGCACCCACCGTGAGTGCTAACTTGCCAATTCTAGAATTGATTTTCATGGATTTCGCTTCCTCGCAAGGCGTTTGCCTTGCTGGCTAATACAAGCGTGGAGGCGAAAAGCCAAAAAGATACAAATTTTAGTAGGAATTTGGCTTCGCGGGCTCGATTTATGGTGCGTTCGCTCGATCTAGCGCGTGATTGACAGTCCTATCCCCCGATGTTGAAATCCGCGATCAAACCCTTATCGTCTGTGCTGATCGTGATTTTGAACAC
>CAYRAX010000237.1:0-3139 GCA_964422285.1 uncultured Chthonomonas sp.
GTCCGCCAGTCGATTCACTCCCTTGTTTAAGAAATCCGTCAAGGTCACCGGTGGATTCAATTCTCCGAACATGATATGGGCATCGGCTCCACCCACGTCGAGGTCGGCCAGGACGACCTGACGTCCCGTCTTCGCCAAAGCCAATGCTAGATTTGCAGACACCACGCTCTTCCCGACGCCGCCTTTGCCGGATGCCACTGAGATGAGCGTTGCCATGGTGTCTGCCGTTTCGTTAGTCGGAGGAGTGCGTTGGAGTCTGTAGGAACGCAGACTCTTCTAATAACATCATTGTACGGGCTGAAGGACAAAAGAAAAGAAAATGCACGATTCCGAACGGCTATGTAGAATTGAACTGACGCCGGAATCATCTTGTCTCGATGTCACTGACAGGTGAGTACCGGCTCAAGCTGTAACCGATTCACTGTGCAATTCCCTCCAACAATCCTCCATTAATAAGGTATCCGATGAATGGATCTGTGATATCCTCTTCCTGTCTTCCGGATGAGTAGTATGGAGCTGCTTTCACATGAGCATGCGCAAAGCTAAGATCGTCTGCACCATCGGACCGGCGAGTCAATCACCGACCATCCTAAACCGATTGATTGAAAACGGGATGGATGCCGCTCGGCTGAATTTCTCTCATGGCACGCATGCATCGCATGCAATAGCGATCGCCGCCATCCGAGACGCAGCCGCGCGACGCGGAGCAGCTGTTGCGATAATCCAGGATCTGCAAGGCCCCAGGATCCGCGTGGGCCTGCTGCCGAAGGAAGGCATTGAAGTCCGCACCGGCCAGATAGTGCGTTTGCGAACATCGGCTCTATCGGCTGAACTGCGTGATGCCCACCCCTCCGCTCCCGTCCCTCCCCTCGAGATCCCAGTCACCTATGCGTCACTCACCCGCGACCTCCATGTAGGATCACGAGTGCTCATCAACGATGGACTCATCGAGCTACAAGCCGTTTGCGTGGCAGACAATCTGATCGACTGTTCCGTCATCATCGGCGGTGCGATCACCTCACACAAAGGGATCAATCTTCCTGATACTGCGGTCAGTGCCCCTACATTGACCGAGAAGGATCAGGAAGACATTCGCTTCGGCGTCGAGCATGGCGTGGATTATCTGGCTCTATCCTTTGTTCGAGGGCCACAGGACATCGAGGCGGCAAGGACACTGGTAGCGGAATGCAGAAGCACCGTACCAATCATCGCGAAAATCGAGCGAGCCGAGGCCATCGCCGCGCTAGATGAGATTTTGGAACAGGCCGACGGTGTGATGATCGCCCGAGGAGATCTGGGTGTGGAGATGGGGCCGGAAGCCGTGCCACTTCTACAGAAGCGGATCATCGTCGAAGCCAATCGCCGACGTCGTCTGGTCATCACTGCCACTCAGATGCTGGAGTCGATGACGCACGCCTTGCGTCCAACGAGGGCAGAAGCGTCAGACGTGGCCAACGCCGTCTTCGACGGCAGTGACGCCCTGATGCTCTCGGCTGAAACAGCCGTCGGAGCTCATCCAATCCAAGTGATTCAAGTTATGGATCGGATTATTCGCGCAGCAGAAGCAGGTGCCGAACCGGGTGTGACGCGCAAGCGCCAAACCGATTTGGAAAACCTGTCTTTTCAGGAAGCTGCCTGTACCGCTGCTGCCTCCGCGGCCAAATCGGTCGCCGCGAGCGCCGTCGTGGCATTCAGCGAGCGCGGGACCACCGCGCGATTGATATCGAAACAACGCCCATCCGCCCCCATTATCGCGCTCACGCCGTTTGAGCCGGTCAGGCGGCAGATGGCCCTCTATTGGGGCGTACGCCCGTACACCGTGCCACAGGTCGAGCAGACCGACGCACGCGTGGAGGAGGCGGAGCGGCTTTTGAAATCGGAGGGGCTGGTCACACCCGGAGAAAAAATCGTGATCCTGTCGGGGACTCGAGTGGGACAAGTCGGCGGCACGAATCTGCTGAAGCTGCACGAAATCGGTTCGCTCCCATCTGGCGATGGCCAGACTCTCGTCCCATCGCCACGGTCATAACCAACTCGCATCATGTATTCGTGATCCCAGACTTGATTCGACCATCCGAAGAAGCTAGGGTGAGCCCAGTTCTCGTTGGGTAATGCAGAATGAGAATCACGCGTACCAGCATGAAATGCCTCTTTCTTCTTCATCTTGTCGTCAATCGACATGGTCAACGATCCACGTACGTCACCCTGTCCATCGTCAACGTCTTATCCATTGGGAATAATAGCCAATACTCATGTGTCGCTTGAGGTATTGTCTTGCCATCATCTTCATGATGCAATGTGAAGGCCCTGTCTTTGCCGGATGGGTGGCACTTGAGGATCAGTATCAGTCGCACCCGCTGCAGACACTGTACATTGATCCCGATACCATTCACCGAGCAGGTCACGAGGTGACGATCTCAGCCCTGATCGACTGGAAGGCCATGCAGGGAGGACGGACGCCTACCCGTTTTTACTCGACCACACTAACCAAGCAAGTCGACTGTGCTGAACGACGAGTTCGGACGCTGACATCCAAGGACTTCTACGGCCACATGGGGACAGGAGAGGTGATTGGAGGCGGAAGACATACGGGCGAAGGCCAGTGGGTGGCAATTGAGTCGGGAACGATCAATCAGGGGCTGTGGGAGACGGCTTGTAGGAAGGAGTAGCTGAATGGTCTGATTGAAGACGTTCTGAGTGAGATGAAGGCAGTCAAGAAGGGAATCTCGCGATGAAAGTCAAACGATTGAAAGTCGGCGTGCGTTCGATCGAGGAAGGGATGCGGGAGTTAAAGAATGCCCTGAAGGCGCTGAAAGCCGGCCGGACCATCTCCAGCAAACCGGTGTCTATTTTGTCAGTGTTGAGGCCATGCAACGCGTTCTCACCGAACTACGCATGATGATCTTACATACGATCCGAACGCGACGGCCTCAGTCGAGCGCTGCGTTGGCCAAGCTGACCAAACGGGACTTCAAGAACGTCCGTGAAAATGTCAGGGTCCTGACCGATCTTAGACCCATCGAGCTGCATACGGGTCCGAGATGCCATGACGCTCACAGTTCCCTATGAGTACATAATGTTACGGTTATCGCTCGCCTGAGCGTTCTTCCAACAGAAGCGCGACGATATCCCGACTAAG
>CAYRAX010000238.1:0-3134 GCA_964422285.1 uncultured Chthonomonas sp.
TGACGGATCTGAATCTATTACATGCAGTCCTGTCCGGCGCACCAAACAGAGCTTGCTCGACCTAAGCAGCGTACGTCGTGAAGCGTTGCATATTGGGGAGTTAGAGGTCAGAAGTATGGGCCGTGAGATACATACCTCCAACTTCCAACCTCAAGCGTCCCGCTGTACCCGCTTCACGTTTCACCGTTCAGCAGGTTGAGAGGCCTGCTAGTCCAGACCTCCCACCATGTCATTCACAGGCAATCGAAAGAGGCTTCACCCCTCACGTACGAGCGGCAGGCCGAGCAAGAAGTTCTTTCTGCAGAGCGTCGATATCGGCCTTGGCCCCAAGCGCCAGTTCCTCCACCCGTCGCTCACTGTCCGGCCCCGGCACATGGGAGAATTCGTGGCAATCTTCGTAGGCCTGTTCAGTCGTCCCGGTCGCTCGAATCACCGCACCGGCAATGGCGCCTCCAATGATGGCGATCCCAAGCGTCATTGCAATCCCCACCAGCTGCACACCGGCAACGCCTGGCACGACAATGATCGCCATAAGTCCGCCGAGTAACCCCGGCATGCCATGCAGATTGTGGACGCCGCAGGTATCGACGAGCTTGATCTTCGACTCGAGCATGGGTTGAATAAACACATAGCCGATGACCGACAAGGCGCCGGCCAGCAGTCCGATGCCGAATGCACCGGTCGGGCTGACAAGATTACAGGTTGAACCGATCGACACCCCACCCGCCAACGCCGCATTAGCCATGTCGACCATCGACGTTTTCCCATGATGGAAGTGGGTGCTGAGGAAATAGGTTGAGAGCGTTGCCCCGCTCAATGCCAGAATCGTATTCACGATCGTCTGCGGCATCTCTTCAAACGGCACAATCGCCGTCGCAAAACTCGGCCAGAACAGCCACAGCACCATCGAGCCCAGCATGGCAAAGCGATCGGAGGTCGGATCGGACTCAATCGGCTGACTCCGCTGCGCCGTCGTCGTCAGAACCAACGACGCTGCCAAACCAAAGTAGGCCCCGAACGCGTGGATGACGATCGAACCAGCCGAATCCTGAAACCCTTTGGTCAACCCGGCCCCGTTGTCCAACACGAGATATTCGTTCACGGCATAGAGCGGGACCAGCAGCAACGTAAGGAGTGCATATTGAAACACCCGCAACCGCCCCAGCACGGCTCCCATCGCAATGAGCGCAGTCGCCACGGAGAATTCAGCATACAGGAGTGCATCGACTGTATGGGCCTTCAACTCGTGCCCCACCACCCCATTCGCACGCAACAACATATACAGAGGCAGTCCCGTGGCCACCACAAGATAGGTGCCGGTCGTCGCGCCGAAACCATAACGGCGGACGAAGACCATGAGAAATCCGAACCCGACGACCAACATGGCCAGGATGTGGATCGAGTAATTGTATTGCGCGACCAGCCGGGCCTCATTCAGGGCACCAGTCGACTCTTCGGCGCCGGCCCAACTCGTGAGGCAGAGGAGAAACAGACCCGCTGCGCTGAGCATCGTGACCCAGAAACTATTCCGCATGGAGGCCTCCTTAGGACAGTAGGAGTAAATGGGGGGGAACTATAGGGGTGGTAGTGTACTGTACCGACAAGCACGTTTGTCAAACCCCACAGAAGGCGTGCTTACGGGCTCAAACAGACCATGCACTGGTGGAAGTTAGCAGAATGCTGAAAAAGTCCTCCAGCGGCGTTCTCGCATCACTCAGAAGCTCAACGTACCGAAGCGTACGCCTCGCCCCTTCGCTCGCTGCGGCCTTGCTGGACGGCCTTTTTGAGCATTCTGAGCTGTAGAGTGCCACAGTTCTTTCTATCATCGTGCAACGGTGCGCGAAGCAGAAACCAAGTTTTTCAGCAAACTGTTAGGGGACGGAAGCTGGAGGGATGTATCTCATGCGTCAAACCTCTGGCCTCCAACGTTCCAGCATGCGACGTTTCACGTACGACAAATCTTGTCGCACCGGCATCACCATGAGTATAATGGCAACCATTCATGCGTATGATTGGCCCGCTGCTCCTTCTGCTCACCCTGGTCCTGCCGCTGCAGTTTCCACCATCGTCATGGGCAGCCAGTTACGAGGACAGTCTTAAACAGTTGGCGGAAAGCGTGACGGAACGAGCCGCCAGGGCAAAGAAGCAGCGCCTTGCCGTACTCGACTTTACCGACGCACAGGGTAAACAGACGCCGGTCGGACAATTCCTTGCCGAAGAACTTGGGACACAAATCATGGTGGCCGGTGAGCTGACCACGGTCGATCGCACCCTGCTCTACTCGACGTTCAAAAAGATGCAGCTGGAGCATATTGATCCGGCCCATGCCAAGACCGTCCGGCGCGCCGCCAAGGCCATCCGCGCCGACATCCTCGTATCAGGCACCTACACCGACACACCCGACGGTCTACAAGTGACCGTGCGGTTGATCACCCCCAAGCAGGCTCAATCGATCAGCGCCACTCGAACGACCTTCCCGAAAACCGGGCCCCTGAGCACTTTCTTCAAAAAAGAAGATCCTCCACCAGGAATACTGCCGGTCGAAAAGCCCAAAGAACCGGCGCCACCGCCCGGTTTGGGAACCCATCGGAACGACGCCTACGAATTCGTCGTCACGTCCATGGAGCGGATGAACGGCCGGATCAAGGTGGATGCCACCGTCGCGAATCATTCCACGCGCGATCTCAAGCTGCTCTGTCACTTGCAAAACACGGTGCTGAAGGATGAACATGGGGGCATCTGGCATCAGACCGTCGAGGAGAACCGGGAAGGCCTCTGTACGCGGGGTATCGAACTATCCCCTCGACGAAAACAACGAGTGGTCTTCCTATTCGCTCAACCATCGGACGCGTCGGCTTCCGAGTTCACCTTATCGTTTCATGAACAAGTCCCACGGCGCGATGCCTCATTCACCATCGAGAAGTTGAAGCTGGAACCAGCTCCTAGCTCAGGAGCATTGGTACCATAACAGGCTGCGGAAAAACTCCGTTATTGCCAACACTAGAGCGAGAAGGTTCCCTGCAGCCCTTTCGCCACAATCACTTGAGGATGCTCAAAAAGTCCGACCGGCAAGGCCGCAGCGAGCGAAGAGGCGAGGCGTACGCTTCGGTACGTTGAGCCTCTGAGTGATGCGA
>CAYRAX010000239.1:0-3113 GCA_964422285.1 uncultured Chthonomonas sp.
CTATGTTACGGAGCGTGATCGCGTCCTCCATACGGCACCGTCGGCTTCATTTCTTTCCAGCCAGCCCCCCGCAGGCTTGAGAAGCCTGTTAGGACCGCACCTCATCCCAAACGAAGTCCATCTCGGCATTCGTGTTCCCTTTTGACCGATCTCCGAGCTGACGACTCTCCGTCTGCAAGGTACCTCCGAAGTTCTGACATGTCTCAGGCAGAAGAAAGGTGTTCCATGAAACAGGGGTATCGCCTCGTACTGGTCGATAAGGACGGCGTGCTCGTCAGTGAATTTCAATTGACGGAGAATGCCCTCAATCAGCCGGTGGCTTTTGTGGCGAAGTTGCGGGAAGCGATTGAGTCTGTTGAAGAGCAGGAACCGTAACGCTGTTCTTGGCTAGCGAGAACCGGAGCAAGGTGGGCAGGAGAACAACCTGCCCACTGCCCTCAGTTAGATCAGATTACTTCGCAACTTTTAAGAGCCACCCATCCGCACGCTGACAAAGCGTCAGCCCTTCAGCGAAGATGTCGACCCGGACGTAGGATCCTGTTGCGCTGGCAGGCAGTTTGCCTTTGACCAGATATCCATTTCCTTGCGGTGTAATGGTAACCGGGACCTTCTCGTCCTTGACGGTGACCTTCAGGCTATCAATACGGGTTGCCTTCGACGCCAAGAACGAGAAGTCTGACTTTGGCGCTGCCTCATTGCCCTTCTCATAGGAGTATGGGGGTGGTGTAAAAGCGGAAAAGATCACGTCGGCACAGGAGCCCTCTGCGGTGCCGATATTCGGACTCGCATCGTAGGCCCAGAGGTGGTTCGTTACGCCCCAGATACTGACTGCCACAACAAGCTGTACAAGATTACGCAGCCTCACGGTTATGCCTCTCTATAGAATGTGGATGATTAGGCCAATACTGAGAAAGCGCCGGTATTTTCTACGTCTGAAAGAGAAAAAACAACCCCCTTCTGTCTACTTGGTCAGTAGATTCCGTGGGTATGGGGCTGCGTCCCCCATGTTCCGAGATGATGTGGATGGTGAGGCTTACCGGTCCTGGAAAAAACTCCCGGGCCCATGGGAGAAGACCATGCTGTTTCCTGGGCGGAAATCTGGGACTCCTGACAGGAGACTGTACTGGTCCTCACCAGTGAGATCGATGAAACCGGCAAGGCTCCGTTCCGAGGTCTCACCAAACCCAGACTGGACTCTATAAGTATCGCGCCCGCCTTCGTCCAGAAAGACGGCCCAGCCGGTGTAGTCGGCCTTCCCAAGACCGGTTGTGCGATCGAATGCATAGCTGTCCTGACCGGTTCCTGCATCAATGGTTAAGCTGATACTGTGGTCCCACGCCACTCCACCATTATAGTATGGGCCTCTTGATCCATAGTGATCGTTCCCCTGGCGGTCGATGAAGAGTGCCACACCATGGTGGGCGGAGGCGCCATGGCCATAGCGGGCAGCTTGGTAGTCATCTTCACCCTCGAGATCAAGTAAGACTCCTGCACCAAAAAAATATCCCATTCCCTGTGAGAAGTTTGCGCTTTGATATCGATCACGCCCTTTTAGATCGAGCAACAGACCCATGCCACCGGCTAAGCTTTGGTCGACCCATTGAGGTTGTGTCGTCAGGACGCGCGAGCCGGCGCCGGCACCGAGGCCAAAGCAGTCGTATTGAAACTCCGGATCGCCTGGTTTCGACTCTAACGCCTCATGGGCGTTGTAGGCGCTGGGAATGACCTCACCGCATTGGTACTGATCATCTCCGTCCGTATCAATGCTGGCGCCGAGTCCAAGAGGTCCCCCAAACCCGATGGCAAATCCATGGCTACTATAACGATCATTGCCCGCTGTATCGAGCAAGAGCCCCAGCCCTCCGATCGCAGCGCCCTGTGTCAATCGGTTACCATGGTACTGATCATTTCCTTGGGTATCGACCAAGATGCCCAGCCCTCCCAAGCCCACTCCACCTGATCCTGGAGAAAGTTCATAGTTGTCGTCTCCGGATCGGTCGAAGAGAAGTCCGACACCGAGTCGGCCTGTGGCTAATCCCACTGGGGCTCCAGTGTAACGGTCATTGCCGGCCAGATCGATGACGACGGCATTTCCATACCGGACGTCGTACGATGCACCGATGAGACCGTGATACGAATCGTCCCCGCCAAGATCAAGAATAAGGGCCACGGGCCCTTCCAATGCATAGCTGTTCGGACCTGGGCCTCCAATGATGACGAGCCCTTCCGATGTATGGACAACAAATCTGATTTCGCCGGTAATACCAGGAGGAATCTGTGTTGGAGAGACGGGATCCGGGAATGTCTCGTGTAGCTCTTCCAACCACTGCGTACTGGTCAACTGTGCCAGGACTTGGCCTGCAGCAAGGAGATGATCGTATTTCACGCGCTTTTGCAAGAGCCCCGCAAACCTGGTGTTCGCGAGGATCTGAGACATCGTGACGTCAGAGAGTATGGAGATTTGAGGTGTATAGGATTCCGCCAGTGTTCGTCCGTGCTCGAAGAGGAAGGTCCGTTCCTGGTCGGAAAGATCTGCCAATGCATGTTCTCGATGGAGCGCGGCTTGATGAAGCACCTCACGGATGAACGCTATCGTGTTGCTGCGATGTGAACCAGTCGGGATGGGAATCGGTGTTACCGGCGCAGAGGACCGATTCATACTGGTCTCGAGTCTATTCAGGAGGGTTGGAAGATCCAGGGGACTGGCTGCTGCCAATTCCACGGCGAGGAGTCCATAACGTTCAAGATTCCTCAGGCCTTCCCAGGGGTTTTTTAACGTGTCAGTGACCGCTCGTGGCTTGTATCTGGCTGGTCGTGTCCCGACCGTTTGGTGGGAGGCGGTAATCGTGTTGTGAGCCTCACGAGATGCAGAGTTGAAAAGGCTCTCGACAACCGGGCTAACCCGATCGATCACCAGTTCCCTCACGGCGAGTGAGGACGTGGGCAACGGATGGAGTGGTGAGGGGACGTGATGGTTGCCGCATCCGACAATTGGTACAAGGAGGATGAGTAAAAAACCTTCACGCAGCAGCATCCCCAACGCTGGATCACGTGCGACCTCGGTCAGCCTTCTCATTTCTGAAGTGTATCAATAGAGATAGAGTAGGAACAGT
>CAYRAX010000240.1:0-3092 GCA_964422285.1 uncultured Chthonomonas sp.
GAGTTCAAGACGCACGGCAAAGAAGGTCAAGCAGACGAAGTCGCGGCGACGCTGCGCGACAACGCGGCTTGGTCGCAAATTCTGGACCGAATTCCCGCGGACAAAGCGAACCAAAGCAATGCGGCACTCGCGGTGGCACTCTATTCACTGCCGTCGTCGTTGATCGTCAGCGGTGCGTTGGGGGCATGTTTCGTGGGATTGGCGTGGGTGCTTCGTCGTGCGGCGGCGGCCAATTTGGTCAATCAAAAAAGCATGCTGTGGGTCGGGGCAGTCGCGGCGGTTGGTGTGGGCCTGGCGACTGAGAGGTTGACGCTAGGCATCGTCGCCGCGATGATTTTTGCCTTTTTGAGCAGCTCGGCGACCCAGAATCAGCGACCATTGCACGTTAGCGTATTTTCGGAGCGGGTCCTGCGCACGTCGTGGGTGATGATGTTGCTCGCCTCGGGCTGGTTCACGTGGAGCACCCAATCCGCCGGATATCAAAGCCTTGCCGCGTATTTGCCGGTTCCCGCGCATCTCGGCGGTCGAACTGGGCCCGCGTTTTTCTTAGAAGCATGGCTTTTGCTGATGCCATTCATTTTTGCCGCCACAATAGCCAAGCTGCAGCGCCGCTCGTCGATCGCTTGCTTGGATCATACGCTGAACACCTGCGGCCAAGCGCTCTTTGTCTGGTCCATCGGCTGCGCGATCGTTTGCGGTACGTTCAGCGCGTTCGCCGATCACCGCCTCGGCGAGGATCTGCGGCAAGTAGCCTTGAATGAACCGCTATACTATTTCCGCGAGCCGTGATTTCATTGGATATAGGCAATATTTTGGAGTGCCGTGCCGCGCTTCTGGATGACCTTTTGCGGAATCCCCGTGGGGTCGATTGGTGCTCCCAACACTCGGCTTTCGTTGATGCGACCATCATCGGCATAGCGCAAAAGCTGGAAGAGGAAACCGGCGCGCCAGCTCCGGTTCTCGCGCTCGCTACAGGCGGCTATGGGCGCAACGAAATGGCACCTCATTCAGACGTTGATCTTGCCATCGTGCCTCTCGACGAAGCGGACCCAAACATCGACCATTGGCTTCGGGCATTCTATCGAGCCTTGCATGCTGTCTTCAGCGAGGGCTTGAAGGGTCGAATCGGCTATGCCTACGTGCCATTGGGCGACTTGCCCGGGCTGGATGATCGCTCTCGCACCGGATTGATGGATGCTCGCCGGTTGTTTGGTCCCGAATCGCTACTTTCGACGGTCGAAGCCAAGTTGCGCGACTCGCTGGTCGTAGGTCCATTTTTGCTGGGCAAACTGAGGGAGCGCGATTCGGAGTTGGCCCGCACTCATGCCTCGCCCCTCGTCGTCGTGCCGAATCTCAAATATGGCGCGGGCGGTTTGCGCTGCTTCCACGCGGCGAATTGGCTGGCCAAAACTCTCGGCGAGCAAGCCAAGCGCCCGGACGCCGACCTTGAATCCGTGCTCACCGCACGAAACCTTTTACACGCGATATCAGGCAAGCCGCAGGACGAGCTGACCCGTCCACGCCAAGCCGAGATCGCCGACGCGCTCGGCATCGACATGTTCGAATTTTTATCTGGGCTCGCCGCGGCTCGGCATCGCATTCACGCCAGCTACCTCCACGCGCGCGAACGGCTGAAGGAATCGAGGTTTGAAATTGTTCCTGGCGTCTTCGCGATCCGCGGCGAGGTCCGCATTACTTCGGACGCCGATCTCAGTGCTGCCGCGTCGGGAGTGGGAATCGGCATGGAGCTGGGTTTGCATGCGGAATCGGCCCAAGCTCGACCGAACGACAACGTCGTCGCGGGTGACATCATCGCGTTTTTGGCGAGCGGCGAATCGGCAATTTCCACGCTCGACCAGTGCGGCCTTTTGGATCACCTTCTGCCCGAGCTCACGGCATGCCGCTACTTGATGCCGCGAGACGCGTCGCACGAATACACGGTATTCGAGCACACGATTCAGGCCGTGCGCCAGCTTTTTCAGCAGAATTCGAACCCGGGGTTCTTGGAAATATGGGATTCCTTGCGCGATCCGGGGCTGCTCGTCCTCGCCACATTGCTGCACGATGTCGGCAAGATCGACGCGTCGCGGCCACACTCCATTTCGGGCGAGCAACTGGCTCGCGAGGTGGGCCGTCGCTGGAATCTCGATCAAGAATCCATTGAGTTGGTGGCTTGGCTTGTTCGCGAGCACTTGGCGATGGCTCACACCGCCCGCATGCGCGACGTTCAACTTTCCGAAACAATCGACGAATTTGCCAAACTTGTGGAAACCGAGACGCGGCTGAAAATGCTGCTTTTGCTCACCCGCGCTGACATCGCCGCCGTATCGTCCGAAGCGTTAACCGGCGCGACCGAGTCCACTTTAACCCAGCTTTATGGTTCGACTTTGGTGGCGTTGACCCATGGTGCCGCCCAGCCAACCGATCCTGCCATATTCCGCCGCCGGGCGAAAAAGGCGGCTGCGGAGATCGCCGCCGATCATCTCGATGGCTTTCTGGACAGCTTGCCAGCGTACTACTTGGCCACGATGCCGCCAGAAGTTGTCGCGGACCATTTTCAACTCGTTGAAGACGCAAAGGCAGGCCAGCCATCGGCGGTTTTCGAGCAATCGACCGCACAAGGAACCACCGAAATTACCGTCACCTGTGCAGACCGGCCTGGATTGTTGAGCGAAATTCTGGGTGTTCTGTACGCCAACGATTTATCGCTGTCGGGAGTTCGTGCGCATACCACCGAAACCGAGCAGCCCATTGCGATTGACATTTTGAGCGTTGCATTCGGCGGGCGCCCGGTCCCATCGGCGACCGCGAGCGTGGTCAAGCGAGACCTGATGGCGGTGATGCTGGGTGAGCAATCGGCTGATTCAATCTTGGTCGCGCGCGGCAAAGAACCCAATCGACCACAGGGCCAATTTCGTTACGAATTCGTGGGCGGGTCGCCGACCATCATCGATTTTTATGCGCCGCGCGGTCGTGGTATGGCGTTTCGTCTTTCTCGATTAGTCGCCGATTTGGGTTGGTCGATCCGTTCCGCGCGCGTTGGTCAATGGGCTGGGCAGGGTGTCGCGGCGTTCTATGTGACGGATAAAAGT
>CAYRAX010000241.1:0-3033 GCA_964422285.1 uncultured Chthonomonas sp.
AGCGAGATCGAGCTGATGGATCGCTTCATCCGCATGTTCACCGAGCCGACGCTGGAGCTGAACGAACAGCAGTTGCTGGAGTACAAGGAACGCCTGCGAGTACGGAAGGTGCAGTTGCTGGTTGAGGCAGGCGTGCAGCTCTCCGATCTGCGTAGCAGCGACAAGTTTGCGGAGATACTGCGCTTCCATGGTATCGAGCCGGGGCTGAAGCTCAACCCGAAGGGTGAATGGATATATGCGTTCGCCAAGAAGGACCCGTTCATGGAGGAGCTGTCCGAGCATCCTGACGAGATGGTGCAGGCACTGGCAGCGGCACGCCTGAACGCACGCAGCACGATCAACGAGTCTCGCACTGAGCGCCTGCTTGGTATGGCAGAGCGGGGCCGTGCCTGTGTGTACATCTCGTACTACGCAGCAGGCACCGGACGTGCCGGTGGCGGCGACCTGATGAACTGGCAGAACCTCGAACGGGTCGCATACGACAAGGTGACGAACAAGCAGACGCACGGCTTCATCCGCACTGCCGTCGAAGCGCCAGATGGATACGTGCTGGTCGTTGGCGACTCCATGAACATCGAGTCACGCATGGAGGATTGGTTAGCCGGGCAGGACGACCAAGTAGAAGCGTACCGGCGGTTCGACGCAGGCAAGGGTCCGGACATCTACTGCGTTATGGCCGAGATGATCTTCGGTCGGGCGATCAGCAAAAAGGACGATCCTGACGAGCGTTTCCTCGGCAAGACCGCCAAGCTCGGGCTGGGCTACGGCACTGGTGCTGCTAAGTTCGCATCAACGACGAGGCTTTCCATGAAGCGGGCGCAGGAGATCGTGAGCATCTACCGGCGGCGTCACCCACAGGTGGTGAAGCTCTGGTACCGCTGCGAGGAAGCACTCGACGCCATTGCCAGCGGGCGGTACGGCGTGGCGGTGGACTTCCGGGGGGTCATCACTACCTGCGAGGATGGGCTGCTGCTCCCGAACGGACTGGTAATTAAGTACCGAGACTTGAAGCGTGACTCGGCAGGAGAGTGGTCGTATTGGGACGGCCGGGCGAGGCAGAAAATCTATGGTGCGAAAGTAGTAGAGAACATCGTGCAGGCGCTTGCACGGATCGTTGTCATGGCCCAAACTCTCATGGTCCCGCGCAGGCTGGTGCTGTCGGTGCACGATGAGGGGGTGTGGCTGGCGCGGAAAGACCAAGCCGAGAAGGTTAAGGCTGAAGCGGAGAAGGCACTGCGTACACCACTTCCATGGTGCCCTGACTTGCCGCTGAACTGCGAAGTGGGATACCACAAGAGTTACGGAAAGGCTAAAAAATGACCCAACGCACATCAACCAACAAGAAGAATCTGGAGCACACGCTGAACACCGTGCCGTTGCACGAGCAGTTGCGGCTGGCGAAGCAGGTGCGGAAGTTGGCGCGCGGTTTGATTGCCGACGGGCAGGCGCAACTGGCTCCCGCCGAGATGCGCGAACTCGACGCCGCGATCAAGGATTTGGAGTCTCAACTCAACTAGGAGAGGCCGATGTTCGTGTACATCGAAAACATCAAGAACCCGACCGTGCGGTTCCGGGTGCTGGCGTACGACAAGGACAGCAAGATGGGCAAGCTGGCCGGGGAGTACGGTGCCGAGTTCTCACGTGACCTGTCCAAGCCTGCGCTGGCCAAGTTCGGCTACCGGATCGTGAAGTCGGAGGAAGAGCTGCCGCTGGCGTCCTCGGCACTGCCGAGGAAGAAGGGCAAGAAGGCCGCCCCCGCCGAGGAGACCGAGGAGGAGTAGGATGCCCACGTTCCTGCTCTGGAAACGGACAGGAGAGGTACACGCGGAAGTGCTGACGTACGACCGGGAGACCCACATGATGCGGGTTCGTGTGGATGGTGGCATCGAGTACGACCGCGTGTTTCTGCCGAAGTCGAAGTACACCCGTGAGGACTATCAACTCTTAACTGTCGAGGATGATGATGCCAAGCTCCCCCAACTACGTGCGCGACATCAAGCAAGAAACCAAAACCGCCAAGCGTCGTGGCGAGATCGGCGGCCATAACGCTCCGCACGCCGTGCGGATGCGGGCACGGCGATTGGCGGTGAAGAAAGGGCTGGTCAAGCCCAACGACGGCAAGGACGTGGATCACAAGGTCGCGCTGTCGAAGGGTGGTACGAACGCAGCAAGCAATCTGCGCGTCACGTCCGCGTCGGACAACCGGAGCTTCCCGCGCACCAAGAGCGGAAGCATGAAGAAAAACACATAGGAGAACGTCATGCACATCGAAGTGTTTGAAGGTTACAGCCTAACGAACAGCGCCGACCCGGCGTGGTACTGGCACTTCAAGGCGCGCAACGGTCGCATCGTTGCCGACGCCGAAGCGTTCGCGTCCAGAAGTAACGCGATCCGTGCGGCCAAGAACACGGTCAAGGCGGTGTTTGCGCCGGTCAGCGGCAGCATGAAGGTGACGTTCGACCAGCACGAAAGCGAGGGGTGTCTGGTCATCAAGTGGTCGGCGTACTAAGCCATGTGGGGCGACCAGCAGGTTTACCCGACCGTAATACAACCGGCGTTTAACGCACCACCACCTACGACCACTGGTGGCGTCACGTTCAGGCAGCAGACCGCACAGATGGTGTTCGTCGCCATGTTCGCCAACCCGCACTACGCCACGATGTCGGTGATGGAGATGGCCGACCGGGCTGCGCTTGCAGCAGATGCATTAGTGACTCGGCTATGAAACCACTCCCGTGGTCACACTCGGCCCTGTCGGACTTCCTCAACTGTCCGAAGGCGTACTACGAGAAGCGCGTGGCGAAGAGCGTGGTGGACCCTCCGAACGATGCCGGGCGTGCGGGGGACTTCGTGCACAAGGCGTTCGAGGCGTACCTACGGGACGGCACCCCTCTGCCATCAACCTATCCGGAAGATATCAGGGAGTGGCCGCAGGGCATCAAGCCCCCGGCGGCGTACCAGAGCTACCTCAACGCTCTCGCGGCCAGCTCGGGCACGATGTACGTGGAGTGCAAGTACGCAATCAACGCGCAG
>CAYRAX010000242.1:0-3015 GCA_964422285.1 uncultured Chthonomonas sp.
TGGAACGCCCGAGCATCCGGGCTTGAATGTTCAGGTTGAAAAGAAGGGCCAAGACATACCTTTCCCGGTCATCAATTTGGGCGAAACGGAAGACGGACAGCCCGTGGTTGTTCGCGTTGGCCGGTTCGGTGTTTTCGCTCAGCGCGGCGAAGGCGGACCGCTGAACTCGGCGAACATTCCCGACGACATCGCTCCCGCTGAGCTCGGCTTGGAGGAAGCGATTTCACTGATCAACGAGCGCGCCCAAGGCCCCGCCGCGGTCGCGCACGACCCCGATACCGGCAAGGCGGTGATCCACCGAAAAGGACGATTTGGCGACTATTTGGAGCTGGAGCAATCCGAAGAGGAGCGCGCGCGCGGCGACAAGCCAAAGCGGATTACTTTACCGAAAGGCGTCAACCCGAGCAGCTTGGACGAGGCGGACCTCACCAAACTGCTGCGATTCCCGCTCAACCTCGGCGTTTTCGACCAGACCAAGGAGCCCATCGTGGTGACGATTGGGCAATACGGTCCTTACGTAAAAAGCGGCACGGAGACGCGAAACATCGCCGATTGGCGTGAGGCAGCTGAACTCACCCACGATGCCGCGGTAGCGCTGCTCAAGGCACCAAAGCCGGTCCGTGGTCGTGGCGCGGCTGGAGCAACGCCGCGGGCCGCAATCAAAGAATTTGGCGGCATGAAAGTTCTGGATGGCCGCTACGGTCCATACGTTACCGACGGCAAAACCAATGCCCCGAAAACATCACAGAGGATGAAGCGCGCGAGTTGATTGCGGCTCGGGCGGCGGCTGGCCCCTCGAAGAAGCGTGGGTCCGCCGCTCGCAAGGGCACCCGACGCAAATCCAAAGCGTAGAACCTTTGACTATGCGCATTCCATCGATCTTTGCAATGATAACCGCGCTCTTTGCGGGCAATTTTGACCCCGCCAAGGCACCGACCTACGACACGATCTACCCGTTTTCAATGGCGGATATCGACGGGCACAAGGTCGATTTTGCGAAATATAAGGGCAAGGTTCTTCTGATTGTCAACGTCGCGAGCAAGTGCGGGCTGACTCCGCAATATGCTCAACTGGAGCAGGTTTTCGAAGCCCACAAAGGCGCTGGATTACTCGTTCTCGGCTTTCCCGCCAACAACTTTATGGGCCAAGAGCCAGGCTCAAACGCGGAAATCAAGGCATTTTGCAAGACGAAATACAGCGTGAGTTTTCCGATGTTTTCAAAAATTAGCGTGAAGGGCGACGACATGCACCCGCTGTACCAGTGGTTGATCGCCAAAAGCGACAATCATGACCCGATCGATTGGAATTTCGCAAAATTTGTGGTTGGTCGCGATGGCAAAGTCAAAGCCCGCTTTAGTGCCCGAACGAAGCCCGATGCGCCCGAAGTCACGGAAGCTCTCAAAAAAGCTCTCGCCGAGAAATCATAGTCCCGGGAGCGGGATATCCTCGCGCGGCGCGGGCAATTCGGCGGCTTCTGGTCCACCGGGAAGCGAAAGTTGCAGGCGCGGAAGTTCTGCGAGGTCGTTCAGTGCAAATTGATGCAAGAACTGTTGCGTCGTTGCGTATAAAATTGGGCGTCCCGGCGAAGGCTTTCTGCCCGCTTCTTTGATGAGGCGCCGCTCTTGGAGTTGCCGCAAACCGTAATCACACTGAACGCCGCGGATCTGCTCGATTTCGGCGCTCGTGATCGGTTGCTGGTATGCGACGATGGCGAGGACCTCCAGCACACTGCGGCTGAGGCGCTGCTTTTGCGGATTCAGCCATTTCGTGACCAGGTCGGCATAGGGCGCCTTGGAGCAAAGTTGATAGCCGCCCGCGATCTTGATGATTTCCAATGGACCGCTTTCGGCGAGCCGCGATCCAAGCGATTGGATGGCATTATCGACCTGCGCGGGAGTCGCCTGCAGGGCATCGCAAAGCGCATCCAGCGACGCCGGGCGATCGGAAACGAAAAGTACGGCGAGAATTTGGTCGGCAATGGTCAGCTTTCCGCGCACCCCGCAAAAAGTACTTCGTCACCTTCGACTATGGCCCGGGCTTGGCCGAGCCGCAACAACTCAAGCAGCGCCAAGAACCACCAAACCGCCTCGGAACGAGTGAATTCACCGACGACGATTTGGTCGAGCGGTAGGAATTCGACGGGCAAAGCACGCGCCACAATCGTCATTTGGTCGGCTAGCGAGCGGCGCGGCTTATTCAGAATCTCGGGCTTTTCGGGCACCGCGCGACGCATCAGGCGGTCAAACGCCAGCGCCAAGTCGCTACCCGTGATATTGCCCAGCTCGAACGGCAATTCGTAGAGGCTTTCCGACCCCGCAGTGCGGAAATAGTGCTGCTCGCGAACCTCATAGGCGAGGCGAAGAGACTCGATGGCCGCCGCGTACTCGTGCATCGTCGGCTCGATATCGAATGGATCAAGAAAGTCGCATTCGTCGTCGTCAGCAAGATCTGGCGTTGGCAAAAGCGCGTACGCCTTGCGCTCAAGAAGGTACGAAAGCGCGACGATTGCGCCGCCACATTGGTCCAAATCTGCGGTCGCCAGGTCGAGCACGTATCGGTAATAAGCCTCGCAAATGGGTTGAAGCGGTACGCCGACCAAGTCTACTTTGTGCGATTTGACGCTGGCAAGCAACAGGCCCAGCGGCCCCTCGAATGCCGGGCAAACGATGTGAATTGGTAACTCCGCGCCAAACCCCAATGGGCCAACAATCGGATCAGATCTCTCGGCTAGTTTCACGTTTTGGTCCACTTTCCAAGACGGTTTTGACGCGCGAGAAGCCGCAAAAATTATCGATTCGATGTGTGCAAGATTGCCGTAAAGACCCACACTTTTGGCGGCGTGAGTGCAGGTTTTTTACCGCAAACTTGGTTGTTTTGATCTTGCCAATTTTGGCGCACAAACTTACACTTGGGCTTATCGACAGGCGCGAAAAGGCCACCATTAGTAGCGGAAGAGTGGATTGGAGGCGCCGAGCGGATTCGAACCGCTGAATGAGGGTTTTGCAGACCCTTCCC
>CAYRAX010000243.1:0-3009 GCA_964422285.1 uncultured Chthonomonas sp.
GGCGATTCGTTATGCGCCAGCGCCGGGCTTCGCCGACCAGGAGTTGTGGATCGGTTACGACAACAATAACACGGGCTTTAACAACGGGTTTATTGGCGATGTCACTAAGCCTGCAAAGTATAAACCACGCCCGGGACTGGTTGACCCGTACCTTAAGAACGAGAAAATCAAGAAATGCCCCAGCATGCCCAGCTCCTGGCAGTTAGCAATTGCCATCAATTGGTTCAACAATAGCTACGAAGAACTGTCGCAGTTTACGGCAAAGTATCCAGAGTACAAAGGCAAGGAGTATGGGCCGGCTTCTTATCATTGCCAGCGCGTCAATGGCCTGTATGATTGCGTCGGCGCTTCCAATTCGCTAATGGAATCGGCAAGCGAGACGCTTGTAGCTTGGGAGCATGAGCGATGGGTGCCGATTTGCGCGGCATTGCAGGTTAGAATCTGGGCCGAGAGCCCGCCCGAAGACGACTTCGACACCGTCGATCATTTCCACTTTTTGCATCGCGATGGGATGAACGCGCTGTGGGGAGATATGCACGCCAAACATATGCGCTATCGATCGCTGAAGAGGCGATACTTTACCATGGAAAAACTAACCTATCCACAACTACCTTAATTTTCGAATCCACCAAGAATCGGGAATTTCTAAATAGGCCCGTTGCGTAAAGAATCGCCAAGCGCCGAAACTGAAAAACACGATCGTCAGCGCGACCAAAAACCACGTAAATCGTGATGAATTTGTGTCAAAACGCTTCAATTTGATGAACCCATAGAGGTTTAGAAACGCACTAACCGTGAACAGAAAATACAGCGCCGTGCCCAGTGGATGAGCATGAAACGCGGTCGCGAATTGACCATGCACGGTTGCGCAGAATGCGGTCGTCAGCCCACACCCGGGACACGGACGGCCATAGAACAGGACCGAAGGGCACGGTGGCAAACCGAGCTGCTGGTGCGTGCCGTGGCCAGAACTCGCGGGTGTTAAGAGTGCTGCGCAGACCGTGATCGCAATCCAAGCCAAAAAATAGAGCAAGTGGCCCGAGATTGTTCGCCGAGAAGAAACGGGCTCAAATCTGACCATACAAGGCTTCGAACGGAATGACGCACTCGGGCCGCACGCGTTCCTCGGCAATTTTTCCTATAGCGAAGACCACGTCGCGCTCATCGGTCAAGCCAATAAACTCCGATTCGGGCAGGTTCGGTAGCTTGAGCGATTGGCCCTCTCGAATGCGCGCCACTTGGAGCGGCGACAGGTTGAGCAGGGGCAGCGGCGGTAGCGCTTCGTTCAGCGGAATGATGTGTGATGCGTCCACTTTCTCCATTTCTACCGCTTGATCGAGGCCAAAATTCCCGACCGACGTTCGTCGCAACGCGGTCAGGTGGGCTCCGCAACCCAAAGCTTGACCCAGGTCATGGACCAAAGTTCGCACGTACGTGCCGCCGGAAGATTCAATTGTGAATCGCGCGCGGTGCTCTTGGACCCACTGCAATTCGAACCTGAAAATCGTGACATTTCGCGGCGCGCGGTCGATCTCTTCGCCTTCGCGCGCGTAGCTGTAAAGCGGCTTGCCTTGCACCTTGATCGCGCTGTACATCGGCGGAATTTGGACGATCGGACCAGTAAGCGCGGGCATGTTCTCGCGTATTGCGCCTTCCAGGTCTTCGGGCGGTGCGCTACCGCCAACCGGTTCGCCTTCCGCATCCTGCGTATCCGTCTCCACGCCGAACATGACCTCGGCCTCATAGACTTTGGGTTCGAGGGGTAGGTACTGCAAGAATCGGGTTGCGTGGTTGACTGCGACGACCAAGACGCCGGTCGCTAGCGGGTCAAGCGTGCCTGCGTGGCCAACCCGGCGGGTGCCGAGCGCTTTTCGCAGATGGCTGACGACATCGTGTGAAGTTATGCCTTGTGGTTTATCGACTACGATGACGCCAAGCAACTTTTTAACGCTCCTACCAGTAACCGTTCGGCTTCATCGATCGGGCAATCAAAAGTGACGCCCGCCGCATTCCGGTGCCCGCCGCCGCCGAATGGGCGCACAGCGGAGGCTACATCGTAACCTTCCCGTGATCGAACGCTGGCTCTAACTTGTTTATCGGTTGATCGTTGGCGAATCACCGCCGCTATTTTCACGGTGTTGATCGCCAAAAGCTCGTTGACGAGGCCCTCGGTGTGGCTTTCGGCGGCCCCGGTTTCGTCAAAATCGGCCACCTTGAGCACGCTCCACGCCATCTGATCGGATTCTTCGATGCGCATATTATCCAGGCATCGACCCAGCAACCTGACCCCGGCCAGCGGCTTTTTGTGATAGACCTCTTCGGCGATTTGCACGATATCGCCGCCACAATGCAGCAGCTCAGCCGCCACGTGCAGCGCTTCTTCGGTGGTGTTTCGATAGCGGAAGCTACCGGTATCGGTTACCACGCCCGCCAGCAGGCAAGTCGCCATGTCCGGCGTGATGTTGGCTTGAAGCTCCTTGAAAAGTCGTGCGAGGATTAGCGCGGTTGCCGGCGCGGCGGGGTCGATGATTCGCAACGTCCCGGGCTCCTCGTGCGGTTCATGGTGGTCGATGACGACGACATCGCGGCAATCATCGAAAAGTGGCTCGACATCGCCGAGGCGGTGCATCGCGTCGAGATCGAGGATGATTCCGGCGTCGTGCGAACGTGTGGCCTTAAGCTTTACGCGATCCAAGCCCGGCAAAAATAGCAGGTTATATGGCGCGTTGTTGTGGACGACGACTTCATTGAGTTTGCCGCATTGGTCGAGGTAATGGCTCATGGCGAGAGCCGAACCGAGGGCATCGCCATCCGGGTTCAAATGGGTCGAAATCAGCACGGACGTGCAGTTTTGTAGCACCCATTGGAACTGTGCGGCGATTTTTGGATCTGGCATCACTTGGAGCTAAGGTACCTCGGGCGATTTGGGCAACAAATGGCCCGGACGAAGGGACTCGAACCCCCAACCCTCAGTTCCGAAGACTGATGCTCTATCCATTGAGCTACGTC
>CAYRAX010000244.1:0-3000 GCA_964422285.1 uncultured Chthonomonas sp.
TGACCTTATTGCCCCTGGTCTCTTTCAGCACCCGTGAGAGATGACGCTTCTCTACTTCATCCAAGGTCAGCAACGCGTCAGGATCCCCCTCGGACAGTCCACCGGCAGACTGGTCGGACGGACCGGGCTCGGCTCGGATCGATTCAGGGAGATCTTCGGGTAACAGCAGCGGACCATGACTCAAGGACACGGCCCGTTCCACGGCATTTTCCAGCTCTCGCACATTGCCCGGCCAATGATAACGCTTCAACAACGCCATCGTTTCCGGAGCGAACCCTCTCACATGCGTAGATTGCTTGGCATACTTCTGTAAAAAGTGATGGGCGAGCATCGGAATATCTTCCTGTCGCTGAGCTAACGAGGGCAGCGCAATCCGCACCACATTCAACCGATAGTACAAATCATCGCGGAATTTTCCCTCTTTGACCCGGGCGGCAAGGTCCCGATTCGTGGCGGCGATTATGCGCACATCAACTTTCACCGAGGACGTGCTGCCCACCCGCCGCACCTCCTGTTCCTGCATCACACGCAACAGCTTCACCTGAAGCGCTTGCCCGAGATCCCCGATCTCGTCCAAAAACAGCGTCCCGCCATTGGCCGCCTCAAACAATCCAGCCTTCGCGCCGACGGCTCCGGTGAACGCGCCTTTTTCATAGCCGAACATTTCCGATTCAAGTAGATGATCGGGGAGAGCGCCGCAGTTCACGGGGATAAACGGCTTCTCACGGCGGGGACTGTTCAAATGGACTGCTCGCGCGATCAATTCCTTACCGGTTCCGCTTTCCCCTTCGATCAGCACCGTGCTCCGCCCATCGGATACGCGGGCGACGAGCTTGTAGACCTCCAACATCGCGGGACTGCTGCCAACCAGATGCGACCAGGGTTCACGCACGCGGGCATCTTCACGAAACCGGGCATTTTCCCGAACGAGACGGCAATGCTCCAAGCTGCGCTGCACGACCAGGCGAATCTCGTCCCGCTTGAACGGTTTCGCGAGATAGTCGTAGGCACCCTGCTTAATGGCTTCAATCGCGCCCTCCAAGGACCCGAACGCCGTCAGCAACACAATCGAGGTATCCGGGCTGAATCGCTTGAATTCTTTCAACACCAAAAACCCGTCGCCTTGCTCCATGCGGATGTCGGTGAGCACCACGTCGGGAGGCGCCTGCTTGCCACGCTCCACCGCCGCCTGCCCGCTTGCAAAGGCCTCGACCGCATACCCTTCTTTCACGAGCGCTTCCGCCAGCAAGGTCCGGGCCGTCTCATCATCGTCGACCACAAACAGTTTTGCCTGACTCATCAGCCTTATGCTCCTACGCTACGCCGGGATGTGTCGGCAACCCGGGAAGGATCACGGTCGCCGTCGTCCCTTTTCCGACTTCACTCTCCAGTGTCAGCTGACCGCCGTGTGCCACAACGACTTCCCGGCTGAGAAACAATCCTAAACCGGTCCCTTTCCCGATCGCCTTCGTGGTAAAAAACGGCTGAAAGGCCCGATCCATATCTTCACGCGGCATTCCGCATCCGGAGTCGGACACCACGAGCAGGACCGTCGTGTCGAGATCAGTCCGGCCCGTGCAGGATCCGCGTTCCCGCTCCTCCGCTGATGCCGGGCGTGCTGTCACCGACACCACCACCTGCCCTCCTGTGCTGGTCGCAGCCAGCGCGTTGGTGAGGAGATTCACCAAGACTTGATGAATCTTTTCGGCATCCGCCCACACCGACACCGCCGGCGTGACCTCCGCCTGAAGCGCCACGCCCTTCGCGTGATACCCCGGCTCCATTAATGCCACCACCGGCTCAATGAGCCGCTCGGCCGGATACCAGGTCGGTTCGGGCTTGCGTTGTCTCGTCGACGAGAGAAGATCTTGAATGATCCGTACCACACGATTCAACTGTTCATCGATGATTCCGATCCGCTTTTGCATCTCCGCCGTGAGCCCAGGCTCTTCCGCCAACGCCTCCACATGCCAGGCGATGGAGTGCAAGGGCGTCCCCACCTCGTGCGCCACCGATGCGACCAATTGCCCCACCGCCGCCAGTCGCTCAGACCGCGCCAGTGTATCCTTGAGTTCGCCCAGCTGCGTGTTGGCGCGGAGAAGATGCTCCGTTTGAGTCGCCAATGCAGCCCGGGCCGCTTCTTCCCGGGCTTTCCGTTCCTCCCAGGTCACGCCGATATAGGCCACCCCAGCCAGAACGAAGACGACCATAATGCGATTGAACACCACCGTCGTGAACCGTTCTTTTTTCTTTGCCGGCTGAAACAGCCCGATGAATGTCACCAGGATACAGAGCGCGAGCGTCATCACCATGAGTTGCCGATTTCGAACGGTGGCCACGAGCAAAATCGGCAACACAAACCCGAATGCGCCGACCACATTCAGCGGAAACATCCATTCCATCACCGTCACGATGAGGAAGAGAACGGCGGCAATACCGAGGACGAGCTGATTGCGGTTCTTCATCACGATCCGACGCCTTGAGAAAAGAACGGGCGTGTCTGTAACGTCCGCGTCACCAGGGCCATCCACAGGCGGGAGACCTCAAGCCCTCGTCCCCACCGCACTTGTCTAGGCTGTTGAAACCGCTGGCGAGGCAAGCACCACACCGAAGCTGTGTCCCGCATCGGACTAAGCGGGCGTGGTAGAAGGGCGGAGCGTACGAATGGCGGCGGCGAGAGCTTGTACACGCTCATCCTGTTGGAGTTCCTCCAGCGACAGCGACAATTTGCGTGACCAGTTCGGATAGGCGTCTACGGTACCAGGCAAATTCATCTGTGTCACTTCACCGATCACATCGTCAAGGTTGGCCAAGACCACCCAGGCCGGCGAACCGGCAAGATACAGGTGAATCGCCCGGCACAATGCAGGCGTCATGGCCGGCACAGACTCCTGTTGAGCGCTTACACCAGGAGGCAACAGCCCTGCACCTTGCAGCGCCGCGAGGAAGTGGTTCTTGTCCCGTGCCCGTTCCTCGAAGGCCTGCTGCACCGCCTGTTCA
>CAYRAX010000245.1:0-2948 GCA_964422285.1 uncultured Chthonomonas sp.
GCCCGTTTTCTACGTATGCTGAACCTACACACCATTGGATCGACGATGATCGCGTCCGCTGAAGGCGGCGGGCACGAAGTCAGTTTTGGCGGGCTATTCTTTTACGTCGCCCTTGTCGTACTCATCCTGTTTGCCACGATGTGGAGTGCGAAAAAAGCGTTTGGCAAAGAGCGAGTATTCAAGAATTTTTGGGCTCAGCGCTACGAGCAGGTTTATCTCTTTATCGACAACATGTGCGTCGGCATCATTGGCGAGCACGGTCGCAAGTATGTGCCGTTCATCCTCACCTTTTGGCTGGTGATTTTCGTCAGCAACGTCGTCGCGCTGTTCATGCCATTCGGCCCGACTGCTGACCTAAGCTGGAACCTCGGTATGGCGCTTATCGCGATCGGATACGTTCAATACGAAGGCATGAAGACGAACGGAGTGCTCGGACACTTCAGTCACTTCGCCGGACCCAAGTTGCCCATCGCGCTGATCCCCATCACGGGCATGATCTTCGTGATCGAAATCATCTCCGAGATCATGAAAAACGTGTCGCTTTCGCTTCGACTTTTTGGCAACATTCACGGCGGCCACGAAGCGGTTGAAGCGATGAACAAGCTCGGAGAAGGGTGGTTTTTGCCCACTCCCGTCGGCGCCTTCTTGATGCCCATCAAGGTGCTCACGTGCCTAGTGCAAGCCCTCATCTTCTGCTTGCTCACGTGCGTTTATCTTTCGCTAGTCACCCACCACGATCACGGCGACGATCACGGTCACGGCGAACTAGCGCCCGCTCATTAACAACGACTTTAACCAAACACATTACACTGGAAAACAAAACTTAGGAGAAAACATGGAAGTCATCGGACTTGGATTAGCAGCACTCGGCGTGGGCCTCGGCCTGGGCATGATCGGAAACGGCGCAATGCAGGGCATGGCGCGACAACCAGAAGCAATCGGCAAACTTCAAACCGCAATGCTTATCGCGCTCGCGTTCGTTGAGCTTGTATTCCTGCTCACCGTCTTCGTCGCACCCGGCAACTTCATCGTCAAGAAGTAGGCGGGCGAACACTTGACAATTTGTGGGTGCAAAGAAATTTTGCACCCACCCAGACCAAAAACTCTTGATTACCACGACTCGGGAACTTAGAACGTGAAGCCATCAACACCCATCTTAATAGTCACCGGATTCATTCTCATGTTGGCAGGCATGTGGATGTACAAAAACGTTGACATTCCTGCCCTGACCGCGCTGGCTGAGAAAGGCGTCCCGATAAACATCGGCAAAACGGTTGCGACGTTTGGCGTGTTGATGATCTTGTTCAAAGTCATTGAGAGCTTCTTTGTCGCACCGCTCGGCGAGGCCATCAATAACCGAACGCAAGAGCTTGAGAGCACATTTACCGAAGCAGAGAGTTTGCGCAACGAAATGACCAAGATGAAGTCGGAATACGAGTCCAAGCTGGCCGAGACCGAGGCCGCCGCTCGTGCACAAATTCAAGAGGAAATTCGCAAAGCGCAGGATATGCGCCAAGAACTCGTCGCCGATGCCACCGCCAAGGCCGACGAACTTAAGAAGAAAGCGATGGACGAGATCGCCGCCGAGCGCGACCGAGTCGTCACTGGCTTGCGCGTGCAAACCGTCAACCTCGCTCTGAACGCCACCCAGAAGGTTCTCGGCGGCAACATCGACGAGGCTCGCAACCGACAACTCATCGAAGAATTTATCGACAAAGCAGAGGTTCCGGCCTAAAAATGGAATCACGCGTCGCCTCACGATATGCACGTGCAATTTTCAATGCCGCCAATAAGGCAGGCATCTTGGAAAGCGTCTCAACGGATCTGAACGCGGTTGCCGACCTGATCGAGCGCGACACCCGGTTCCGACACTTCGTCAACAATCCACAGATTGGCCGCGGCGACAAACTCGCGCTATTCGAAAACGTTTTCTCGGACCGCGTGACCGCGCTGACGATGTCGCTGGTGCGCGTGATGATGGAAAAGGGAAGGGAAGATTGCATCGAAGCGGTGCGAGACCAATTCTCCGAACTCAAGCGTGCCCACGATAACGTGCTGGCAATCAAAATTTCCAGTGCCGCTCCGCTCGATATCATCCACAAAGAAGCCATCATCAAGAAGATCGAAACCGCGACCAAGCAGAAGGTCGAGGCAACGCTCGAAGTCGATGAGTCCCTGTTGGGTGGGGTCAAAGTCGAATACGGCGGCTATGTGATGGACGGCTCCGTCAGCGGCACCCTGGCACGACTCAAAGAATCTCTCGTTTACGACGCACTAAAACAAGTTTGAACATTAACACCTGAGGAATAAGAACCGACCATGGCGATTCGACCTGAAGAAATTACATCAATCCTTGAAACCGAACTCAACAAGTTTGAGCGCAAAGCCGAAACCGAGCACGTTGGAACCGTGCTCCAGGTTGGTGATGGCATTGCGCGCGTTTATGGCCTGCCCGATTGCCAAATGGGAGAACTCCTTGAGTTTCCTGGCTCTGGCGTTTTTGGCCTCGCTTTGAACTTGGAAGAAGACTCCATCGGCGCGGTCATCATCGGCGAAGACACCGAAATCAAGGAAGGCGACAACGTTCGCGAGACCGGACGAATTATCGAAATTCCGGTGGGCAAAGGTCTGCTGGGTCGCGTCGTCAACTCGCTCGGCCAACCCATCGACAACAAAGGACCAATCGCCGCAACCGAGTTCCGACGTATTGAAATTCTCGCCCCGGGCGTTGTTCAACGACAGCCGGTTAAAGAGCCTCTGCAGACGGGTATCAAAGCGGTTGACTCGATGATTCCGATCGGCCGCGGTCAACGCGAATTGATCATTGGCGACCGCCAAACCGGTAAGACCAGCGTGGCGATCGACGCGATCATCAACCAGCGCACGACCCACCAACCCGGCGAGAGCCCTGTTTATTGCATCTACGTCGCGATTGGTCAGAAGATGGC
>CAYRAX010000246.1:0-2665 GCA_964422285.1 uncultured Chthonomonas sp.
GCCGTTGCTGTTCGGCGAAAAAGACAAGTTCTCGCTGATTCACGGATTAGAGGCCTATTGGTTTGGAGGCATTGTCGACTTTTTCCCCGGCGGGGAATGGGGAACGCCCTCCCACGGAAGCGCGCCGATCGTGAACTGGCTGCGCGGCGTGGTCCAGCAGATCGAAGACCGACATACAGGGCAGCGTATCGGCCTGATCGGCAATTGCCTGACGGGTCCATTCCCGCTCGCCCTGTTGGATCATCCCCTGGTCGCTGCAGCTGTGGTCGCCCAACCAGCACTTCCTTTACGCTTCTGGTGGTACACGGACACAGATAAGACATCCCTCGGCATATCTGACGACGATCTCACGATCGCCAAATCAAGCACCGCGAAGGTGTACGGATTGCGGTTCGAGACAGACTGCATGGCTCCTCCAGAGAAGCACAAGACCCTGATCGACACATTTGGCGGTCGCTTCATCGACGGAACCATCCCGGCCAGGGCCTATCAGACCGATGGCAAACCGACGCATGCCCATAGCACGCTGATTGGTTCGTGGAACGAGCGGGCTCAGACCGGGCGGGCCTCACGTGATGCACGAGAACGAGTAAGAACTTTTCTCCTGGAGGAACTCACCAAGCCTCGCGCAGAAGGGTGATAGGTGACCGCTGCAGGCTCCTAGGTCGCCACTGTTCTCACGCTCAAAATGGATCGGATTCCTTGTGAGCCTTCCACGCTTTCTATTGAAACTGCGGGGGGAGTCCGTTACAGTTTGCTCCATCATAGGCTTACCTTAGGAGAACACCATGCATAGAAGCTTTACTCCATTCTTATTGCAGGGAATACTGGCAGTCTCTCTCGTATTCGGCCTGACTCCTCACCTCTCCTCTGCTCACTCCCCTGATGTTCATTCCTCCGATGCCGCCGATGGGGGATGGGTCCATGAAGGCATGGCCGACGAAGGCAAAATCACAGGAGGCTTTCGTGTCGGGCCGAGCTTCACAACTCAAGATTCGGGCTTGTCCACAGTCGGCCCCGTGATCAACTTCCAAGGGATGTATGGACTGAATAAATGGTTCAGGGCAGGAATGATGCTGGAATGGCAAAATCATGGTGTCGATAATCCGGGAACCGGCTCCGTCAATACCGTCACCCTGCTGCCCGTCAACTTGGAGTATCGCCCTGGACATTTTGGCAATCTGATTCCCTATGTCACGACTGGAATCGGGGTAAACATCAATACGCATAATGTTTCTGACAGTTTTGCTTGGCGGGTCGGGGGAGGTTTGGACTATGCCTTGACGAATTTGGTCCCAGGAGCCCCACAAGGAATGATGCTGAACGTGGAAACAGCCTGGAAGCGGAATCATGCTAACGGGGATTTTTCCACTATCGGGTTATTGTTCGGGGTTCGCCACACCTTCTGAACAGTTTCAAAGCCCGTGAAGCGTATTTCGTGAAACGTGAAACGAACAAACAGCGGAGCTGAAGGTCTGTTGGCTTACTGCGGTTGCGCCTGCGAAACAGTGCGGCTTGGATTTCAGCGAGGTCAGTCAAGCCTCACGAGGAGGCTGGACAAATCGAGGCGTTACCTCGTGCTACGGGGTGACGCCACGAGCATTCTTCCGCCATGCCCATGGCGGAACTGGATCCGGATCAGCCCACAATCCCCTTTGGGAGTCGCGTGCCTCTTTTTCCAGCGCCTCCCGCTGGGTATCCTGAGGAGCCTGCTTCCGATCCCACCAACCCCCGCCCTGCTGCACCAACGTCTGGCTCATGTTCCTGTCGTCGGGAAGGAGCACATCCGCCACAACACGCCCCTGCTTGTCCTTGCCATAGATCTGAAGCGTGACGTCCATGCTAAACCCCAGATCCGACGTCGCTTGCTTGGCCTGCTCACTGTAGGGCTGGCCACTTCTTGGACAGGCAATCCCATTCAAGCGAACTCGTTGCGCTTTCCCATTGCGCACCACTTCAATCGTGCCTCCATCAAGAATGGTCACCACCTGGCCTCCAAAGGGGAACGCCTCTCCCCCACTGAGGAGCACCCCTGACAGAAGGACGATGACGGATAGGCTTGAAAGAAACGGCTTGGTCGAAAGAGTCGTTCGTTGTGTCATAGGCACACCCCTCAACGCATCTCGATTGCCTCCTTGTGTACTACACTGTGGCCACGGAAAGTAAGCCCCTGGGTGTGGCAACTTCCGCGAGACATGCGGGAATGAGACTGTCGCGCCATGCACGTCACACCCTTCTCGCTTGTCACGCTGGGGTGACGCGATCGCGTAGGATTACAGTGCGTTAAACTTGCGCTGGAAGTTTTTGCCTTGACTCACTTATCATACATCGATCAACCGGCTCGGAGGTCTCCATGGGCGCCACCAGCATATTTCGGCTCCTCATCCTGATCATTCCTCTCACCTGGGTGGTGCTTCGTCTCTTGCCTGCCGACCACTCGCGATCCAGCCACCTCCGGGGCATCACGCAGTCCGCCGAAGAGTATAAATCCCATGAAGAAACCGACCTGTTCTTACGTCACGAGTCCCTGTTCGAGACTCATTACCAGTCGAACTATGCGACCTCAGGGCAGACCTACCAACATTATCGAATGGCCTATAAATATGGCTTAGACCTCGCCCAGGATCGCGACAACCAGAAGATGGACTGGAAGCGCCTTGAACCG
>CAYRAX010000246.1:2675-2940 GCA_964422285.1 uncultured Chthonomonas sp.
GGCCATCCTCTACGGATGGGAACAGGGCATCAGGAACCACGGCGGATGAGGGTCGAGGCAACAATGCACAACCCGAGCCCCGACCTACATCCCCATGCGTGACAAAGACCTCTGGATGAGGAAAAACCGGGCCTGCTGCCCGGGCCATTCGAGAGGGGCCTCTCTCTCATATTCCGTTCATTTCTTCGCCTCAGCTCCCGATAGAGCACGTACTGATTCCGAACAACATGAAGAGTGGGCAAAACCCCACCGCGCCGAGAAGCAG
>CAYRAX010000247.1:0-2938 GCA_964422285.1 uncultured Chthonomonas sp.
AACGTCGTCGGTGAGGTTCATTTGAACCAAGATGTAGCCAGGAAAGACCTTGCGGTCTACCAAAACGCGTTTTCCGCCGCGGGTGGTCAGCTCCTGTTCGGTCGGAATTAAGATTTGAAAAACGTCGTAATCCCAAAATCCCTCAACCATGGCTCGACGAGTGAGGACGTCGCGAACCTTGTTTTCATGGCCTGCGATGGTGTGAACAGCGTACCAAGCTTTCGCCATTAGTTTGGCCCCTTCTTCGTCAGCAAGCTTAGCAGTACTTCAAAAGCGACGGACAAACCGTAAAGCAAAAGCACGCTGCCCACGCAAACGGTTACCACTACGCCGGTCAGTCGGGTGGTTTCTGGCTTGGTCGGCCAGTGAACTCGCTTCATTTCGGCCAGAGTTTCGGACACGAATCCAGAAAAGCCGCGCTTGCTGCTCGGCAGTGGAATGCGAGATGGGCCCTTTGGATCTTGGGGTCCCTGATCTTTGTGTTCTTTGTCGCTCATGACCTTCATTGCCTTGATTTTTCGCCTCAGGTGGCACGCCAAATTAAGGGGTCTAACCTGGGGATTGCGTAGGAGTATACCAGCGTCAAGTGGCAGAACAATGCACGAGTCGGCGCGGAAATTTGCGAATTTGTCAGTTTTCTGGCTCTTGAGAACCCGAGGTACGATCAACACCATGATCCAGCCGCCGATGCAATCTCCGGGCGCCAAGTTGCGCGAAATGTTCAAATCGGGAATCGTGGTGATGCCCGGCGTTTATGATGCATTGAGCGCAAAAGTGGCCCACAACGCCGGAGCACGGGCGCTCTATGTCAGCGGCGGAGCAACAACAAACGCCATGCTTGGCAGCCCCGATATCGCGCTAATCAGCCTGGAAGAGATGTCCGGGACGGCCGCCCGATGCTGCCAAGTCGCGCCAGTCCCCATCATCAGCGATGCCGATACCGGCTTTGGCGAAGTTTGGAATGTCGTGCGTACCGTCATCGAGATGGAACGGGCAGGGCTCGCGGGAATCCATTTGGAGGACCAAGTCAGCCCCAAGCGATGTGGTCATCTGGACGGCAAGGAGGTCGTGAGCACGGAGCACATGGCAACCAAAATCCGTGCCGCGGTCTCCGCGAAGCGCGATCCATCGTTCATGATCATCGCGCGAACGGACGCGCGCGGCATCGAAGGCTTGGATCAAGCGATCGAGCGCGCAAAGGCGTACCTGGATGCCGGGGCCGACGCAATTTTTCCGGAAGGATTAACCAGTAAAGAGGAATTTGCGGCCTTTCGGCAGGCGATCTCGGCGCCCCTGCTGGCCAACATGACCGAGTTCGGAAAGACGCCGATCATTTCTGCCCAGGAATTCGAAGAGCTGGGCTACCAGATGGTGATTTTCCCCGTGACGGCACTGCGGTGCATTCTCGCCACGCTGGAGGACTTCTATGCGGACTTGCTTGTGAGCGGCTCGCAGGCGGATTGGCTGCCAAAAATGCGCACGCGCCAGCAACTTTACGAGGCCATCGACTACGCCAAATTCACCGCGCAAGACGAAGCTTGGAGCCAATCCAAGTAATTCTGTGACCAGCATAAGTGCCATTTTTCGCCGTTCGACCTTGGAATTGGCCGAACCTGGCTTATACTAAGTGCATTCAGTTGAACTCCCACGTTGTTTTGGGACGTCTGTTAAGGAGAAGAGAAAAAAGCAAATAGGAACGTGCAGACGCGGTGAAATGGCCGCCGATCTGCGAGTACAAAATCGATTTATTGCGGCGCCAAGTGCGTCAACTTACTCAAAGCTCATCCTTTCAAACAAAAACTCTGGGCCGGCACTCATCAGCCGGCCCTTTTTCATGCCTGCGTGCCTGCACCGTAGCTCCAAGCGCAGACAAAAACCCCCCGGAATTGCGCCAAAATGGGTAATATTTGAACTTGTGGAGGCGGAGCCCAACGGAGGGCCGCCGAGCTAACCGATAACAACGGTAAGCAACGACATAAGATCAAGAGAAGCACGTAAAGCTATGAGCGCAACAACGACTTACCCAAACTACAGCCCCGGTCTCGAAGGCGTGATCGGCGGCATCACCACAATTAGCGACATCATTAGCGAAACCAGTACGCTTGTTTACCGCGGATATGATGTCCACGAACTTGCTAGCAACGGCAGCTTTGAGGAAAACGCTCACCTGTTGCTGAAGGGCCACCTGCCCAACCGCGCCGAACTGGAAGCGCTGAAAAAGACGATTGGCGAGGAACGACAAGTACCCAACGAGGTCTACACCGCCCTAAAACAGCTGCCCAAAAACACCCACCCGATGGACATGGTAAAGGTCGGTTTTGCGGTTTATGCGCCATTCGACCCCGATTACGCCAAGCCAGCGACCGATAACGAAGCCAATCTGCGCAAGGCGATTAGGATTCTTGCCAAAGCCGGCACCATCGTTGGCAACGCCCACCGAATCCGGTCTGGCCAAGAGCCGCTCGCTCCAAAGCCCGAGCACTCGATCGCCCAAAACTTCTTGTATTTGATGACCGGCAACGAGCCCGACACTGAAACGGCTCACGTTTTGGATTCGTCGCTCACCCTGTATGCCGAGCATGGCTACAACGCATCGACGTTCGCATGCCGAGTTACGGTTGCCACGCTTAGCGACATCTACAGCGGCATCGTCACCGGCATCGGCACCCTCAAAGGTCCACTGCATGGCGGCGCAAATGAAGAAGCGATGCACATGCTGATGGAAATTGGCGATCCCAGTCGTGCCGAAGCTTGGATTCGAGACGCGCTCGCCACCAAGAAGAAGATCATGGGCTTTGGTCACCGTGAATACAAAAAGCGCGACCCGCGAGCTATCTACATGAGCAAGGTGGCCAAGGATTTGGCCAACAAAAAGGGTCAGCCCAAGTGGCCGCAAATCGCCGAAATTTTGGAAAATGTCATGGAGTCGGAGAAGGGA
>CAYRAX010000248.1:0-2927 GCA_964422285.1 uncultured Chthonomonas sp.
GCGACAACGTAACCTGCGCGACTTGGAGCGATATTTGGCTTAACGAAGGGTCGGCGACATTTTCTGAATCTCTATGGTACGAGTGGAAGACTGGCACATCAAATTTTGCGCAGTATAAGACGAGCATGGCGTCTCGTAAGCCGACCACCGTTGGCGATAGCGTGTATTGCTACGATACGTCCGATCCAAACCGGATTTTCAGTTCCACTTACACCTATCGAAAGGGCGCATGGGTCTTGCACATGCTGCGGCATATCATGGGCGACACCGCGTTCTTTTCGGGTTTGCGCGCATATCGCGACAAATACGCCTATTCCAGCGCGACCACCGACAACTTCGCCCAAGTCATGGAAGACACGTGCGGCATCGATCTGACGCCGTTCTTCACGGCTTGGGTGTACGGGATTGGTGCTCCGGCTTACCAATGGGGCTGGACCACCACCAATGTGAATGGCAAAAACTACTTGTTGGTGCGCATCGTTCAAAGCCAGACGACCACCTATCCCACATTCCCCATTCCCATCGACATTCGGCCCACGGTGAGCGGATCAACCGTCAATTTGTCGGTGAACAACACGGCGCGAACCCAGCACTACGTCGTGCCGATTTCGGCGCCCGCCACTGCGTGCACATTTGACCCCGATGTTTGGATCCTCAATACCGGTGTTTCCAACGTCACCTACGTCGCTGGTCCTCCGAAAATCGTGGAAACCAGCCCGCGGCCGTATCAAAAATTTGGTGCCGCCGCGCCGACGTCAATTTCGGTCACTTTCCATACTCCAGTGACGACCAACGCCTCGCACTTCACGCTCTTGCGAGGAGCGGTTCCAGTCGCTTGCAACTATCTTTACAGCAGCACGACAAACACCGTCACATTGACTCCGGTTGCGCCGCTTGAGCAAGGTAACTATTCGCTGACCATCAGCGACAACCTGACCGCGACGAATTCTGGCCAAAAGCTGGATGGCGAGATCATCGGCAGCACGCCGATGCTCCCCAGCGGCGACGGGTTGCAAGGCGGCAACGCCGTGCTCACGTTCAGCGTTGTCAGCAAGATTGGCGCGCCGCCGCTTGACCCGTCGAAGCCGAACGATTCACTTCCGGGAACTGGAAAAGGCTAGCGACTGCGGCGTTGTTTGCCTGTCGTTCGGGGCTTGCCGTGACTTGGTCTAGGCTTGGGCTTAGCCGCAGGGCGCTTGTCCTTGCTTTTTGGCGGCAACATGCCAACTGAGCCTTCGCGAGCTACGAACCGGTCGAGCCAATCGGCCTTCGGCTGATCGGTCCGCTTCTTTGGTCCGTTGTGGCGCGTCTTTGCTGATGCCGGCGCACCGGCTGGACCAATCTTGCGGCCCTTTCGCTTATCCGAACCTTGCCACCAAGGCTTAGTGCTGGGTGTGTCGGGCTTCGTCTTTGTCGATTGCGACTCATTGCGTTTGAGTTGCTTGGGCTTAACTTCCTCAAATCGAGGTCGTTGGCCCTTCTGGGTCTTGAGTCTCTCTGGTTTGATTGCTTCTCGCGCTGGTGCCGGTTGCTTGGCTGGCTCCTCAACCTTGGGTTTTGCGAACGTTGGTTCGGGTTTTCTGCGCGAATTCGGCTGATTCTCTTGTTTCGGTCGATTACGCGCCGTGGCGTTCGGTCGCGGCTCAGCTGTGCTCATGTCAGGGCAAACCGCGATGCTTTGCCCCAACAACTTTTCGATATCGCGAATGTCGCGTGTCTGCTCGGGGATCGCAATCGTAATGGCTCTACCGGAAAGGCCAGCGCGACCCGTCCGCCCGATGCGGTGCACGTAGTCATCGGGCTTTTCGGGCACGTCATAGTTGATGACTAACGAGATACCCTTCACGTCAATGCCACGCGCGGCAATGTCGGTGGCGATAAGCACGCGGAAGATGCCCTCTTTGAATCCCTGAAGGGCGTCGCGTCGTTGGTTCAGCGTTCGGTCCGAGTGAATTTCAGCAGCGGAGTGGCCGTCGGCAATGACTTTCCGCGTCAGTTGCCGTGCGCCGTGGCGTGTTCTCGTGAACACCAGCACCGAACCATTGTTTTGGTAAAGCAAATCGGCGAGCAATCCGACCTTCTCTTCTTTCGTCACAAAGACCAGCTTCTGGTCGACAAGCTCGGCGGCGGTACCTTCGGCAGACGCGTCCACCCTCTCAGGATTATTCAAATATCGGCGCGAGAGTTCCACAACTTCCTCGGCCATCGTTGCACTGAAGAGCATCGTTTGGCGCTTTTTGGGGACGTGGTTGAAGATTTGCCGGATCGCCGGCTCAAATCCCATGTCAAGCATGCGATCGCCTTCGTCCAGAACGACGCATGCAACTCGATTGAGTCGCACGGAGCCTTGCTGAAGGTGGTCGATCAACCGGCCAGGAGTCGCCACGATCACGTCGTGCCGGTTGCGAAGTTCCTTTACCTGCCGACTCATCGCTGCGCCACCGATGACGAGCACAGCACGAGCGTGCAGTTTTTGCAGGGTTTCCGCGATTTGATGCGCAAGCTCGCGGGTCGGTGCTAGTACGAGTCCGACCTCACCTGGCTTGAGATTGGCGAGCATCGGCAAGCTAAACGCGAGCGTTTTGCCGGTCCCTGTTTGGGCGACGCCGATCAGGTCTTGGCCACGCATGGCAATAGGGATCGACAACGCCTGAATCGGAGTGGGAGTGACGAAATTGAGCGCGTCCAACAGCCGCAGGTGGGCAGGCAGGACGTTAAGCGCGGCAAAGCCGCTTGTTGAAATTTTTGGCATAAGAGAATGGGAGCCCGATATAAGGCGCGGTGCGAGGGACCGCATAACAGATCAGTTGCCTTCGGGCGAGATCATTACAAGGTCTGTAGTGATGAAGTTAAATTGTACCTAGGATGGGCATCATTTCTCAAGTTTTGGGCTAGAATCGCCTGCATGAATGAGCAAAAGTTGCGCG
>CAYRAX010000249.1:0-2905 GCA_964422285.1 uncultured Chthonomonas sp.
TCATGAAGTGGCAGTGGCCCGGGAACCGGATGGTCTTGTATTCGTAGTTGGGGATTCGACCCTTGAGCGTGTACGGAGCCGTGCTGGTGCCGCCGCTGGTGACAAAGGCTTCCATCGGCCCAAGAGAGTCGATGTGTAGGTCTTCGAGTTCCGTCAGCGTGTCCACCATGTGGATGTCGCCGTTGCGGAGTGTGACGGCTTGAAAGTCATACTCGGTCACCAGGCCTTCGACGTTAAAAGTGAGCTTATAGTTAAGCGGTGGAACTGGATTTTGTGGCAAAACGCCGCAATACAGCTTGACCGACTCGGGTTCGTCCATGTGCTCTATGAGCCAAAGTCCGAGCGAGTTGACCAATCCCGGAGCGAGCCCGGTATCGGGAATGAGAGTTACGCCGGCCTCTTTTGCTTGCTCGTCTAGCGCCAAGGTCTCGTGGGTGATATCGGTGTTGCCGCCCAGGTCGACCATGCTGGTCTTGGCTTTGATCGCAACCTTGGCGATTTTCGGGTGCATCCAATAGGGAACGCAGCTGAGGACCACGTCCGCATCGTGCAAAAATCCGAGCAGGCTGTCGGCATTCATCGCGTCGACTTTGTGAGCTTCGCAAAGCTCCGTGCCAGTCAACCGATTCACTCGCTCGGCGCTTGCCTTCGCTTGTTCATAGGATACGTCGCCGAGCAAAATGCGCTCAGCATCGGCAAATTTGGCGAGGTCATAGGCGGCAGCAGTACCTTGCATGCCCGCTCCCAACACAGCATAAACTTTCTTCATTGAAAAGGGGTGCTCCTTAGCAGATCATCGACGGAACGAACTGTTCCGGAATTGATGCTATTTTACCCTTTTCACTTGCTATCCGGGATCGGGGTCTTGGAGTCTAGCACCTCGATCGCCTTTTTCAGGAACAGGTCGTTTCCTTCGTCATCGAATTCAACCGGGACCGCGACATCCGGTGCCACGCCCACATCTTCGAGCGTTTTTCCGTTCAGCCGCACTTCGACGATCGGCATCTCAAGATAAGCCCAATCGCATACGCGCAGTGGGGTCGTGCCTAGCACCGCACCGGCAGTGTTGCGACCCACTAAGGTCGCCCGTTTGCTCGTTTTCAGAATCTGGCTGAACGCCTCTTTCGCGCTCCGTGAGCCTTCGTTGATGATCACGACGAGCGGCTTATCGTATCCCCAATAGCGCTTTTGTTTCATCGAGGCAGAGCTATATTCCATCGTGTAGCCCGGCATAAAGAACGGTGCGCCGAACCCATCGGGAACGCCGCCGAATCCATCGCGCAGGTCCAAGATCATGCCATCGGTATGCCCGGCAAACCGATTCAGGATCGCGTTTTCCAGCGCCTCGCGAAAACCACCATTGGGTGCCTGCGTCCAAAGGTGAAAATAGCCAAACTTCTTATCGCCGACCGGAATGATCTTTGAACTGGCCACGCTTGCCGTTCGGAACATCTGCAGCCCGTTATCTGTGGTTACCGAAACTTCAGTGGTCAATTTCTGCGTGCCGCGCTGATAAACCAGCGACGCGCGCGAACCAGATCGCTTGATGAGCGAGGTGATCGGCGTGAACGGCTCGCCATCGATGGAATGGATGATATCGCCCTTTCGCAGACCCGCTTTTTCGGCTGCCAGACCGTTCAGCAGCATCTGAATTTTGTAGCCGTCTTTGGTCTTTTTGAACCAAGCGCCGATGTTCGGCATCGGTTCGGCTTTTTCGCCGCGAGCAAGGCAATCGAACAAGAAATAGCCCTGCATGTGGTTACCCAGGAACTCAAAGTGGCTATCGTTGAAGCCGTCGATCATCTCGTTGACGATGTTTGAGAACTCTTCTTTGGATTTGGCGGCAATCGCCCTGGGCTTGCAATCGGCAAGGCGCTTGGCGACCTCTTCTTTGCGAACCGATTTGGCATAAAACATGCTGTTGATGCGCGATTCGACGCTATCCCAAACGGACTTGAAATCATTGGCGACAGGTTGCGCCGAAGTCAAAATGGCGGCGAAAGCGAGCAATTGGGTCATAGGCTTTGAATTATTACCCATGCTGGCCGCAAAAGCGTTTCACAAAAGTTCGGATCCAAAATGGTCAATAATGTTGGACAGCCTATGTCCAACTTACAAGTTGAACCGCAACCCAGCCGCATAACGCTGAACGATGTTCGAAGCAGCACCAAGGTTCGCACGCTGATCGATGGGGCCAACGAAGTCATGCGCGCGATGGGATACACCGAGCATGGGCACCGCCACGTTGGAGTCGTCAGCAGCATCACCCGCTACATTCTCGAAAACCTCGGGGTGAAGGCGCGCGAGTGCGAATTGGGCCAAATTGCCGCCTACTTGCACGATATCGGCAACGTGGTCAACCGCGTGAATCACCCGATGATCGGCGCGACGATTGCCTACAGCATTCTTAATGAAATGGGAATGGACCCGGCCGAGATTGCCCCGATTTTGGGCGCGATCGGCAACCATGAGGAGCTGGCAGGAACGCCAATCTCTGTCATGTCCGCCGCGATCATCATCGCCGACAAGAGCGACGTCCACCGTAGCCGGGTGCAAAATCCGCTGCAAGAGACTTTTGACATCCACGACCGCGTGAATTATGCCGTTCAAAAAAGCCGCGTAGAGATGGACAATACCGAGCAGGTGATCACGCTGACACTGGATATCGACACCGCCTTTGCCAGCGTGATGGAATATTTCGAGATCTTTTTGAGTCGTATGGTGATGTGCCGCCGGTCCGCCGATCTGTTTGGCTACCGGTTCTCGATTACGGTAAACGGCACGAAGCTGGAGTAGGGCCGGTCCTTGACCCGGATGGGCCGGATAAGGTTCAATAGGGACCTCAGCAACGTGGGGGTATAGCTCAGCTGGGAGAGCGCTTGCATGGCATGCAAGAGGTCAGGGG
>CAYRAX010000250.1:0-2889 GCA_964422285.1 uncultured Chthonomonas sp.
TTCGACCGTGAACAATGCGGACTCGGCCATGATGATTGAGGACACGGTATTCCCTGATCTTTCTGCATTCAACACTTTGGTTGCGCGGCTCGGTCCGGGTTACGTTGGCGCAGGCAACAATCTGCTACAACTCGTTCCTGAACTAGCTCTTGTGGCTTCGAATGAGCCGAGCGATCCACTTTCGCTCCTGCAATCGCCGTGGCAAAACTGGGCAAACCAGGCCGTTACCCTCGGCAATGACTTGTCCGATGGCACCGTGGCAGGCACGAATTTGCCGGCCTTCGAATCTGCAACGATCAACCTGCAAAATGCGTTGACGCTGGCCAACCCAGGCTCACAGCGCTTCCAAAATGCAAGCACATTGGTTGCAGGAATCCGCGAAGGTATCACGGAATCGCGCAAAGCTTGGCAATCGGGACTCGGCGTCTCCACCAACCGGGACTACTTCCTTTGGGGATTAATGAACCGTTGGAAACCCGATATGGCATGCTTGGCGAATGCGCTCAGTCCACACATCGCTATTCGCCTAATGCTTGGCGATGCTGGTTGGGAGCCGACCGAAATGGACGGCGCACAAGTCATCATCGAAAACGCGACGACTGGCGAGCGATTGGATGAGGGCCTGTTCCCCATCTCCGACGACGACGTTCTGTACTTGCCGACTTGGGGCACCGAGGGCGTGGCCAACTTGCGATTGCGCATCAAGGTCAACACGTTCCTGTCGTTCTCCATCACGGCTCCCAACGTCGATGGCTTGATGATGACCGCGATGCCGGTCAACGGAGACGTGAACGGTGACGAAGCGGTCGATTCTCAGGATATGTCGATCGTCATGGATCAACAAGGACAAGGCGGCCCGCTGGCGAGCTCCGTACCTGCTTCGGACCTCAACCGCGATGGAATCGTCGACCCCGCCGACCTCGCGATTGTCACCGCAAACCAAGGAAACTCGGGCAGTGGATTCTTCGAAACCTTCGCGTTCGTGGACCTGCAGAACTTTACGCCGCGTTCGGAAGAGATGGAGCCGATCCAGATCCAGGTCAGAGCCTTGAATGGTTCGTTGCTGGAAACTCACACCGACCAAATGTCGCCGACGAGCCAAGAAGTTGCCTTCGCGTGCACGCATCCTGGACCCGTCAAAATCTGGATTAAGGGCCGCACGTGGCTCGCCAAATCCACGGACATGGTCATCGGCGCGGGACAGGTGAATACTTTCTCGGTCTCGCTGATCAATGGTGACTGCGACAATAACAACCTGATCAACACCGACGACTACCTGGTTCTGAGCAACGCATTCGACTCGCTTCCGGGCGATTCGAACTATGACGTTCGCGCAGATCTGGACGGTAACGGGTTCATCAACACCGATGACTACCTGATCCTCTCGTCGAACTTCGACCTAATCGGCGATTGATCCATTCAAAACAATGTCCCTCTCAGCAAGGTGAGGGGGACATTGTGCTATCTTGCCAATCCACCTGCGCAGTTGGAGCGCGGACACTTCGTCCGCATCCCAGTCGGAACACACTTCGTGTTCCGATTGCGTACGCAAAGTTGACCGCACGCAACCCCAAATACCCGACTTTCCACACCTTTTTGTTGGGTTTTGGCGTCCAACAGAATATAATGTCTCACGTTGCTTAAAGTTGCAGCAACGACCGTATTCTCGCGAAGGGAAATTGGGGGTTGCAATGTGGAAGCAGTGATTCCTAAAGGCTAAATCAACAATGAGCACAGACACATTCCCTATTCGCCGAGTCGATCACATTCGGCACTACGTCAACAACGCGCGCCAATCGGCGTACTTCTATCAGCACACCTTCGGTTTTGGCATTCGCGGCTATCGCGGGCTAGAAACTGGTTCGAGAGATCAGGTCGATTACATGCTGGAGCAGGGCGATCTGCGGCTGGTCTTTTCGGCACCCTTACGCCCCGGACACCCGATGGCAAACAAAATCGCGTTCCATGGCGACTTTGTTCAAGACATCGCGTTCGAAGTCGACGACGTCGATGCCGCCTACAAGGTTGCACTTTCCCGCGGAGCCGAATCTGCATATGAGCCGATGTCGATTTCCGATGACAAGGGCTATGTCCGCATGGCGGGCATCAAGGTCTACGGCGACGTCATCCACACGCTGATCAACCGCGACAACTACAAAGGCCGCTTCTTGCCCGAATTCCGCGACGAGGACGAGCCAGGCGACCCGATCGGCATCAAGGAAGTTGACCACTGCGTCGGCAACGTCGAGCTTGGCAAAATGAACTATTGGGTCAAGTGGTACGAAGATGTTTTGGGCTTCAAAAACCTAATCAGCTTTGACGATAAGGACATTTCAACCGAATACACGGCACTCATGTCGAAGGTGATGGCGAGCGGAAATGGACGCGTGAAGTTTCCGATCAACGAACCAGCCGACGGCAAAAAAAAGAGCCAGATCGACGAATACCTTGAGTTCCATGGCGGGCCCGGCGTTCAGCACGTAGCGTTGCTCACCGAAGACATCATCTACACGGTTTCGCGGTTGCGTGCGCGGGGCATTCAGTTCCTGAGCGTGCCGCGCAACTACTATGATGTGCTCACCGAGCGCGTGGGTGAAATCGAGGAGGACATCGACGTTTTGGCCGACCTCGGCATCTTGGTCGACCGCGACGATGAAGGGTATTTGCTGCAAATCTTCACGAAACCCAGCACCGACCGGCCGACCTTGTTCTACGAAATCATTCACCGCAAGGGCGCTAAGAGCTTCGGAAAAGGCAACTTCAAAGCCCTGTTCGAAAGCATCGAGCGCGAGCAAGCCATCCGCGGCACGCTCTGATTAGCCACTCATCTTCCCCGCAGTGCCAACTCGGCTTTGCGGGGATGCTTGTGTTAAGACTTCTTACGTTTTT
>CAYRAX010000251.1:0-2866 GCA_964422285.1 uncultured Chthonomonas sp.
AGACGTCGACACCGACACTCACCTCGACGCCGGGGGGCGCAACACCGACGCCGACACTCACCTCGACGCCGGGGGGCGCAACACCGACGCCGACACTCACCTCGACGCCGGGGGCAACACCGACCAAGACGTCGACGCCGGGGATCTCGGGATCGCCAATCGTCAATCCCACCGTCACACCGACTCCGACCCGGACGCCAACACCCACGCCTACGTTGACGGCGACGCTGTGCGCGCGCATCGCCGGCTTCGTCTACGTCGACTCGAACGACGACGGCATCCGGGGCGGCGACGCACCGTCGATCCCCGGTGTCCTCGTGCAGTTGATCAACCAAGCCAACCAGATCGTCGCGTCGATGACGACGGGCACCCAAGGCGAGTACGAGTTCCGCGCCGACAGCCTGGGCCACTGCCTGCCCGCCGGTCCGTACGCGATCCTCGAGCCGCAGCAGCCCGTGGGCTACAGCGACGGCCTGGAGACCGCCGGGAACGTCACCCCTATCCCGGGCAGCCGCCTGACCGACGTGATCCAGATCACCTTCACCGGCGTCGATTCGCTCAACAACAATTTCGGAGAGATTCGCGCCGCCGGCCCGCTCTGCGGCAACGGCACGATCGAGCCGGGCGAGACCTGCGATCCACCGAACGCCGCACTGGATCCCGTCACCGGCCAGCCGATGTGCCGACCCGACTGCACACGGTGCCTCGATGGGGTACGCAACGGCAACGAGACCTGCGACGATGGCAACCTCGTCGGCGGCTGCTCACGTGCCCACAAGCCGCTCGACGACTGCAACAACTCGTGCGCGCTCGACATCTGCGGCGATCCGGCCACGATCATCCAGAAGCCGGATCAGATCGGCCGTCTGAAGGTGCACGGTCGCATCTTGCCTCTGCCACCGGCCACGGACATCGCCGCCGCGGGCGCCGCCATCTCGTTCCGGCTCAGCAGCCTCAACGGAACGCTCTTCACGGTCTCGCTCCCGGAAGGCGCGCTGCTCGCGCGCAGCAACGGCCACGTCTACTACCGCAACCCCGATGCAAAGACGACCGGCGGCATCTACAGCGTGTCGATTGCCAACCACAACGGTGCCTACAAGTTCGCCATCACCGCCTTCGGCGACTTGACCCGCGGCGAGGCCGATATGACCAGCCACCTGGTGATCGGCGACGTCGAGTACAGCGTCACCGGGACCTGGACGAGGACTCGCAACGGCTGGAAGCTGATCACGAATTGATCGCTCGCGTCGTGCCGTGATGTAGGCGGCGACGCCCCCGGAGCAGGGGCGTCGCCGCCGCGCGTCGTCAAGCCGGATCTGGCACCCAGTTGCCGTGGAACCCGAAGGGCACGCGCTGCGGCAGGTGGATCGTGGCTACCGGCTCGCCCGCGAAATCCTGCGAGTGCAGGATCACTACGTCGGAGCGGTTGGTGGTCGCGTCGTAGACGTAGCTCATCACCCATCCGTCATCCTCGGCCGAGTCCGCGTGCGCGGGCACGAAGACGGGCTCGAGGGTGACTCGACCGGCACCATAGTCGTGGACCTGAGTGGTGCCGGTGACCAGATCGTGCCGGAACGCGGGGCCGTGCGCGGCCTCTGGGCCGAAGGCGGCCGTGTAGCCGTAGCGATGGGTGCGGCCGAGACGGCGCTCGTCGTGGCGCGGGAATTCGAGCCCACGGTCGAAGAGTGGCTGCTCGTCGATTCGACCAGTGGCCGGATCGAGGGTCCAGCGACAGAGCACCGGGGTATCCTCGTTCGGCCCCCGAAGATCACGGGCGAACATGCGCGGGTGCTTGACCAGATCGCAGACCACGCGACCGTCGGGGAGGTCGTAGGCGTTCAAGGGGTGGAAGACGTAGCAGGGGTCGGTCGAGCACCAGCGAATCCCATCGGCGCTGGTTGCCTCGCGAGGGAGTAGGCCGACGCGGCAGCCGTACCGCGGGTTCCAAACGTAGGGCATCGATGCGCCGCCGATTGCGAGGTCGAGGTCGAACGTCACCGGGAGGTCGAACACCAGCACCTGGGACTCGGTGATCGCGCAGTCGTGAGTCATCGGCTTGCCGTCGACGGGGATGTTCACAGTGCGACGCACGCGGCCATCGACGCCCAGGACGACGAGCTGAAGATACTGCCATTCCCAGAAATAGACGATCGCGAAGAGTTCACCGCTCACGGGATCGCGCTTGGGGTGCGCGGTGAACGAGCCAGGGAGCGTGTCGCCGAACGTGCTGGTGCACACCGTCTCCAATTCGTCGGTGAGTTCCATCGGCAGGCCGCCCCCCTCGACCAGGGCCCAGGTGCGGCCAGCATGACCGATCACATTGGTATTGACGATCCCCTCGCCCATGCCGTGACGGGGGCCGGGCGTACGCGGGCGGCCGAGGGTAGCGGTCACGCCGTCGTCGGCGACGAAGCGACTGCGATACCATTCGGCCTTGCCGTCGCGAAGCCGAACCCCGTGCACCATGCCGTTCCCGGTGAACCAGTGGTAGGTCGCGGGGTTGCGCGGAGAGACGGGATTTGGACCGATCCGCAAGAATCGACCGGTCAAGCTCTCGGGGATGTGTCCCGTGACGGCGAGATCGAACGCCGTCGTCTCCTCGTGAACCGGAGCGAAATTCCCGCTCAGGAACGGGTTCTCTTGGCTCGGGGCGCTGGGGGGTCTCATCGAATTCCTCCTGGGTTGTTGAAATTACTTGACGCGGGTGTCGGGCCGAGCAGTACGTGCACGGCCTGTTCGACCAAGGGGGGCAAGGATGCGACGGCGGCCGCGCGCGTGATCGAACCGCGTGGCCAGAGTTGCGAGATGCCATGCACCGTCGACCAGACGATCGCGGCCAGCGTCCCGCGGTCGAGGTCCGAGCGGT
>CAYRAX010000252.1:0-2863 GCA_964422285.1 uncultured Chthonomonas sp.
CGTGGCAACGCGGTGGCGCGGACCGTACGCGACGCCCGTTCCGCCTCGGCGTGCGGTCCGCGGGTAACGTGCTGCCCCCACGCAGCACGAGTACGTCGACGCAGCACGGGCACAGCGGCCCGCACGCCGAGGCGGAACGGGCGTTGCTGAGCGACAACTACATCGCCTCGTCGGCGACAATTACATCGCCCCATCGAGGCGGTCGGGATCCGGACGGGTAGCGCAGCGGGGCGGAGTCGCGAGACAGCCCCCGCGTGAGACCCGTGACCGACACGCAGGTGAGGCTGCTGATGGACAAGTTCAACGAGCACGGGCGGATCGGTGACGCGGCCCTCAAGAGCGGGATGGACCGCAAGACCGCGCGCAAGTACATCACCGCGGGGGCGCTGCCCTCCGCGATGCGCGCACCACGAGACTGGCGCACGCGCGAGGATCCCTTCGCCGAGGTCGCCGACGAGATCGTCGCGTTCCTCCGCGACGACCCGACCTTCGAGGCCAAGACGATCTTCGAGGCCCTCTGCGACAAGCACCCCGATCGCTTCGAGCCGGGGCAGCTGCGCACCCTGCAGCGATGGATCCGCCGCTGGCGCGCCGCCGAGGGCCCCGACAAGAAGGTCGTCTTCGGACAGCACCACCGCCCCGGTGAGGCTCTGCAGACCGACTTCACGCGCGTCGGCGAGCTCGCCGTCACGATCGCCGGCGCGCCGCTGCTGCACCTGCTCTGCATGGTCGTCCTGCCGTTCTCCAACTGGTACTGGGCCACCGTCTGCGCGTCCGAATCGCTTGCTGCGCTGCGTGATGGACTCCAGCGGGCGATCTTCCTGCTCGGCCGCGTCCCGGAGTTCCACCAGACCGACAACTCCACCGCCGCCACCCACCGCATCCCCGAGGGCGAGGCCGTGCGCGTGGGAGATCGCGCCTTCAACGCCGCCTACGTCGCGCTCATGCAGCACTTCGGCATCACGCCGCGGACGACGGACATCGGCGCCAAGGAGCAGAATGGCGACGTCGAGTCCCTCAACGGCGCCGGCAAGCGGCTGCTGGAGCAGGCGCTCAAGCTCCGTGGGCACCGCGACTTCGACACCCTCGCAGACTGGCAGCGCTTCGTCGACGAGGTCTTCCGGCGACGCAACAAGCGCTGCGCAGCAAGGCTCAAGGAGGAGCTCGCGGTCATGCGCCCGCTCGCTGCGGCGAGGCTCCCGGACTTCGTCGAGATGGTCGTGCAGGTCTCCGAGTGGAGCACCATCCGCGTGCGCGAGTGCTCCTACTCGGTGCCCTCGCGGCTGATCGGCGAGGGCCTCAAGGTGCGTGTCTATGAGGGACGCATCGAGGCCTACTTCGAGGGGCGGCTGGAGCTGTCCTGCGAGCGCTTGCAGGGGCGCAACCAGCATCGGATCAACTACCGCCACGTGATCTGGTCGCTGGTCCAGAAGCCCGGCGCGTTCGCGCGCTACGTCTACCGCGAGGAGATGTTCCCGACGACGGTCTTCCGCCGCGCCTACGACGCCATCCAGGCCGTGCGCGCGGGCACCCGCGGGGACCTCGAATACCTGCGCGTGCTGCACCTCGCGGCGAGCACGATGGAGACGGAGGTGGAGGCCGCGCTGACGCTGCTCCTCGACGCCCGCCGCGCCATCACCGTCGACGAGGTGAAGGCGCTCGTGACGGGTGCGAGGCCCGCGCCGAGCGTTCCGGATCTCGCAGTCCCGCAGGTCGATCTGCGCCCCTACGACGCGCTCATCGCGGAGGCCGCATCGTGAAGACCGACGCCACCTCGCTCCACGACGCGCTCGCGATCCTGCTGCGCGCGCTCAAGCTGCCGACCTTCTCGCGACAGTACGCCGACCTCGCGCGACGCGGCGAGCAGGAGGGATGGACCTACGGGCAATTCCTCCACGCGCTCGCGCGCGCCGAGGTCGACGAGCGCCGCCGCCGTCGCATCGAGCGCAACCAGCGCGAATCGCACCTGCCGTCGGAGAAGACGCTCACGCTGCTGGACCGCACGCGGCTGTCACCGACGGTCGCGAAGCGGCTGCCGTCGCTCTGCGAAGGCGGCTTCGTCGAGCGCGGCGAGAACGTGCTGGTGTTCGGGCTCCCCGGACGCGGCAAGACGCACACCGTCTGCGCGATCGGACACGAGCTGATCCGCCGCGGCTACCGCGTGCTCTTCACGGCGACGTACGCCCTCGTGCAGCGGCTGCTCGGCGCGAAGCGGGACCTACGGTTGGAGCGCGAGCTCGCGGAGCTCGACGGCTTCGACGCGGTGATCCTGGACGATCTGGGATACGTGCAGCAGAGCCGCGAGGAGATGGAAGTGCTCTTCACGTTCCTGGCGGAACGCTACGAGCGCCGCAGCGTGATGATCACTTCGAATCTGGTGTTCAGCGAATGGGACCGGATCTTCAAGGACCCGATGACGACGGCCGCCGCGGTCGATCGCCTGGTGCATCACGCGGTGATCCTCGAGATGACAGGCGCGACGGGCAGGGTCCCGAGCGTCGGTGAGGGAGGACAGCGGGTGGGCACGAACACCGCGAGCACGGCGCGGAGGGGTCGGTCGGGTGCGAACACCGGGGTCACGAAGAGCTTCCGCGAGGGGGGAGAGAGGGACGCGGCGACAACTACGGCGACGACAACTACGGCGACGACAACTACCGATGGGAAGACGGATGACGGAGCGGCCGATGGGCGGTCACTCCAGGAGGCTACGGTTGGGGAGGTGTAGTTGTCGTTGATGAGGAGATGTAGTTGACGCCAGCCACGGGCGTCGCGAACGGACCGCACCACCGCGTTGCCACGCGGTGCTGCACCCACGCAGCACGGTCCCCGCGGAACGCACGCCGACGCGGAACCATCACCCGAT
>CAYRAX010000253.1:0-2847 GCA_964422285.1 uncultured Chthonomonas sp.
CGCACTCCCGAAGTGGACATCGTTGCCGGGCCGCCGAGTTACAAAAACCGGGAGCCCGGCGGAAGTTGCCCCTTCCCAGGACCGATCGACAGTTTTGCCCTCAACGGAAAGCTGTACGTTTCAGAAGAGGACTTCAAAACTCCGATCAGCGGAAAGCAAGAGCCCGACGATTTCAACCCCGTCATCCGAACGCCGCAAGCCCTCGAAAGTGCTCAATGGCGCGGTGCAGGTGCTGCGCTTGCTCATGGCTCTGGCGTTGCGTGGATGGACCTTTGGGGCAATGGGTGGCTAAATTCCACCGGCATTTGGCACCGTGGCGGCCGAACTCGCGAGGCCCTGGTGCGACGCCTCAGCACCCCACTATCCGCGCCCGATGTCGCCGTCTTCATTGACGAACGTTCACTCGCTTATCTCGCCGACCAAAAGGCATTCGAGTTGCTGGTGCAACAGGTTCGCGAGAGCGTGCTCCGAAGCGGCCTCAGCGTTGGCTTCTACTTGCTCAGCGACCTCGCCCACCGCGAGACATTCCCGGAAAGCAGGCTCTACGTGTTCGTGAACGCCTGGGACATTCGCGCAGAAGTCCGCAGCGCCATCCGCCAACGCTTGCAGCGCGATGATAAGGTCCTATTCTGGCTCTATGCAGCCGGGCTGTTCGACGCCGGGCGCGATAGCTTGGAGCGAGTGCGCGAAGTCACCGGTATCGCCCTGAAGCCCCAGCCATTCAGCAGCAAATCGGGTACCACAATGCTCCATCGCCGGCACCCACTTTGCGAAGCCTTGCCCGAGCGCGTCCTTGCCCACGGCAGCCAGCTCGAACCAAGCTACTTTGCCTTGCCTGAAGATGGAACCGTGCTCGGCGAATATTCGCAAACCGGATTGCCCAGCTTCGTGGTGCGCGAGCTCCAAAACACGGAGGAAGCCAGCCAGCGTTGGACCTCGGTCTTTTTGGGCGAGCCGGTCGTGACTCCGGCGTTGTTCCGTGCGTTGGCTTCCATGGCGGGCGTACAGGCTTGGAATTACCACGACGACGTGATCCACGTGCGACCGCCGTTCCTGTCGGTGCACTGTGCCAATGCGGGTACCCGAAGTCTGACTTTGCCCGACAAGTGGGCCGCTTATAACCTCACTCAGCCACATTGGGTAGCCACCGATTCAACCCACCTTCGGTTCAATGCACTCGATGGAAGTACCCACGTTTTCTTGGTTGGCCCGCAAGCCGAACTCGAAAGCCTGGTCGAACTGGATGCCGAAAGCGCCCTTGTTGCGGACGATCAAATTCAGCGCGGAGACAACACGGCGCACGCCAATTCACTCTCCTTTGATGTTCCAATAATTAAGCTTGTTGAGTGGATGGAAGCGGCCTGGACCGAAGACCTGGCGGACGATCTGTTGCTTAAGCCAAGCCAACTCGATATCGAAGTCAGCGAGGACTTGCAGCACCTGGATAAGCCGAAAACGACCGGCCGCCGCCGCCGCCGACGCCGACGATCAGAAAACGACACGCCGGGCATTGCGGAAAGGTACGAAGAACTCGACATGAAGATCGTGTTCAGGAAGAAGGACTAGGTTGGCAAATTTTCGCGCCGGAACGGTCGCCCTAATCGGTAAGCCCAACGTGGGCAAATCGACGCTTGCAAATGCGCTCGTCGGCCAAAAATTCACGATCACCAGCGACAAAAAGCAGACCACCAGAAAGAACATCGTCGGCATTGCGACAGGTCCTGACCACCAGATCGTGATCGTCGATGCGCCGGGTATCCATGAACCCCACACGGAACTCGGTAAACGCATGGTCGCGGCTGCCCAGACCGCCATGGGCCAAGCAGACCTTATCGTCTTCGTCGCCGATGTTCACCAGCCGCCCAAAAAAGAGGACATCGAAATCGCCAAAATGCTCAAGTCCAATCGCCAGAACACCGAGCCCAATGGCGTTATTTTGTGCCTCAACAAAATGGACCTACTTGCGCCCGAGTATGTTCTCGAAAACGTCAACGCTTTTTGCGAACTGCTCAACACGGAAGCCTACATGCTGACGTGCCTCACCAAGGGCCAAAACGTCAGCGAATTCCGGCAGCTTGTCATCGATAACTTGCCCGAGGCACCCGCCCTCTATCCCGATGACCTCTTCACCGACCAAACCTTGCGATCCATGGCGGAGGAAATCATTCGGGAAAAAGCCCTCAATCGAACCCAACAAGAAATCCCCCACGCGCTGACCGCACACGTCGATCAATGGACCGAGCAAGACAGCCAAACCGTCATCCAGGCGTCCATCATCGTCGAAAAGCAGGGCCAAAAGGCCATCATTATCGGCAAACAAGGGCGGATGATCAAAGAAATTGGCACAGCCGCCCGCATCGAAATTGCTGAGTTACTGGAAAAAACCGTCCACCTTGAACTCACCGTCAAGGTGCGCGAAAATTGGCGGCAAAACCCGCGCATGCTCAGCGAACTCGAGTTGCTCTAGATCAAAGCATCGGCAACCGCGAACCCAGCTGCGCCAACCATTCCGCACATGCATCGTCGTCGTCCGGCACGTGGGCATCATGCACCAAGTACCAAGTCTCACGGTGACTGATGGAGTCGCCAGGCTCAAGGCGGGTTAGCGGGCCAAGCGACTCGATTTCCAGCATGTCTTCGCGGGTGTAGGCTTCAAAATTGACCCCAAAATCGGGGTAGCTGGCCTCGGAATCGTAAGGGAATCGCTTGAAAAATACGTCGCCATGCAGCGCGTAAGCGGCGTAACCTTGGTCCACACAGGCACCGATCTTTTGCGGCGTTTGGGCGGTCGTCTGGCGAAGTCGGATCACTCGGTCGCCCCAGGTCCAGCGTTCATCGCTCATTTTT
>CAYRAX010000254.1:0-456 GCA_964422285.1 uncultured Chthonomonas sp.
AAACATCTCCCTGCGTCACCGACGTCAGACTGAGAGACGCCAGCAACATCCCCACGCCGAGAGCCGACCACAACCAACCAAGTAGGACCGGCCCCACACCCAGAACCTCCTTGGCAAACACAGGCAGTAGAAAAATGAAAGCACTGATGCCGACGCTATACAGCGTGGCCGTCAACATCAGCATCAAGACCGTCTTCTGCTCAACAAACACGAACCGGAAACCTGCCAGCAAGTCACTGGTAATACCGCCCGTCAACCCACTACCGGCTACGCGGTTACGATTAAGCGTTTCATGGACCTGAATGGGAAACAAGCACAACGCCGAGAAGAAAAATGTCGCTGCATCGACATACAGGACATTTTGTGCCCCGATGAGAGCAATCCCCAGTCCGCTCACCGCTGGACCGACGAGCAGTCCCACGTTTGTCGTGGTTTGCATGAGTGCGTTGGCCGCCA
>CAYRAX010000254.1:466-2838 GCA_964422285.1 uncultured Chthonomonas sp.
TCAAGGCCGGCCCGAAGACCGTTGAAAAGATCGCCGTGGCGAATACCAACACATAGAGCCGATCAAGCGTCAACGCCTCCATTGCGTAGAGCAATGGGATCAGGAGGACCATCAAGGTCCGAAGGAGGTCCACACCGATCATGACCGGCTTTTTCCGGACGCGATCTAAATACACGCCGATCAGCGGCCCAAACAGCAAGGGAGGCAGCGTCTGTAGCAGCCCCACTACCGTCATCTTGAGTGCCGACCCGGTCATCTCATAGACAAACCAGAGCAATGCCACCTTATTGAGACTATCGCCGATTTGAGAGATCGTCTGACCGGCGAACAGAAATCCGAAATTTCTCGTTTTGACTAACTCCCACCCATGGCCACGGCGAGCAGGAGAGTGAGTCTCTTGTGAGTCAATGACTGCATCAGACATGTCGGCCCCCTCCGTTCGCTTTATGCGCGGCAGCTTGCACGGCTACGCCTTCAAGAATTCGTTCGTACAACGCGACATAGTCACGCGCCATCCGGTCGGCAGTAAACCGTTCGTCGAACGCCGCTCGACAACGTCGGCGCTCTAGGAGGGGCACCTGTCCCACCGCCTCGACCATCTCATCCACGGTTTCACACACGAAGCCGGTTGACCCATGATCGATGATTTCTGGAATGGATCCCCGTCGATACGCCAACACCGGCGTTCCGCAGGCAAGCGCTTCGATCAACACCAGACCGAAGGGTTCCGGCCAATCATAAGGACAGACCAAGGCCATGGCGTTTCCAACAAAGTCGTTCTTTTCAGCATCGGATATCTCGCCGACAAACTCGATCAGCGGGTGATTGAGCAACGGTTCGACGGCGGCCTCATAGTACACACGATCCGCAGGGTCGACTTTGGCTGCCATTTTCAATGGAATACCGGCCCGCTTCGCGATTTCAATCGCCTGATCCGGGCGCTTTTCAGGGGAAATCCGGCCAAGAAACGCCAGATACCCGTCACTCTTCTGATGGAAGCTGTAGAGGTTGCGGGGCAGTCCATGGTGGATAGTCCCAGCCCAGTTGGCCCACGGAAGCGGTTGGCGCTGGGAGGCTGAAATGGAGACCAGAGGCATTTCGATGAACTCGCGAAAGACCGGCTCCAGCTCCGGAAGATCCAGGCGCCCATGTAAAGTGGTTACCATGGGAACCGCATTTCGACGTGCCACCGGAAACCCAAGAAAATCGAGATGAGAGTGTACGATGTCGAAGTTTCCGCTCACGCCAAGTGCTCGCTCCTGCTGCATAATCAGCGGAGCATCTCGATTGAATATTCCGGTGTTCAACCGAAGCGCCTGCGGGCAAATCGCCTCAAGCTTGGCAGTTGTTTCCGAATCGCCGCTGGCGAACAGTGTCACATCATGCCCCATTGCGACCAACTCTTCCGTAATGTAAGACACAATTCGCTCCGTCCCACCATACAGTTTAGGCGGAACGCTTTCCCACAGCGGTGACACCTGCGCGATTCTCATGTCTTGTCCTTTCTTACACTGATCATCGACTGGATAACTGAGTCATCCGTCAATGTGTGAGGTGAATAGAGACCGGGTTGATTGTCCGAAATAGAAGTTCGATCTGTTGTGTATTCATGAACCGCACATCATCCGCTGCTTCCCCTGACTCATGAAGGTCATGTTACTCAGCACCTCTTTACAGACTCAACGGACAAAAGTTCATGAGCTCAGCGCCAATATGTCCACTCTGGGATTACTTGACTCCTCGTCGGTCCCATGGTTGGTCACATGACGATCTCCGTGAGACGTCAACGTGACGGTCACGACGAGCATCGACTTAGTGATTCAGTCGAGCCTCTTTGATGATCTTGTCCCCTTTGATTTGCTCCAAGAAAAGATCCGGGGGGACCGGGGGGGGAATGATCTGTACCTCTTGCCAGCCTTCGTTCAAGGATCCTTTATGCCCTTTCATCCCATTCACCCACTGATCGATACTCTCTTGACTCGTTCCTTCGCTGAAGGTAACCCAAAAGAGAAACGGTTGCGCCTGCGCGTTCTGACGGCTATCGGCGACGGGCACGAGTTGATGTTTTCTGGCAACATCAGCCTCACGCGCCACCACACGTTCCGGATTCTGCTCAACAGCTTTCGCGACATGCGCGATCGCCATTTGCAATTTGGCCGTCAGAGTTCGGTTGTGCTCCTCCAGACCGGCGATTTGCTTGGATAAACGCTCGTTGTCTGCGGCGAGACCGTGAATCGCTGTTTCAAACTGTTCTTGATCCACTACCCCTCTGCCGACAGGAAGCTGGACCGGACGATCTGCCTCACGCTCAGTGCTCTCCTGCCTCTTCTCTATCTCTTCCTTCACCATCACAACGCTGGAGGCCACAGACT
>CAYRAX010000255.1:0-2834 GCA_964422285.1 uncultured Chthonomonas sp.
AATCATTGCCATCGACTAATCGATGACAATGGCACCACGAGTCCGTCAAAGTCCCGCTCACGAAGTTGAGGGGGATTCAGGGGGAGACTTTCCGAAAAAAGCACCGCCAACGCCAAACCCAGGCGCACGCAACGACCGGCCAAGCGCCCATAAACACCCCCGCAACAACGCATCCATCACCAAATTTTCCAACCAAATCGAACTAAACAACCTCAAAACAACCTAGAATACAAAGTACACCGATGAGTTCGACGCCGCCAACCACGCTGGGCAAATATCAGATCATCCGCGAAATCGCGCGGTCGAACGACATCGTGTACGAAGCATACGACCCGGTCATGAACCGGCGGGTGGCGATCAAAGAGCTCGCCGTGCCTGGCGGATCCACCTCGCAACAGCGCGAAGACCGCCTCCGCAGATTCCACCGAGAGGTCAAGGCCGCTGGCTCGCTCAGCCACCCCAACATCGTCACCGTATATGAAGTCAGCGAGGATGCGGGCCGGCATTACATGGCGATGGAGTTCCTGGATGGTCACACTCTGCGGAACGAAATTGACACGAAGGGCTTTTTGCCCCAACCGCGCGCCATTGAGATCGCGATCGACGTGCTCTGTGCGCTTGATTTTGCCCACACCAATGGCGTCATCCACCGCGACGTCAAGCCAGAGAACATCCAAATTCTCAACTCCGGCGTGGTCAAGCTTACCGACTTCGGCATTGCAAGGCTAACCTTTGAACCCAATATCACGATGGACGGCCAAGTTTTCGGCACGCCAAGCTATATGTCGCCCGAACAGGTCGAAGGCAAGGAAATCGACGTTCGCAGCGACCTCTTCAGCGTTGGAACAGTTTTCTACGAAATGCTTTGCGGTCAAAAACCGTTCCAAGGTGATAGCGTCGTCGCCATCGCCAGCTCGATCATGCACAAGGAGCCGCCGCCCCAAAACCAGATCGGCTGGGCCGCGCAACAGGTGATCAACAAAGCGCTGGATAAGTCGCCACGCGAGCGCTTCAGCGATGCCAAAGAGATGATTGGCGCGCTCAAAGCCCTGCTGACTCCTGACCCGATCCAGCCCGTGCAGCCCCCACTAAATGCGCCCCAACCGCCACAATTCGCGCCAACGAACACCATCATGGCCCCCGCTCCGCCGCCAGTGATCCAGCCGCACACGTATGCATTTCCCTATCCGCCGCAGCCCGGGCCATCGCAAATTCCGGTTTATTATCCGCCGCCACCGCGCCAACCGCTCATCAAGCCGGGCACCGCGCTGTTCTTGCGCCGATTGCTGCTGACCGCGCTCGTGATGGGTTCGTTCGCCGCGCTGATCTTGGTTTCGGTGCAGTCGCTGAGCAAGATGGTTCAGCCCGCCGCCCCGCGAAAGAATGAGCCCGCAAAGACGAACCCAACCGACCCAGTTTCTGGTGAGGCGACCGACTCCGCCCCGCCAACTGCGACAACAAATCGCACTCAAGCCGCTGCAGCGCTGAAATTTTTCGAATTGGCACAGCAATTCGAGCGCTTGGGAAGGCTCAGCGATGCCCAAGCAAACTACGAACAGGCAGCCGTGACCGACCCCAACAACGCCGATATTCAGGTCGGCACCGCCGACTTCTTCGCCAATATGTGGCAACAAAGTGGTCTCGATCGCCACGCAGACCAGGCGATTGAATATTATCGTGGGGCCATTCGCGCCGCGGGGCCAAAGAACGACACCCAAATTCGCGAACGCGCAGCCCAGTTTTTGTTGGATGTGGCGAAGGATCTGACCCCGAACCAGCGCGCCTCAGCACGACGTTACCTTTACGAAGCGCGTGAACTTGCGCCGCCAAACTCGCGCGTCGCCCAGACGGTGGAAGACAGAATCGCTGAGATTACTGGTTAACCTGTTCGATTTGAAGCTTATTCGCTAAGAGCGCTTGATTCCGCGCACGGTCGCGCCGTCGACCAACAGGCTGACACCACTCACGTAGCTCGCCGCTGTAGAGCACAAAAACGCAACCGGTGCCGCGATCTCCTCAGGTTCAGCAAGGCGACCAACGCCGGTCGATTCGCCGCGCTGGCGCAGCGCTTCGTCCACCGAAATGCCCGACTTGTTCGCAACAACCTCGGCAAGATGGGTCTGCCGCGCGGTTCGTGTGTGCCCAGGCAAAACCGCGTTCACGGTAATTCCGGAGCGGGCATACCGAGCCGCTTGCAGCCGCACAAAAGCCAAAAGTCCTGCGCGCAAAGTTGACGAAATTGCCAGCACAGGCGACGGCTCCAATGCGACCAGGCTTGTGATGTGAACGATGCGCCCCCACGAAGCACGTTCCATGGCCGGCGTGCAAAGTTGGCTCAGCGTGATGACATTTTTCAAAGTGCAATCGATGCCGATTTGCCACTCGTCCCATGATTTTTCGTCGATTGCGCCAGCGGGTGGGCCGCCCGTGTTTGTCACCAAAATCGACGGCTCCCCAAGGGCATTCACGGTGGCCTCGTGCCAGCGTTCCAATTCATCGGTCTGGGTGACATCACAGGTCAACCCAAAATGCCCCGGCCCAAGGTCCTGCAGGCGCTCACTCACTGTGTCGTTCGTTCGCCCGCAAATCGAAACCGAGCACCCTTCGGCCGCCAACGCCGTCGCAATCGCCCAACCAATCCCCTGGGTCGATGCCGCGACCATCGCGACTTTTCCGCTTATGCCTAAGTCCATTTCCCAAGTATAATCGCTCCCGGAAGGATGGCAGAGCGGTTGAATGCACCGGTCTTGAAAACCGGCGGGGCGCAAGTCCTCGGGGGTTCGAATCCCCCTCCTTCCGCCAGCGCCCCTGCGATTCAGAACTTCTTCGGTACT
>CAYRAX010000256.1:0-2795 GCA_964422285.1 uncultured Chthonomonas sp.
CGCCGGCCCGATCCCCGGCAGAAGCCGTGGACCCTGTTTCTATTCTTAAATAGAGATCACGAGTGTATCGTCGCGTAGCTTCTGGGCGGGCGACTTCTTGACCGAATTCAGCCAAGATTGGACCCGTCAATGCGGTTCCGGTCGCATAGGGACCGTTGGGCGCACGGCCGCCTTCCATTTTGAAAACCACGCATTTTCCCAAGCCTGGCAAATTTCCGCCCCTGTTGCATCGACCGGCCGCTTGAACGATACGGTCGAGGGGGCCGATGGCGCGGTAGACCTTTGGGAAGTCGAGGTCCACTCCAGCTTCCACCACTTGAGTCGAAATGACTCGCACTGGCTTCTTGTCCTTGAGCCGTTGGTGTACGTTTGCGAGTACCGCTTTGCGATGGTGACCGCAGAGCAGGGTGCTGAGATGAAAGAGCCCATCAAGACCTTCGCATGCTCGGGCGATTTCAATTGCATCGTTGCGCGAATTCAGCACCACGAGAGCTTGCTGTTCGTTTTCTAACTCTTCCCGAAGTCGGGCGACGTCCCATTCCTCAATCGGGAAAGCGAATTCGACCCGAATGAGGGAAGCAAAGTGTCGCTCGTAATCGGGCACGATCTCGGCCGCCTCATGTAGTAACCGGGAGTCCACCGGCGAGTAATCGGGTGGCGTCGCTGTGGAGAGGACTACCGTTGCACCATAGTGAGACGCCATCTGATGAAGGGCGTCTAGGATGGGGCCAAGGCATTTCTCTGGAAGAGCTTGTACCTCGTCTACGATGATGATGGACTCGGCGAGGTTGTGGAGCTTTCTGCACGTGGACGGTCGATTACTCAGCAGGCTTTCGAAGAGCTGGACCGTTGTCGTTACGATGAGCGGGCAGTCCCAGTTTTCACTTGCTAGGCGGCGGCTTACCGCGACGTCTGAGGCGCCTTCATCATCGTCAAATTCGACGGCAGAATGCTGCTCTAAGAGATTCTGCTTCCCGAAAATCTCCCCATACACCATCGCGGTTTGGTCGATTATGCTGGTGTAAGGAAGTGCGACGACAATCCGGCTCTTGCCATGCTGCAAGGCGTGTTCGAGAGCAAACGCAAGCCCTGAAAGGGTCTTTCCACCACCGGTTGGTACCGTCAGGGTGAAAACTCCGGGTTCGCTAGCGGCTGCGGCTCGGCACGAATCAAGTACTTCCCGGCGTACGGAATTTACTGGGCTGTCTGCGTTCCCAAACTTGCGCTGGTGCCCATTGAGACGATCTCTATACCAGTCGAGCGGAGGGAACTGACCGCGTGCCGAGGCTTTCCTGCCTTGAAAGTGGGCTTCTGTATCCAGTCGGTCGGCGTCCACAAGGCAACTGAAGGACATGCGAATGAACATCTCGGCCGTAAGCTGGTCGGTGGTTGCCCATTCTGGCACGTTGATCGAGACCTGGTACCTTTTTCCCAGTTCCTCAAAGAGTCCCATCGCCGCTTTCACGGTATCCGGCGACGCTTTTGGCACTATATCGGTCTTCCAGTCAGATTTGTTCGGCATCCCTGTGTGATGGCCGGCGACCGCTAGCGCGAAGGTTTTCAGATGCGGATAGGCCGCAACCGCCCCGGCGTACGCATGGGGGCATTTCTCTGCCACCTTCCCCTCCTGAGAATCTCGAAGGTAATGCTGAAACGCGGGATCTGCTTTACCTAAGTCATGAGCCAAGCCAAGCGCGAAGCAACAATCGCCTGCTCCCCACTTTTCTCCAAACGCTGACGCCAAGTTTGCAACCGAAAACAAGTGGTCATGCAGTCCGTGCCACGGACCTTCTGGAGTGGCCGGCGTGTGGGCGTATAGTCCGTGGAGCTCGGCGGAATGCTGCACACCGAGAGCATACCGAAATGCCTTGCGGCAGTTTCTATACATTAGTTGTGACTGCGATCTTCATGGGTTAGCCAAGTATTCCTAGCGATTGCATCATTCTTGCGGATGAGTCATAACCCGAAACACTGTGGACAAGGTGCCCTTGAAACCACCTGCGCATGAAAAATTGAAGTCGACCAGGAGCGCGACGACCACTGGGTCAAGTGGCATTGTTTATTTGGCTTGGGAGGGCAGGTCCGGCTACCAAGCTACGTCTGGTCTAATGGTACCTCTCGGTTTCGAAGCGCTCGAGCCATTGACCGCGAAATAGCACTTTGAAAGCACCTTCTGGAAATTCATAAATCCACCAACTGGTATTGTCACGGGCAATATCGCGGTCAGTGGTCCACATTGGCCAGCCAATGACTTTGGCAACCTCCAATTGTGATATTCCTCCGTAAACCGATCGCTCCATTTGTGACTGGCGGTCATACGTGTGGTTAGGCTCGTCGTGTGCTCACTGTGATGCCCGGGACGTACCATTCAGTGCCAATTATGCAAACAGTGCGCATACGCAGAATGCGATCGCGACGTACACTGCTGGCTGGACCGCCCCACACACGTGGGGATGATCCGTGTGAAGGCAAGACTTGGACCAGCGGGGCGCAAAATCGCCCCCACTGCCCCACCCTGACCACCCGTCGCTATGTGACGATTGACACGCGCCTGACGACTCCGAACTGAAGCCGTCACCCCGATTTTGAACCCAAAATGACTTTAATGACGGCATGACGCTCAATTTTAGAAAACTAGGAAGAGAATAGCCACGAGCATCGCGTCGCTACTAGAAGAGTGTATGGTTGTCGATCCGTACCAATTGGTAACACTGACAGCGAGCCTCACTGCGCCAATCTCATGGAAAGGACCTTAGCCGTCAATTAAGCCGTCAAACGTATGGTTTCCGAAACAA
>CAYRAX010000257.1:0-2738 GCA_964422285.1 uncultured Chthonomonas sp.
TACAGACCCTATCCCACGCAAAGGTGACATCAAGATCAGAGAAGATGATTGTCTTCTGGCTTTCCTTTTGTAGCTGTGCGGAAAGCTTGGTTGGGAATGACGCGCGTTCCTTAAAGAACGCATAGGGGGTCGCTCCAGTCGCATACGTGAAAGTTGTTCCAACGAGGTTCATGAAGGTATCAGGGAGCTTTCGTAGGCCTGGTACGAGTAAAGAAATGAAGAATGCAATCAGGAACGCTGAAACAATTTTTTGGAAATACTCGATGCGCCACGTGGAGTGATTATTCGCCTTTAGTTTTCGACTGAACATCAATGCGCAAAACAGCAATATCGACATGGCTGGGATAGAAACAGCGAACACCAGAGCCCCTTGTCCATCTGTCAGTGTGATCACACAAGATGCCAAGAATACGATGAGCGTGAGGAGGGTCAGAAGTAGAACGCCAACGGATGAAAGTGTGTTCATGGGAATGATGCTAAAACAGACCTCTCTTTTTGTCTGCAATTATGTGCATCACGCGAAGTTGCTCTGTGTGGCGTCTGCCCCCTTGATTAGTTCACGGTACTGCCGGACAGCATCGATAAGCGGACAGGGTGGTGGTGTGGGAGGGGAGAGGCACTGAACCGTGAGACAGCTCAATAGGTATGTCTGACCGAATACTTTCTAGTCTCGTCTGGATTCCGTATGCGACTACTCAGCTATTCACCAGAGATCACGGAGGAAGGATCTGCATACTTGTCGCCTAGAGTCTGACTTGCCGGGGAGGAGTACTTTGCAGCTCGTGGACAACCGCAGTGAGCCGGATATGGTCCCCCTCCTGCGGCCAGGCGTCTGCTGTCCCTGGAAAGCATGACCCTAAGAGATCAACCGTGATGTTTCCTGTGTCGTCTTCCTGCGTAAACGTGCCTCGTCCGTAAAGCGTACAACGAGCGGACGGTGTCGTCTGAATTGACACATCCCTGGCCACGCCTTCAATTGTGACCATACGACGCTGATAGCTGTCTGCTTGGGGAGACAACAACGTTTGGATCAAGACCTGTTGAGGTTCTGAGGCAGAAACAAGACTGGCCCAGAGTGCGCCCAGTAGAAGAACAGGTAACCTCGGCATGGAGCCTCCTCGTGTAAGTCTACCACTGCGAATGGGCGTGAAATTCGGTAGTCTCGGGATGGCGGAAGGGAAGACGGGGGCAATGGTTGAAGTCCTCAGATATTGCAGAGTGATGCCGACGGTACGTCTGTAATACCATGAGATGATTGAGGCATGATTGGGAAGAACGCTAAGCCCCGCCTCATTGTCCCGCGCAAAGGTTGAAATTTCGGAAGCTACTAAGCGTCAGCTCGGTTTTGAAAAACTTCTACTAGCTAACCTAGCCGATTTGTCCGTCTGGCTGATTTTGAGCCTCATTCATAATGATGGTATCATGCGACGTACGAAATTATTGGCAGCTGGCATGTTAATCACTTTGATGCCATGGACAAAGAGTCTCATTTTCTACAGCTCACAGAAGGATACCGTGCGGCGCGAAGAAACACTTCGATCGTCTGCGCGATTGCCCTGGCTTGGGCAGCGTCGCAGTTTGAGCTAAAAAGCCTAAATCTGAGCACTATCAGCAGCATTGACCTCGCGAACGCAACAATTCCAGTATTGCTCGCAATGACGGGGATCTATACGTTTCTACGGTGCACGATCGAGTATGCCATGCAGCCGACGCCTGTGCGGCGATGGAGTTTAGCTCGAGTCGACTACAAGCTGACGGTATGGCTTGTTCGGGGAACCGCTCTTGCTCTTGGGGCGAGTGGATTATATCGCTCTCTTGAAACCGTTCTCGCTGTTGTAGTGCTTGCGCTCGCACTTTTCGCAGTTTCAATGATCTTCATGTTTGCAGGAACTCTAGTGCTGACTCCCCTTTTTATGAAGATGCGTGGAAAACATAGAGAACTCTATTCCCCCGTACCATCTGTGATGGATGCAATGGGCTGGTCCGCACTAATCATTGTAGGCATTATCTGTATCCTGCTTTTTGGTCTGGGCGTGGCGTCTCTCCACTATCAACCACTTCGGTTGCTTTGGCCGGTAGTGCCATCGCACACAGCTGTAGCTATTGCGGTGCTGACTGCAATAGCGGTTGTTCTGAGTGTTGCGCTTCAATACGTATGGTCTGACAGGCTCTTTCTTACAGAAGAAGTTACAGAAACGCGACTATCTGACGGTACAATCGCGGTTAAATTTCATGCCTCGACGTCGGAAAATCCCAAGGCTCAGTCTAAGAATTCGGTTGCTCAACCATTAATTGAGTGGCCGGGCCAATGAGCTATCGTCCGCTCTACAACCGTAAGAAGGTGGTTACTCAATGACAGAAATATCTTCTCCGACGTGGTTCCATCGGCTCACCTTCTGCCTCTAATCCATCTGTAAGTGATTGAGTAGGATTTAGCAGACCTGCCCAAACGGACACATGGGCTGTACTCTCCACCCATGCTGACCTGTCGTTCACGAGGTGTTTTTCGGGTTTTCTCTGGATTCAATGCTCAAGACTTATGACTACCGCGTTTGGCATTGTAGCGGGGATTGTCGTACACCAATCCTGCCCGTTCGTGCTCCGCCCATAATCGCACGCCATAGACTTCTTGTAACTCCTGCTTGGCCTTCTCGTCGCCTTTTCTCGCCTTTCGAAACAAACTCTGGCGATGCATGTCTTCTTCTTCTTGACTCAGTGACCACTGTGCTCCCATTTCA
>CAYRAX010000258.1:0-2726 GCA_964422285.1 uncultured Chthonomonas sp.
TTGGGCGGTCGTCTGGCGAAGTCGGATCACTCGGTCGCCCCAGGTCCAGCGTTCGTCGCTCATTTTTGTGTAGCTCCACATGACGATGGGGCGGACCGGCAACAGCGATTCGGTGTGGGGCACGAACTCGGCCTGCGGAAAAAGGCACGTTCCGCCGGGCGCCATTACCGATAAGCACCAAGGCGCAATTTCCACCGTGGTTTCGCCAAAGTTTGTGATTCGATGATCGAGGATGAATGCCCCAGAATCAGGCTCGACATCGATACAAATTTGCCGTTGCAGGCGCGTCGGCCCCAACGGTGTCGTGAGCGCAATGCCGTGCTCGGTTTCTTGCAATTCGACCGGCTCGTTGTCGGGTTCGTAGGTTCGCGAAGCGATCTCCGGCGCGGTCCAAAGTCGGTGTCCGCCATAGCTTTTGTAGGCTGTGCCGCCAACCTGACCGCGATGCCGCGCGTATACCGCCAGCATGTTCGGCCCACCGGATCGACCCAAAAACAGTACTCGGGGACCAACCTCGGTCGTTACCACGATCTCGTGGTCGCCCGAAACAATCCTCAGGCAACGAGACCACCCCTCGAACGGAACAATGTCCATCGCCACGCAGTGTACACGATTGGAAGAGATTGTAAAGGTAAATTTACTTTGTCCAATTTCAGGCTCGTGAAGCCGATATTATCTCGATGGTCGCCTCAGAACTCAATTCGCGCGCGCCTTGGGCCAGCACATTGGCAACCCTTGGTGCGTCAATAATGACCGTAATTTTGCTAGGTTGCGGCGGCGGCGGTGGGTCCAGCACGAATTCACAGGTCATCAATCAGTCTTGCGGCGCAGACTCCTATTTGCCGAACTATGTGGGAGATGTAGCGACAAATTCGGGGCAGTTGTTGCGCTGGTCTGCCTTTCCGGTCTCGGTCGCTTATTACACGCCAGAGACCTGGTCGCCTGAAATGAAAGTGGCGACGGATGCCGCCTTGGCGTCGTGGAACTCCACTTCTGGCGGAAAAATTAACTTTGTGGTGACGACCGATACGACCACCGCCGACATCACGATCAAGTGGGAGCTGACCGAAACCTTGGGCGGCAGTACGGTTGGTCTGACCACGCTTTCGTTTTCGTCCACAACCATCAAAGATGCGGACATCCGAGTCGCTGCTTACGGGGCACCTTTTGTTCAGCGGAGCCTATCTGATCTGACTGAAATCGTGACGCACGAGATGGGCCACGCGCTAGGGATTGGCGGGCATAGCTCCACCAAAACCGACCTGATGTACCCATACATTAACCCCGCCAGCCCAGATTCGCCGAACGGTCGAGACTGGAATACACTCCGAACCGCCTATTGCGACGATTTCCGCGCTCGATCGCGCGGGGTCCTTTCTGGTCCGTTGCAGACTGTCACTTTTGCTTGCCCTTTGGGCGAATAGCCGCTCAAGCAACCCAAATTGAACCTACCAAGTGCTAGAATGGCTTCGGCATGAAGCTTCCTGTCCAAACCATCCGTGACTTTGTCAATACGCCGCTCGACGCTAACGCAATCGGCGACCTTCTCACTATGGCTGGCTTCGAATTGGAGGGCATTGAAGAGGTCGAAGGGCAGCAAGTTCTCGATATCAAGGTAATGGCAAATCGCGGCGACGGGCTCTCCGCCCTCGGGCTTGCTCGCGAAATCTTGGCAAAGGACCACGCCGCAACCGCCACCGAGCTCTACCAAAAAACGTCTGCAAGGGTTGCCCAAGGAAATTCGGCCGCGCCTGCGCCAAACCAAACCGCCAAAGTAACCATCGAAACCCCCGATTGCACGCGCTATGCATGCTTGATTTATCGCAATATCAAAAATGGCCCGTCGCCCGAATGGCTTCAGCAACGCATCCGCGCAACCGGCCAGCGTCCCATTAGCCTGCTGGTTGACGTCACCAACTATGTGATGCTCGAACTCGGGCAGCCCCTGCACGCGTTCGATCTGGATAAGCTAAGCGGTCAGCAAATCATCGTCCGTCAGGCGCGCGCGGGCGAAAAACTCACCACCCTCGATGGCACCGATCACGAGTTGCAACCGAATCAGATGATGATCTGTGATGCGGATCGTCCGATCGCCGCCGCGGGAATCATGGGTGGCCAAGAAACCGAAGTGAGCGATACCACCACCAACGTCTTGCTGGAAAGTGCGCACTTCGTCAATACTTCAGTTCGAAAAACTCGAAAGCAGCTTGGCCTGAACACCGACGCTAGCTACCGATTCGAACGCAGCGTCGATCCAGAAGGCGTGGTCTCTGCGCTTGCGAGATTTGCCGAGCTTCTGGCGAATGAAATTGGCGCCCAGCCGGAAGGTGGCCCCATCGACGTGTACACATCTCCGCCAAAATCCAGTACGGTTCGCCTTCGTCTGGCCCGTGCCGAGGCTCTTTTGGGCATGCCGGTTACGGATGCCGAGGCCGAGCGGGCCCTCACTGCGCTTGGGTTCACGCTCACCGGTACAAACCGAGAATATTCCGTGGTCCCGCCAACTTGGCGCACCGATATTTCGCGCGAAGACGACATTATCGAGGACATCGCCCGAGTCATTGGCTACGAGAAGATTCCCGAAACCCAGCCGGTTGCTTGCATGACACGCGGCGGCGTATTCGATATTCCGCAGCTGATCGATGTTGCGCGCGAGGCGATGTTGCGTTGCGGGTTCACCCAGGTCATGAATCACACTCTTCGAGGCCGGCATCCTCTCGATTTTC
>CAYRAX010000259.1:0-2713 GCA_964422285.1 uncultured Chthonomonas sp.
CTCGACAGCAATTGGGGGAACATCGCCAAAAAGAAAAATGGGAGCGCAAACGCCAGGCTAAACGCGAGCATTCCGAGCACAGGATAAAGGTAGTCGCCCTGGGTCGCGGCGAGCAACAATGTACCCACGAATGGAACCGTGCAGGTGAACGTGGTCAGGCTGAAGGTGACACCCATGAGGATTGGGCCGACCACCCCTTCCTTCTTCGCGCCTTTGCTGAATTTTCCCACCAAAGACTGCGGCAATTGCAGTTCATAGAGCCCAAAAAGGTTCAGCGCCAAGAAGATGAAAAGCCCGGCGAGGAAGACGTTCACCCAGGGATTTGTAGCGAGTTTTTGCAGTCCTGCCGCACCAAAAAAGGCGGTTACGAGTACGCCGAGAAGCGTGAAACTGCTGACGATACCCAGGCTGTAGGCCACCGCGCCCTTGGTATTGGTGACCCGGCCGTCGCCTTGCTTTTTTGCAAAGAAACTGACCGTAATCGGGATCATCGGGAACACGCAGGGTGTGAGCAACGCAAGCAGCCCAGCCGCAAACGCTAGCCACAAAAATGACAACAGCCCTTGCGATTTGGCCTCTTTTATCTGAATGCTGGTGGCGTCTTGGGCCTGTGCTTCAGGCGCTTTTTGGGTTGACTTCACCGAATGTGCGGCGGAAGTATTGCCCTCTTGGGTTGGAGGATTCAGGTTCGCCGCGGCGAATTCGGGCCGAGCGGCACCAGTGCCTACAGTGCCCGAAAAAGGCAATTTCTCAACCTGATATCGCTGACAAACGCTTTGGTTGCATGCTTGCGCGCCCGCCTTTATCGTGCCGGAGATCGCTTCCCCACTCTTGGCCGTGATTTGCACGGGCAGCGCGAATCGCACTGTCCCGCTGTGGAACGCCACGTCCATATTGAAATTGTTATCAAATTTTGTGCCTGGCGTTGGCTCGATGGGTTTTCCAGCGGGTGCAAGACCCTTGGCGTCAGCGAGTTCAAATGTGCTCGCGGAGGGACCGTCGGCGGACGATTTGACCATGCCGTAGATGTGCCATTCTGGGTCGATTTTCGCGGTGACCACGATCTGGGCAAACTCGCCCGACCGGGCATCTTTTGGCTCCAATTGGGCGGTCCAAGCAACCACCTTTTGAGCCCAACAGACGCTCATCGCCGACATAAAAACGGCGACCCACACGATGCGACGGATCAATGCGGTGCTCATGAGCGAGGTCAGGACTTTTTGCTCGCTGGAGCGACAGGCGGCACTGCGCCAAACTTCAGCGACAGCTTCGAGCGGACCGGCCTCAGGCACATTTCGCCAGAGCACGCTTGGTGGGTTGTGCTGATCGTGACCACCGATTGCTTCGAAAATTTCACAATCACCACCGGCAATTTAAATTCAACTTCGTTTTCGTAGACGTTGACTGGCTTGCCGGCAGCAGGGTCATCGACGGTTACCGACTCGGGCAAAACCCAGTCTCCGGTGCTGAGAAACAGCTTCGTCGCGGGCGCGACGCTGACCTGGGTGCTGAATATGCCCTCGCCAGATTTTGCCGCGTAGATGTGCCACTTGGGTTCGATTTTCGCGGTAACAATTAGGAATACCTTCTGACCTTTTTTGGTGATCGGAGCCGACCAACGCGCCGACCACTGCACGGGATCGTGGGGTTGGGCGACAGCGAGGCACGCGGCGAGCGCGAGTACGAAAGCAAAGAAAATTCTCACTGATTATTCCTGACGCTATGAATTTGAAAAGTGTTGCAACAGCCAGTTGCGGTTCGTATCGACCATGTCGGGATGCCAATCGTGGCCCCAATCGTAGGTTACCAACTCCTTGGTGCCGGGCAATGCGTCGAACACGGCTTGCACTGTTTCCGGCCTGACCGCCGGGTCCTTTAGGCCGCGGCTCACAAGTGTCGGCACATTGCAGCGTGTCGCTTGATTTAGCGTGTCGAAGTACGAAAGGGTGTGCATGACTGTTTCGCGGCCCAGCGGCTCGCGCTCCATGAAATCAACCAACTCCTTCAGCGGGTAGCGATACGCATTTCTCGAAAGCGTTTGGGGCATGCAAGCGAGGAACGGCATATCCGCCACCACCGTCTTGACGATATTGCAGTGGGCGCCTGCCCAAATGCTCAAACCCGCGCCTTGACTCATGCCAGCCGCGCCGATTCGATCCTCATCCACCTCAATTTGAGCCTGCAAGACGCGCAGCCCAACATACACATGCTGAAACATTGTGCGGAAAATCCATGTGCCCGGCCTTGATGCGCCGCTCGCAAAATATCCACGCGCGGGGACGTATTTTTCTTGGTGGAACGCGTCGTGCCCGTGCAGGTTGAAGCTTAGGCTCGCCATGCCCTGCCGCGTGCCATATTCGTTCGGGAGCAACGATTCGCGGCCGTACGGCGGAACCCAAACGAAGGCTGGCAATCGCCGACCGCCTTCCGGAAATGCGAACCACCCCGATACTCTCGCGCCAGCTACCGAATCAAACGATAGCCGCTCGACGACGAATCCATCCAGATGATAATCGTTGCGCAAGCTACGGTGAAAGTTCAGCGGAACGCGGCGGGCTTCCTCCACCGCGGTCGCCCAAAATTCATCAAAATCGTCGGGGACGTATGGCTTCGCAGAACTCATGCGCCAACTGCGCGCTGGGCTGCCTCGACGTGCATGCCCGTCGTCATCAGCCATGCCGTGGCGCGTTGAACTTCCTCCACTGGGCCCTCC
>CAYRAX010000260.1:0-2693 GCA_964422285.1 uncultured Chthonomonas sp.
CCGTCGCGCAGGCGCGTCCAGACCAGCGGACGCTGGCCCAGGCGGTCGCGCAGAAGGCGCAGCCGACCGGCGCGCGGTTGCGCATGAATTACCGCGGCGGGCGTGTCCTGGGCGCTGGCGATCAGCCGCGCAACGCCGGTCTCGAAGGCGGTGTCGGCGAGCAGGCACTCGCCATCGGGCAATTGCTGCAGCGGCGCCGGCGCGCCCGCGCGATGATTGATGCAAAGGGCGCGCAGGGACTCTGTCCGCAGGCGGCTGGCGGTGCCCGGTGCGCGCGCCAGGGCCCGAGTCTCCAGCGCCTGCCAATGACGTTCGTCGATCGCAGCGGGTTCGAACCCCAGCCAAAGCAGCAGTGTCGCCATCGCCCGTCGCCAACTCCGCGGAGCGCGATTCTGCCATCCGCGCGCGCGGGTCGATCGAGACGGGTCGTGGCGGACGGCTTGCGGGCCCGTGTCGCGGCGCGCAGCATGCGAGGCTGTTCGCCGGAGCTCCAGGATGGTTTCGATCCGCATCGCCCAGGCGGCCATCGCGCTGTTCGCCATCGGGCACACGCTCGGCATGCTCAGCAGCCGGATGCGCGACGACGCCGAGCGCGCCGCGCTCGAGGGGCTCAAGGCGTATCGCTTCGCCATCATGGGCGTCGAGCGCAGCCACCACGACTTCTACCTCGGCATGGGCTGGAGCCTGTCGCTGTTCCTGGTGTTCGCCCTGCTGCTGACCCAGTGGCTGCTGCCGCTGATGCAGGCGCAGCCGGCGATGACGCGCCCGATCCTGTGGGGCATGGCCGGGGTGTTTGCGGTCATGACCGCCTTCTGCATGCGCTGGTTCTTCCCGGCGCCGCTGGGAATGAGCCTGGTGGCCTCGCTGGCGCTGGCCTGGGCCGCCTGGCACACCTGAGCGCGGCTCAGCAGTAGGGATTGCCGGCGCGGCAGTTGCCCGGGGTGCCGTAGCTGCTGACCGACTGGATGAACTGCTGGAAGTCGGCGTTGTCCTGCGGCGAATAGCCGCCGGAAGGAGCGCTGTAGGCCGCTGGCGAATAGCTCGACACGCCCGAGTAGCTGCCGCTGGAGACCTGCCCGGCCGAGCCCAGGCCGGCGATCACGCCGAGCACGCCGAGGATGCCCTTCTCCAGGATGTTCATCTCGCCGTCGTCGCTGCTGGCCGGAGCATGCGGCAGCGAGGCGTTGTACATCGCCATCCACGGGCCGCAGGCGGGCTGGTAGCCGTGGTTCATGCAGGCCTGCGCCAGCAGCTTCTGCGCGCCGTCCGGGTCGTACTGGCCCAGGCCTCCCTGGGTCTTCATCCAGGCGTAGTAGAAGCAGGACTGCTGATCACCCAGCTCGCAGGTCTCGCTGACGTACTTGCGCGTCAGTGCGAGGTCCTCGCTGGCCACCGGCACCTGCTGGATCATCAGGCCGACCAGGCCGAGGCAAGCCAGGCGGATGTCCCAGCGACAGGCCATCGCCAGGTCCGGCAGCGCGCGCGGCAGATCCTTGCGCACCGCCGTGCCCATGTAGCGCAGGCGCCCGGCGTTGTAGCAGGCGTTGTATTCCTCATGCCGGCAGGCCAGGTCGAACAGCCGCTGCGCTGCCGCGCCGTTGCCGGCGCGCTCGACCGCCAGCGCCTCGTCGTTGACCCGGCGCGACAGGGCGATGCGCAAATCGGTGGCCTTCTCCAGGCCTCCCGCCTCGGCGCGGGCATACCAGTCAAGCGCCACCGGCACGTCGCGGTCGATGCCGATCGCCCGTTCGTGCACCCAGCCGAGCGCCATCTGCGCCTGCGGGATCCCCAGGTCGGCGGCGATCCGCAGGTAGCGCAGCGCCTCGCGCGCATCCGCCGGCACGCCGTCGCCCAGCACCAGCAACTGGCCGGCGTTGAAAGCCGCCTGGCCATCGCCGGCGAGCGCGGCGAGCTTGTAGTACATCAGGGCGCGCGGACGGTCCTGGGCGACTCCGATGCCGCGGTCGTGGTAAAGCCCGAGGTTGAACAGCGCCCGCGGGTGATGCTGCGCCGCTGCCTTTTCGTACCACTGCCGCGCGCTCGCTTTCGATTCCGCCACGCCCTGGCCGAAGGCGTACATGCTGCCGAGGGTGAACTGCGCCTGCGCATGCCCGGCATCCGCGGCCTGGCGGATCCACGGCAGCGCGCCGGCGTAGTCGCCGGATTGCCCCAGTTCGTTGCCCTGTCGATAGGCCGCCTCGGCATCCACCGCAGCGCGCAGCATCGGACAGCCCGCCAGCAGGACCAGCCCGAGTGCCAGTGCGCGAGCCGCGCGCACGGCGCTGCCGTCAATGCACCTGCACGTCGATCTCGATCAGCTTCCAGGCATCGCCCTCGCGCTCGTATTGCAGGTCGAAGTGGGTGCGCGAGGGCTGCGTGTCGTAATAGCCGCCGAGGTGCAGGATTGCGTCGGCGCCGACCGCCGACTTCTCGATTTCCGGCTGCAGCGACTGCAGCACGCTCAAGTCCACTTCCTGCTGGACGAACTCGTCGAACACCTCGGCCAGTCGCTCGGGACTCGCGGCCGCCTGGAAGCGGCTGGCCGCGTGCGAGTGCAGGATGCTGAAATCCTGTCCGTTGATCGAGTCCGCCAGCGCCTGCAAGGTGCCGGCGATCAGCTCGCGCTGGGTGTCAGCATCGGGCGCCTTCACCGCGGGCGGCGCGTCGGCCTCGGCCGCGCGGCCTTCGTCGAT
>CAYRAX010000261.1:0-2656 GCA_964422285.1 uncultured Chthonomonas sp.
AATTCGACTGGGACGAAGGCAATCGAACAAAGAGCGCCGCAAAGCACTCGGTCCGTACGGAAGAAGTGGAAGAAGTCTTTACATTAGGCCAGGCAGTACCTCTCGGTGTTCAAGTGAGCCCGCTGGTTCATGAAGAACGCCTTGGTATCGTGGGGACAACCACGGAAGAACGGATTTTGCACGTGGTGTTCACCCTCAGAGAAGGAAAAGTACGGCCAATCAGCGCCCGACCCGCGCACAAGAAGGAGAGAGAGCTCTATGAAACATACCTACGCGAAATCTGAAAAGGCTTACGCACGCACATCCGTGTTCGAGCGGAAGAAGATCCTCGCGGCCGCCAAGCGGCTGAAGAAGAGCCGCAAGCTGCCGACGAGCATCGCGCTTGAGGAACGCACCATCAACGAGTTGAAAGCGCTCGCGGAGTGGCGTGGCGTACCCTACCAGGTTCTTATGCGCATGTTCATTCTGGATGGCCTTCGCAAGTTGCAGGCGGCAGTCACACGCTGACATTCAATCCTACCGACGCGCACTGGTGAAGAGCTGATGGCGTACACCGCAAAATTGGGAAATGAGGGGCAGAGAACTATTTCGTGGCAGGAGGGCATCGGCAAAAACGCTGGGCGGCTATCAATCGGAAACACACGGGCGCGATGAAACCCAGCTGTGCCCCACAAAGAAATCGCACACTGCCCCCCCCATTGCAGAACTGATCCGACGCCCAGCTCCACCTGTGTGGCCGGGAAGGGCAAGGCAAGGTCAAGACCCGACCCTTCATTCTCTTTTCGTGCTTGAAAGCGGCTCTGATATTTGTACCGTTCAGGAGTGGTTGGAACATCGTGATGTCACCACGATGATGATCTATGCGCATGTCCTTCATCGAGGGCCGTCCGGTGTCCGCAGTCTGCTGGATGGGATGTGAACCCATTATGGGAAGCATGTTATGCGGATCTGCATAAGCATCCGTGATAACCGGCCTGTCGGTCGTAACGCATTGAAACGACGGCAGGTATGGCGTATTGTGCGTGAACAGTTGCAGCGTGTTATACGGACAGGAATGGGCAAATCCGCTCTTATGCGGATCCGCCTAAACATAGTTAGCCGTCGACACATAAAGGGTGAGCATGGGAACACGGCCATTCAGAGACGGCGACACGTTCGCCACGTTCAGAGCCCTTCTTGAGGGAACGCTACGCGAGATCGAAGCCCTTGAGAGTGAATACGTGCTAAAGGCCTCGCCCACCGAGCTAGAGGAGTACTACGTCTCCAAAGTATCGGTATCGCCCCTATCGCTCGATGCCGAGAACCACTACATCGAAGAGCAGAAGGGCACTCAGATCGACGTCAGCCATCATTTCGATCGCGTCGTCTTTCCGGGCGAGCGCGCGATCGTGAAGGGTACTACGCTGCATATCGCTGTTCCGTACGCGGGAGACCCGAATCTTTGGCGCATTCGGCCATCGACGTTCAACCTATCGGGGTACCCCGAATTGGATATAAGAAACGATGTGGTTGTCTTCGCCTGTAGTTTTGCCGACGACTCCCCGAATCCTGAAAGGTTGAAAACAGAGATTCAGAGCACGATTAAATCGCTCGCTGATGCCGTTGCAAATCTTCGTCGCGATGTGGACTCGCACAACCAGTCAGCACCTCAGGCGGTTCGCTCCGCCATCGCGCAAAAGCGAGCAAAGGCGCAGGCGGCGGTCGGGGCTGTTGCCGCCCTCGGAATCCCGATGAAACAACGTGGCAAGCCGTTAACGTTTACAGTGCCCACCAAGAGGCGTGAATCGCCAGTCACGCGTCCCACAGTTGCTACAGAGAAGTTCGCCCCCGAACCCGTTCTCGATCCGAACGAATACGAGCACATTCTCGGCGTTCTCAAGAGCATGTCCTTTGTAATCGAGCGCAATCCGGGAGCGTTTGCGTCTCTGGATGAGGAGGCAATTCGGACTCATTTTCTTCTGCAACTCAACGGGCATTACGAGGGTGCTGCTACCGGTGAGACGTTCAATGCGGCGGGAAAGACCGATATCCTGATTCGCGTCGAGAACCGCAACATCTTCATCGCCGAGTGCAAGTTCTGGCGGGGCACGAAGTCATTCAACGACGCCATAGACCAACTTCTGGGCTACCTGTCGTGGCGTGATTCAAAATGCGCACTTCTTATCTTTAACCAGACAAAGGCCTCCTCCGCGGTCAGACAGAAAATGTACGAGGTTATGGCATCAAGGCCGGAGCACCGTAAGACGATCTCGCACGACGCTGCCGGTGATTCCCGCTATGTCTTCGTCAAAGGAGACGACCCCGGTCGCGAGATCCAAATCTCCACCATGCTCTTCGATGTTCCCACGGCGTAAGCAGACGACGGCTAACAAGCCCTTGCACCGGACGCGCCGCGAGCGGCGCGCCGCTGAAGGGCGGCGTTAGCGCCCAAAAGGACATGTTATGACGCTAGAACGCATGTCTGACGAGCAGATCCTGGCGATCGCAAATCCGATCATGGACAACCTGATGGATGCGTCGACAGCGATCGACCACGAGCGCCATGTCCGATATTTCACTGCGCGCTTAAAGAGCATCGTGACCAGCGCGTACCTTCGGCGTGTCTGTGAACAGTATCAGCGTGAGAAGGGCTTCTTTTTGCGGCGCGAGCCCATTG
>CAYRAX010000262.1:0-2640 GCA_964422285.1 uncultured Chthonomonas sp.
ACCCACGACAGCCAGCTTGGAAGGCTGGAACTCTACCACTGAGCTACGCCCGCCTTTTCCTCTATTAGTCCTGAGTGCTCAGCGCTGAGCCGCAGATCTGATACAATTCGATACGGTAAGGATCAGAACTCAGCACTCACGACTACCCGCCTCACGATCACCTCAGATACTCACCCCTCTCACCTACACCCAACCCGAAAACACTACTGACCGCATGCCCACATTCCACAATACCCATGATCAAATAAACTCGGCATGGTGGGCAGGCAAGGATTCGAACCTTGGAAGACATAAGCCAGCAGATTTACAGTCTGCCCCCTTTGGCCACTTGGGTACCTGCCCGCGACGTTTCTTCATTGATCGATTCACACCAAACTCTGTAGCGCAAATAGCAACCCGCCCAACAAAGACACATAGGCCTATCCGTGCACAATCCTCTGCCTCAATCCTCAATACAGATTGATTCCTTGAAGTGCTCGGACAGGCTAGGTTACGAAATGCCGGATTCTATTGATGAACTTACATGATGTCAAGAGGAGAATTTGGCCTCAGGCCTTTTTAGTTCACTCTTTCCTTCTCAGTCAAACAGGCAGATCGCCAGGTCAGACCGAATGATGCATCGGCCATCTTAACAAAATCATTCGAAAAACCAATCGCTTGCTCCATAATAACAAGGGCTTCCTCCAAAGACAGCTGTGAGGATTTGGCTAAGTATCGTTTCTGCGCGAGACGTCGCTCGCCAGGCTCTTCTGGGACATAGTACCCACGAAACTCACCTTGCTCAAAGGCCCTTTTGAGCCGCGGAATCCATTGCTGCGCATCCCGCCCACCCAAAAACGTGGATTTCCCCGTCTGCTGTAGCAGTTCCAACTGATTCCACACCACCCATCCGACAAAGACCGCCCAAGTTTCATTCAAGGCCTCCCACGATTCCGCCTCCGTCAAATAGCGCGACTCCACTTCGTCCATTCGCTGAACGATCGGAGTAATCATCACCTCTCCATAACGACAAACCTGCTGCGTTTTCGCAACGCGCAGGAGCGTTTCCGAGGAGTGCTCAGCCTCACCAAGCTGGATGCCTTTGGCCGTGAGATAATCCATATAGGCATGAAACAGCTCATGGTATATCACCTCTAGCTCCTTATGCGTCATCCTCCCAAGCGGCTTGAGTACTCTCCCCGCAGCATTGAGTGACAGAGTTCGATTCAGAAGCATCCGGTGTTCACCGGGATGGTACTCCGCAGCATAGGTCCGAAGCTCATCAAACTCAAAATGGATAAAATCAGGTGGGAGCACTCGAAGAAACTTCGTCGGCAAGCGTAACCGCTCTGCCTCTGCCAAAAGACGCACCCAGGACTGGTTTGCACTCTCCTGCTCAGGATGAGAGCTGATCGCTGCCTCCACAAACGCAACCGACACCCACCACCAGCACCACAGCAGGAGGAATCGAATTGTGACGCCTGTCATACGCGCGGGAGGGACAGCAGAGAATAGCCACATCAATAGAGGTCTTGCGCCATTCCCCACTCTCCGCCACCCTCTTCGACAAGGGCGAGCATGTCGAGAAGGTCAGAAGACACATGATCGAGAAATCGCGACGGTTTCGAGAGCAACATCCCGCTCGTCCGATCGTACACATTTATGGGGTATGTCAAAAACAAATGCCGCTTGGCCCGCGTGACCGCCACATAGAACAGACGCCGTTCTTCCTCCAATTCGTCATCAGCCACAAAGGAATAGGCGGACGGAAACCTCCCGTCAACGGCCCAAATCACAAAGACACACTGCCACTCTAATCCCTTCGCGGAATGGATGGTGGAAAGCACGAGCCGCTCATCATCGCGATCAGGCGCTTCCACACCCACAGCACTGCCGTCAGGAGGTTCCAGCGCCAGATCGGCCAGAAATTCATCGATACCCTGATAGCCTTCGGCGATCGTGTGGAGATGATCCAGATCTCTCGTGCGTTTCGGATAATCGTCGTATTGGTCCTTCAGGATGGGAAGATAGTACTCATAGATCTGGCTTACGTGATGTTCCGGCTTCGGGTCCTCCGATCCAGCCAGACTCTCCAGCGTATTCGCTAAGGCCTTCAGTCCCTGCCCGGAACGACCGTTCACTCCGCGCAGCACATCGAACGGCCGCTCAGCCTTCACGATTGCCGCAAGTACATCCTGAGCCTTCTTTGGCCCGACACCCTCCACCAACATCAGCACGCGATGCCAGCTGACTGTATCGAGCGGGTTCGCCACGACTCGCACATGCGCCAGCAAATCCTTGACATGAGCTGTCTCGATAAACTTCATCCCGCCGCGTTTGATAAAGGGCAACTCCTTGCGAGAGAGCTCGATTTCCAAATCAAAGGAATGGAAGCTCGAACGAAACAGCACGGCCACCTCACTCAGCGGCACGCCTTCTTCGCGAAGCTCAAGAATCTTCTGCGAGATGAATCGCGATTGCGCATTCTCTCCCGCCGCTTCCACGAGTGACGGCAGTGGCCCATCGATCTTTCTCGTAAAGAGGCGCTTCGTATACTTCTCGGTTGCTTCCTCGATGATGCAGTTGGCCAGATTCAAAATCGGCTGAGTACTGCGGTAATTTTCTTCCAGCTTATAGACGGTGGTACCAGGAAACAGTTCT
>CAYRAX010000263.1:0-2638 GCA_964422285.1 uncultured Chthonomonas sp.
GCCAGTCCGCGCCGCGTCTTGAGCGCGCCATCGCGCGCGCCGTCGCGCTGGCGGCGGCGACGCTGCGCTACGGCAAGGCCGAGGAGGCGCAGCCGGTGCTGCAGGCGGTCGCGCTGGCGCCGGCGCTCGATGAGGCGGCGGCCGACGCGCTGGCCCAGCACCCCGACGTCGCCTGGGTCAACGGCGTGGACCCCGCGGCCACGGTGCGTGCGGACGTGGACGGATTGCACCGCATCTTCGCCAACCTCATCCGCAACGCGGCCGAGGCGGGCGCCCGGGCGCGGCCGCAGATCGTCGCTGGCGCGCAGCGGGACGGCGAGACGTGGCGGATCGACATTGTCGACAACGGCCCCGGCGTGCCCGAGGCGCTGCGCGACCGCCTGTTCGAGCCGTTCGCGACGTCGCAGCGGCAGAACGGCTCGGGCCTTGGCCTTGCCATCGCCCGCGAACTCGCTCGCGCCATGGGGGGCGATGTCGTCCTGGCGCCGAGCGAAACCGGCGCCTGCTTCCAGGTGACGTTGCCGGCGAGGCAGCCTTAGGGCTGCGCGCCGGTCGGCTGCGCCTGGTTGAGCGCAATCGTGCGGTCGATCGCGGCCCAGATGTTGTCGACGCAGCAGGCGTTCAGAAAATGGTCGCCGCCCGCCGCGATCATGAACTCCCCGTGAGTTTCATCCGCGAGACGGCGGGCCGCCGCCATCGGAACGAAATCGTCGCGGTCGCCATGCAGCACCACGATCGGCGCGGTCACGCCGGCGAGCGCCGCGCGGACCTGCGGCAATTGCGACGCCTGATCCTTCACCTCGGCCAGCGCATTCTGCATGTCCCGCGGCAGGGCCGGGCGCAACATGGAGCCCAGCGCGTCGAGGCGGCGGATGGCCGGGCCGCGCTCGCCGAAGAAGGCGCTCATCAGCACCAGACCCTTCACCTTGTCGGGATGGCGCGCCGCCAGCATGGCGGCGATCGGTCCGCCATAGCTCTGGCCCACCACGACGACCTTCTGGTCCGCGGGGCCGGCAAGCAGCGCGGCCAGCGCGTCCGCCTGCGCCGCGATGTCGGGCACGGCGCCTTTCGGCTGGCTCTGTGCGAAGCCTGGGCGGTCTGCGACGATCATCTCACGGTCAGCGGGCGTTTTCGCGAGCGTGGGGGCCCAGAATTCCGACCAGGACGGGGTCCCGGTGATGACCACGATCTTCCACGGCGTCGGCGCCTGCCGCGGCGTCTCAAGCGCCGAAAGCCGCCAGGGCGTGGCGCCCGCCGAGGTGACGCCGATGCGGACCATCACGTCTGTCGAGAAGTCCCGCGAGGTGGGGAAGCGGTGTTTTTCCTTCTCCGGCTGCGCCTGCGCCGCGCAGGCGCTCAGGAGCAAGGCAAGCAACAAGGCGATCGGCGTGCGGCGCATCTCGCCTATCTAGCAGCGTCGTCGCCAAGTTCCGAGGGGGCGATCAGGTAGAGGCGTGCGCAGAACTGGCATTTGGCGTGCAACAGGCCGTCGGGTTCGACCAGGTCGGAAACCTCCTCGGCGGTGAACCGCTGGAGCAGCGCCGCCAGTCGCGCCCGGTCGCAGGTGCAGCGGTCCGCCAGCGGCGCCGGGGGCTGCATGCGTACGCCGTCTTCATGGAAGAGGCGGTAGAGCGCGCGGTCGATGGGCAAGGCCGGATCGACGAGCTCGGCGTCGGTCAGCGTATCGAACAGGATGCCAGCGCGCGACCAGTCCTCCTGCGTGAAGCCGCGCGCCTCATCGCCCGCGACGCGCTGGATGAGGGCGCCGCCGGCGCGAGGCGCGCCTCGCCGAGCGTGCGGTCGGTCACCCGCGCATAGCCGCGAATTCCGCCGCCGCTGCGATACTCCGCGACCAGCAGCGGCGCGGGGCCGTCGCCCTCGGCCTGCACGCTCAAGACGCCCTCCACCTTGAGCAGCGATCCGACGAGCGCGACCAGGGTCAGCGCCTCGCCAAGCAGCAGCGCGACAGGACGGGGGTAGTCGTGGCGGTGAAGGATCGGGTCGATCGTGCCCGCGCCCATGCGCGCGAACCGCCCGCGCACCGGCGCGCCAACCAGGGTGAACGTGGCGACGGCGTCGCTCACGTCTTCGACAGACACCACAGCAGCACGGCCTTCTGTGCGTGGATGCGGTTCTCCGCTTCGTCGAACACCGCCGACTGCGGGCCGTCGATCACCTCGTCGGTCATCTCCTCGCCGCGGTGGGCGGGCAGGCAGTGGAGGAAGACCGCTTTCGGCGCCGCCGTCGCCATCAGCCCCGACGTCACCTGGAACGGCGGGAACGCGGCCATGCGCGCATCCTTGTCGGTGTCGCCCATCGACACCCAGCAGTCGGTGACGACGACGTCTGCGCCCGCGACGGCCCTCGCCGCGTCGTGCGACAGCGCGATCCGCGCGCCTTCGGCCTGCGCCGCCTGCACGTCCTGGGTTCGCGGCGCATAGGCTGGCGGGGTGGCGATGCGCAGGGCGTAGCCGAGCTTGCCCGCGGCGTGGACAAAGCTGGCGCAGACATTGTTGCCGTCGCCGACCCAGGCGATCGTCTTGCCGCGCACGTCGCCGAGCCGTTCCTCGATCGTCATCAGGTCGGCCAGGATCTGGCACGGATGCGAGAGGTCGGTGAGGCCGTTGATCACCGGCGC
>CAYRAX010000264.1:0-2625 GCA_964422285.1 uncultured Chthonomonas sp.
TTTTCGCGAGCGCCAGCTACGATTGCGGCCGCCAAGGGATGCTCACTATTCTGTTCCAGACCGGCGGTGAGCCGAAGTAGGTCAGTCTCACTGAAATTCGGTAAAGGAGTGACCGTCATCAAGCGCGGCTTGCCTTCCGTAAGCGTGCCCATTTTGTCGACGACAAGGACATCTACTTTGGCCAACGTTTCCAAGGCCTCGGCATTGCGAATGAGGACGCCTGCTGTCGCGCCGCGGCCGGTCCCGACCATGATGGACATGGGAGTTGCGAGCCCTAACGCACAAGGACAAGCAATGATCAAGACAGCGACTGCATTGAGCAGCGCATAGGCCATCCTGGGCTCTGGGCCGTACAGTGCCCATATCACGAACGTCACTGCAGCCACCAGAATGACGATCGGCACAAAATAGGCCGCGACGAGATCAGCCAATCGCTGGATCGGCGCCCTGGTACGCTGAGCTTCGCTGACCATGCGCACAATCTGCGCCAGCAGCGTCTCTCGCCCGACTCGCTCCGCCCGCATGACAAAGCTTCCTGTGCCATTGACGGTTGCACCGACGACTTTCTCGCCGGGCTTCTTCTCCACCGGAAACGACTCGCCGGTCACCATTGATTCGTCAACGGCACTCGAACCTTCGAGCACGAGACCGTCCACGGGAATTTTCTCACCTGGCCGCACACGTAACCGATCACCAACCTGGATCTGATCTAACAGGATATCCTCTTCATGGCCATCCGGTCGGACGATACGCGCCGTTTTCGGTGCAAGGCCCAAGAGAGATTTCAATGCGCTGCTGGTTCGGCCCCTGGCTTGCAGCTCCAATACCTGTCCCAACAAGACCAGAGCAATGATGGCGACCGCCGGTTCGAAGTAGACGGCCAGCTCGCCGCCATGGCCACGGAAGGAATCAGGGAACCAGCCCGGTGTGAGGGTTGCCACGACGCTATAGAGGTATGCCGCACCGGTGCCGAGACCGATGAGGGTAAACATATTCAAGTGTCGATTGACGATCGATGTCCATGCGCGCTCGAACAACGGCCGACCGATCCAGAGCACAACCGGTGTCGCCAGCATGAACTGAAACCAAACCAGTGCTCGTCCGGAAAAGAGATGCTGTAACGGCTGGCCCGGCAGCATCTCGGAAATCATCAACGCTAGGATGGGCAAGCCTAGCACCACGCTCTGCCAGAACCGTCGAGTCATATCCTCCAATTCAGGATTGCTTTCTTCTACCGTCACCGTACGCGGCTCTAACGCCATCCCACAAATCGGGCAATTGCCTGGGTGCGGCTGCACGATCTCCGGATGCATGGGGCAGGTATATTCGGTACGAGTCGGCAACGCGGTGACATCCGCCGGCTCCAGAGCCATCCCGCAGATTGGGCATGCGCCAGGTTTCGATTCGGACACCTCCGGGTCCATGGGACAGACATACTTCACGGCCCCACCGACAGAAGCAGGTGTCGCCTTGGGTTTACGCTGTTCCGGAGGGATCAGATAATAGTCTGGCTCCGCACAGAACTTGTCGAGACATCTGGTGGCACAGAAATAATATTTCTTGCCGCCATACTCGTATGAACCGGCCGCCGTGGCAGGTTGCACCGTCATCCCGCAGACAGGGTCTATCTCACCCTGTTGAACCGGCTGCATCATTGGCAGGGACTTCCGGGTGGAAGGCGTGGAGACGACATTCAGCGACTTTTTATTGAGCGCCTTCTCTGGATCTGCCCGAAATCGCTCCAGGCAAGAAGCGGAGCAAAAATAGTAGGTCTTGCCTTTGTAGCCATACTGACCCGCCGCGGTCGCCGGATCAACGGTCATTCCACAAATAGGGTCGATCTCAGGCTTCACCTGGGCGTGCGATTGACCCCTGGTATCTTCACTCATCTCACTCATGTGGTCCTGTCCTGTATGCGGTTTACCACAACAGCCGCTCGACAATTGATTAACCATCTCGCTACTCCTTTCATTTTATCCGGTATGAGGATGCATTGTCGCGTTCAGTATTACAGACGGAGTAGCTCGGGAAATATTACAGAGTGCCCAGCTGCTTCTTGGCTACTGCATAGAATGCATAGCATTCAACATAGCGATTGAATTACCCCACGCTGGCTTTCACCCTATAAGACGGACCAGGCCACCAAATATTACTGGGACCCGGTCGGCAAGATGAAGAGATCATGGAAGAGAGGGACAGGAGAGGACAACTAACCACAGGTGCAGTTCAAGCAGCCGTGTTTACTACACATTCCACACGCGCCTTCAAGCGAGGCCCGTAAGGATTGGCGAGCTCGGTGCAGGCGAACGGTGAGATTGTTGCGTGATATTTTTAGCTCTTTCGCGACCTGTGCCGGCGATTCGCCATTGAGGTCGATGCGTTTGATGACTTCTGCATAATTCCCATGAAGGCTCGGGAGGAGACCGTGAAGGCAGGCACAAGCGGTAGCCTTGACCTCGTCAGGTAGCGGCTCTTGGTGATCACCCGAAATGGTGAGTTCCCGTAGGAAAGCTTCATCTCGACGAGCTTCGGCTCCATGGGACCGATAGTAATCGGCCACCGCATGGCGAAGGATGCGGTAGAACCAGGCAAGCACACTTTCCTCATTGTGCAATGAGTGAGCGG
>CAYRAX010000265.1:0-2624 GCA_964422285.1 uncultured Chthonomonas sp.
CGTTCGCCGCGGGCGCCGGCGCGCGCGTATCCACGCGCGCCGGATCGCAGGACTTATCGCGACACCCGCAGGTGGGTGATTTCCTGGCCGATCTGGTTGAACGCGGTCACGATCGCGCCCGAAGTGGTCAGGGCGTAGAACTTCGAGGGATCGGAGGCGCAGTTCTGCATCACCGACGAGTTCCCCGAGCCGCCCGTGTTCACATAGACGCTGTAGATCGTGAAGCCGGCCGCCTTGGCGTTGGTGCACGCCTGGGTCATCCGCCCGTCGATCGCGCTCTGCGAGGAGGACCAGCGGTTCTGCGTGTTCAGACCGTCGCTGAGCAGGATGATGTAGCGCGAGGTGAATTCCGGCACCGGAGGCGCATCGAACGGCTCGCTTTCGGTCTGGGACATCCAGGCCCATTGCAGGCCGATCGTCTGGTTCGTGTTGCCGCCGGCCGTCATCGCGTTGGTCTTGGCCTTGAGCGCGCCCCAGTCGTGGCCCAGCGCACCCTGCATCACGCTCGGCACGCAGGCGGTGGAGTTCTCGGCCGGGAAGCGGGTCGCCGCGTTCGTCGGCGCCGTCGCGTTGACGTCGTAGTTCTGGTTGCGATCCATGACGCAACCGGACCAGGTGTTGTGGTTGTTGGGGACCCAGGTCCAGGTGTAGGTGCAGTTCGACGCGCAGCTCGCGTTCGTCTTCACGCCCGTAAAGCAGCCATTGTAGTAGCGGCCGCTGCGGCCGGCATTGCGGCTGCCGTCATCGACGGTCGGGCAAAGTTGCGCGCTGGTGAGGTTGGTGGAGCTGCCGATCGTCGAGCTGCCGTTGCCGGAGCCCGTCTGACAGCCGTAGCCGACGGTCGAACCGGCGCCCGACGTCGAGCCGCCGCTCGCACGCCACGGGCACTTCTTGTTCGTACCCAGGGGGCCGAAGGTCGACAGCGCCGCGCCGTTGTAGGTCGTGGACGCGTTCGCCGGCGCCGCTTCCCAATCGGCCCAGTCGAGCCAGGCCGCATTGGCGTTGTTCGTGCCGACGTTCACCGTCTTCGAGAACGGCACGATCGCCACCTGCACGTCGCCGGGATGTTCGGCCACGCCCTGCAGCATGTCGAGCAGCTGGTTGGTCGCGGTGATCAGCGCGCTGAGCTTGGTCTTGCCCTTGCTGTCGGTCTCGCTCATCGAACCGGTGTTGTCGAGCGCGAGCGAAACCCAGAGTTTGGTCTGACCCCACACCACGGTGGACGAGGCCGCCGTGGTCAGCGACGGCCCGAGCACCAGGCCGATCGTCGAGGGCACCGTCAGGTTCGCACGGACGGTCAGGCTGTCGTTGTCGACATCCACGTGCACGCCCGTCGGCGCGCCGAACGACTTGTCCAGACGCAGGTTGGCGGCGATGTAGGTCGCCGCCATGGCGTTCATTTCCGCGGTATGGTCGCCGGGGGCCTTGAACTCGGGCTTGCCGCCGATGGCCAGCGCCGCCGCGTCGAGCGCGTTCTGGAGCGCATTGCGGGCGGTCACCGCGCGCGAGAAGTCGACTGACAAGCCGATCATCCCCACCAGCACGAATGCCGACAGCGCCCCGATCATCGCCACGTTGCCGCGGCGATCGCCGCCGAGGCGACCGAGTTTGGGAAGGTTGAACGCGCGCATCATCTTGGTCATCCGACTGGAAGTCTGGACGATCAGCCTCGCACGGCTCGGTTAAGCGACCGGCCTACGCAGAAGATGAAAAAGGCGTTTACGCTCCGGCGTTATTTCGTGAGCCGCAGGCGACCGATCGACCCGGCGATGGCGCGGAACGAGTTGCGAAGCTCGGCCGTGTCGTCGGCGATGAATGCATGGTCGGCCCCCGTCGCACAGGTGCGGAAGAGGGTGCGGGTCGCCGCGTCGGGCTCGCTGAACAGCACCGTATATATCTCCACCCCTGCCCGCTTGGCGTTGGCGCAGGCCAGCGACATGCGGTTGTCGATGAAGTCCTGGTAGGTGGCGAAGTCGGTGATCGGCAGGCGCGCGGACGCCGGAACGCCGGCCCGGTAGCTCCCGTTCGCCCAGAGGTTAAGATAGTTGTAGGCGGCGTAGTCCGACTTCACGAAGTCGTTGGGGTTCGGCACGGCCGCGTTCTTGCCGTCGCTCATCAGCACGATGATCTTGCGAACGTCGTCGCCATAAGGCGCGCCTTCGGAGAACGGCGCCCCCGGCGAAAGGACCCGCCAGCCCCACATCAGCCCTTCGCTGGAATTGGTGCCCGACCCCTCCCAGTGGCGCATGGCGTCGATGGCGCTGCGGACGGCGGCGCGGTTGGTGGTCAGCGGCTGGACTTCGGTCGGACAGGCCTGGTTGGGACCGCGGGTCTGGGGCGGGGTGTCGTCGATGTTCGCGTTCGCGCCGGCATACTTGAACACCGAGGCCGACCGGCCCGTCGCGTTCGAGGCGTGGTTCGATCCCGGATAGAACGGGCCGTCCGGCAGGTAGTTGTTGTAGGCCCCGCCGAGGGTGTCCCGGTCGTCGAGCCAGAAATACGGCACCCAGCGGGTCGCTGCGTTGCCCCCCGGCGGCTCATCGGTGACGTCGTAGGGCGCGGGCCGCGCCTCCACGCACCCCTTCCAGCGGGTGTTGGGGATCTGCGCGAACAGCTCGAAGTGA
>CAYRAX010000266.1:0-2608 GCA_964422285.1 uncultured Chthonomonas sp.
GCCGTAACCATCCTCGGGCGTCGTGTCGATGATGACCGATTTACCATCCGGTGACCAATCGACGGGTAGATCGCTCCCCGACCACCAGGTCAATCGCCGCACCGAGCCGCCGCCATTAACTGGAATGACAAATGCATCGTTGTTGCCAAATCGGTTGGAGGCGAACGCGATTTGGCTGCCATCGGGCGACCAGACGGGCCGAATGTCCATTTCAACGTGGTTCGTCAATCGTGTAGCTTGTCCGCCGGAAGACGGCGCGACCCAAAGATCGCCTTGATACGAAAATGCTAGGCGCGTTCCATCGGGGCTCAAAGCCAGGTATCGGGCGCCGAGAATGCCGCCATCAGAATCGGCCGAGGCAATGGACGCGACTGCGAGCAGTGCTAAGCAGGAAATTCGAAGCATCCCGGGGGTTTACCCCGGAAGTTCGTAAATTAGCTTGTTTCAGGCCAAATGTAATGCGGCGGCTCGGGAACATCTGCGGTTCGGATCACGCTGACGATGCCGCCGGGGTCGCTGATTTCCAAAATCCCGCGGCGCTGTTCTTCCGTCGAGAATCCGCACTCCACGGCGCGGTCGAACATCTGGAGTAGCGGGTCAAAATAGCCATCCGCGTTATAAACGACGACCGGCTTTTGGTGCAGGCCGAGTTGCTGCCACGTGATGATTTCGCATAGCTCCTCGATCGTTCCCATGCCGCCGGGGAGGGCGATGAAGGCGTCGCTCAGCCGTTCCATGGTGGCTTTTCGCTCGTGCATGCTGCGAACCTGAATCACCTTCGCCATGCCTTCCAATTTTCCTTCGCGGGGCAAAAGCGCGGTCGGAATCTCACCGGTGACGCGACCACCCCGGCGCAACATCGCGGCCGCCAAACTGCCCATCATTCCATGGGTTCCGCCGCCATACACGAGCTCGATATCGTTCTCGACCAGCTCTTCACCAAGCATCGCGGCGTGCTCACGATATTCTGGCAAGCACGCATCCGATGAGCCGGCAAAAACGCAAACTGTTCGGACTTTTCGCAAACTACTCCTTCGCGCCTTCGCCAATCCAGCGGGCTAGCACGTCTACCAGCGCGGAATCAAGGGGGTTATTGGGGGGCATGGCTCCTCGGCGCAGCACCTTAGTTAACTTGCTGGAATCTGGATCGCCGGGAACCACCGTCCCAGAAGCCATCAACGACTCATAACTTGAAAAATCGATGCCTGCCTTTGGAGCGCCGCCGCTGTGGCAACGGACGCAATTTTGGTCAAAAATTCCTCGAATCTGTGCCCAGCCAACCGCCGACGCGGGCAAGTCTTTCGCCAATTCAGCGCCCGCTGGAGGAACCCACGCGAACTTTTCGGCCGCCATCGGCTTGCTAGAAAGCGTGATCTCGTAGGCTTGGACGATGACTTCGCGTCCCGCAGAGGTTTTGTAGTTGATTCCGCGCACGAGGCCACTCGCGGTGTCCATCAACAGCGTAGAAGTCCCTGCGCTTTCGCGCGAAACGGTAACTTCGGCTACCTTGTTGCCCAAAAAGGTGCGCGCTGTGCCACGGCGCGAGGACCCAATTTGCTTGATGAATTCACCATTGACCAGAATTGCATAGGGCCAAAGGTGCGGTTCTTTTTCCAGAAATCCGACGGTGCTTGGTGCGACCGGTTGTTGTGTGTAGGTTTTAGTCTTCTTGTTGTATTTAGTAAATTGCTTTCCGTCGCAAATCACGATCATGCCATTTGTTTCGTAGCGCCATTGGTTTTCGCGTGAAATTGTCAGGGATTCCTCATCGCTCGCGCCGGTCAAGTCAACCACGCGAAATTTGATCGTTGCCGATTGGGAGGACTTGATCAGCGCGTCGTGCTTTTCCAGCAAAGGGTCGATGGATTGAATCTTGGCGGCGGCGAAGGGAAGTGCCGCCAACAAGTAGGCTAATTTCATAGGCGTAGCATACTGCACGCCGCAAGTTTTCTTGCATGGCCTTTAGGATCAACTAGTTGAAACAGAGTGTTGCTTTGGATCGTCCCCATATGGAGAACCCGTTCGCATGGACTATGCATCATGAAAGCACTCACAGAATTCGTTGGCACGTATTTGTTTCTCTTTGTTATCTCGCTCGCCGCGGTCAGCGGTAGTCCATTTGCGCCGGTCGCGATCGGATGCGCGCTGGTAGTAATGGTTTACATGGGTGGGCATCGATCCGGCGCTCACTATAATCCAGCGGTTTCGCTTGGCCTGATGCTGCAGAAGAAGATGCCGTCCAAGGACTTCGCACCCTACGTCGTGGCGCAAATCGTGGCGGGCATTTTGGCCTTCGCCACGGGTTTCTACATCACAGGCAAGACGGTAGTCATTGCACCTGGACCGGGTTTTAGCGCGACCCAAGCGCTGGTCGTGGAAGTTCTTTTTACGCTGGCTTTGGTGCTGGTTGTCATGAATGTTGCGGTATCAAAAAAGACCGAAGGAAACTCCTTTTATGGTATCGCGATCGGGTTCACCGTTCTCGCTGCGGCGATCGCTGGTGGAGGAGTGTCAGGTGGTGCTTTCAATCCCGCCGTGGGGATCGGCGCGACGGTGAGCGATGCATTGTTCGGCAAAGGAACCTGGGCGAACCTGTGGATCCCCATTG
>CAYRAX010000267.1:0-2553 GCA_964422285.1 uncultured Chthonomonas sp.
CACGGTTGCGCCGGTTCTTGGTGCAAGTCCATCCAGCGAGACCGTGACCTTGGTCGCTTGACCGCCTTTGAATATTGATGGCGCACAAACGACCGAATCGAGTCGGGTCGGCCGCACGGTGAGCACGGCGGGAAACTTGTTATCAAAACGATCAGCGATGAACGTGACGTTCGTGGTTTCACTCACTGCATTCGTGCGAATTTTTGTTTTGATGTTGGTCGTGCCTTCGGGGAAATAGACGTAATTTCGGGTCGGCTTTGCAACCGATGGTTGATCGCTGGAGATTCGAACCGTTGCGCCGCCCTTTGGAGCTGGGCCGCTCAATCGGAGCGACGCGTCAACCATGTTTCCGCCCGCCGTCACCGCAGGATTAAACGTAAATTCGTTGACTCCAACCGGCTCAACAACCAGGCCCGCGCTGAGGCTGCCGTTGTTGCCCGCTGTGATGATCGTCACGCGAACCCCCGACTCATTCTCCGCGGGTTTGGCGGATTTTGTCGTGATGGGGAACGTGGCTTCGGTTTGCCCCGCAACCACCGGGATTGAAGTGGGCACAATCGCGATATCAGGCCGCGTCGAAAGAATGTTGATAACCGAATCAGCGAGCGCTGGTCCATTGAATTTGAGCGTCGCGGTGGCCGCATCAATGCCGCCCACGACGGTGCCAGGTTCAATTTTGAGCGATTGGAATTTGCCGGCGGTGTCGCCAGGAGCAGTGATCAATGCGCTCACAGCTTGCGTGTTTGCGGGAAGAAGTGTTCCGGTGTTGCTGATTTCGGCGATATAGTCGCCCGGCTCAGCGTTGTAGACGACGACTTGCTCGACGTTGTCCACGCTGTTGTCACCGGCTCGCGCGGCCAATGTCGGTTGATCTGGATCCAGCACCCAAGGCATGAATGTCTGGCCATCGCGGCGCCGAATGATTCGCAAATCAAGGTCATTGACAAGCATGGGTACTCGCCGATCAACTTGTGCTGGGCCAGGCGTACCCGCCGGATCGGTCCAGCAAATCGTGGCTTTTGCGGTCCCCAGCGCGCCAACGTAGAATGGAATTTGGATGCGTTGGTTTTGGACAAGCGTGTATTCTTGAATCGCGGCGGGATCAAACGCGCTGCGGATTACTGTGTTTGCGGCGTCGAACTGGTTAAGCAGCCCCCAACCAAAAATGTAGTCGGGTCCATTGGCTGGGCCCGCCTCGCGAGCCGTGTGGATGATGAGACCCTTAAGCGACGCCGCTCGCATCTTTGCCCCGCCGTGGAGATCTGCAAAAAGCTCCTGCAACAAATTGATGGAGCCCGCGACGTTTGGCGAGGCCATCGAGGTGCCGCTACTGTTGCCGTAGCTGGAGTCGCTGTTACTGGTTGACGACAAGACGTTGACGCCGACGCCGCAGATATCGGGCTTGATGCGGCCGTCATCGGCTGGTCCAGTACTGGAAAAACTTGCAATTGCCACGTCAGCTGGCCCCGTGTACGCGCCATCGATGTTGTAGGCGGCACCGACCGTCAGCGTATTTTTGGAAATCTGCGATCCAAACGAAATCGTGTCGTAATCTTGTTGTCCATAGCGGGCGGCGGTGACAAGCTTCCAATCGTTTGAAGCAAAATCCCACACGTAATGGCTGATCGGACCAGTCGGAAAATTGGGTGTTCGCCAGTTACCTGCTCCGAAACAGGGAAGGTAAAACGGTGCGTTGTAGAGTAACTTATCCCAGACCGCGGCGATGTCGTCGTAGTAGCCCATGGACCAGTCTTCGAAGTCACTGATTCGCGTGTCGCCAAGCCAGTAGTAAGCGTTTTGACCGCCATAGCCATACCACCAGCCACCAATGTAAGCGTAGGAGTGGTTGGACACATTGAGGCCGCGCGAAGCCTCCAGCGCGCACTCGGCATCGTCGTTTGAAGCTTCGTAGGCAAGCAACCGGCTTTGGTAGGACATGCCTTTCGCGAGTGGATTGATGCCCTCGCCAATCATGATGCCGGCAACGTGGGTCGCGTGGCCGGAAACGCTCGTTTCGCCATCGTAAACTTTGACGCGCGATCGAAGCTCTCGGTGGGTTAGGCGCGGGATACCTCCTGCTTCCCAAATCCCCATTTTGGTGGTTCTTCCGGACATTGCAAGGCCAAGCGTGCCACCGGGCCAAAGTTCACTTGTTCCCACCGTTTTTGCGTCTGCCGTGCCAGTGGTTGTGATGTAAGTCGGCCTGCCAAATTTCCAACTGAGCAACACCATGATGTCGCCACTCGGCGAAGTTACCTTTGCGGGTAATCCCAGAGCCTTGGCTTTCAGCAATGCTTCGCTTTTGTATCTACTATTGCTGACGGTTCTCTGGTTTGAGAGTGTGATGAGGGCAGTCTTGTTGGTAAAATCTTGCGATACAGATGATCCCGCGAGAATAGTGAGCGCAAAAACAATTGCACTGGCGCGAAACCGATTTACAGAACTTTGGGTGGCGTCCATTGCCTCTATCATATCGCGGAAATCAAAAAAAAGGAAACTGGCCCGTGATTTTCGATATCCTACGGGGGCCGGGGTTTGTGAAATGTCGAACAA
>CAYRAX010000268.1:0-2533 GCA_964422285.1 uncultured Chthonomonas sp.
GCTATCCAAGCGACCGGTGAATGGTGCATCGCCGATGACGCGGGATTGGAAATCGACGCGCTCAACGGCGAACCGGGGCTTTATTCGAAGCGGTTTGGCGGCGAGGGCACGCCATTCACAGAAAAGATGGCGATAATTTTGGATCTGATGAAGGACGTGCCGACCGAGCGGCGGACGGCCCGATTTCGTTGTTGCGTTGCATTCGGCAAGCCGGGCGAGCCGGTGCGCGTTATCGAGACCACGTGTGAGGGTCGAATTGCGGGCGAACCGAGCGGCAATGGCGGTTTTGGCTATGACCCAATTTTCTTTCTTCCCGAGAAGGGTTGTTGCATGGCGGACCTCACGGCGGACGAAAAGCACGCGATTAGCCACCGCGGCAAGGCGCTGCGTGAATTCTGCGCGGAATTCGCGGCTATTCCTGTTCGGAATGTCTCCCCCTAAATCCCCCTCATCTTCGTGAGGGGGGCATCGTGTGCCATTGTCATTGGCCGCAGGTCGATGGCAATGATTGGCGTTGGTGCTCGCGGCGCGGTCTCCATTTGTGAAGTCGAAGTGTCCGCGCTGTACTCTGAAAAATCTCCCCCTAAATCCCCCTCATCTTCGTGAGGGGGACTTCTTCGCGCTCGTCCTAACCAAAAATCCTGCAAACAACTACGGATGCCTTACAAAAAGTCCCACGCAGCTTCGTGTGGGGGGCTTGTCCGATTTCGCAACAAACGAATTCAAAACGTCGCCGAAATCGCAGCTATTCCCACTCAATCGTAGCGGGTGGCTTGCTGGTGAGGTCATACAGCACCCGATTGACGCCCTTGACCTCATTCACAATTCGCGTGGCGATTTCGTCCAGAACGTGAAACGGTAAGGCGACAGCGGTTGCGGTCATGGCGTCTTCGCTTTGCACGGCGCGCAAGACGATCGGTTGCTCATAGGTTCGCTCGTCGCCCATGACGCCCACGCTGCGCACGTCGAGCAGCGCCGCATAACTCTGCCAAATGCCTTTGTGGAGTCCATGATCGCGCAAAATGCCGCGGAAAATTGCATCGGCATCTTGGACGATGCGAACCCTTTCTGGCGTGATTTCACCCAAGATTCGGACGGCGAGGCCAGGACCAGGAAACGGCTCGCGATCCACCATCGTCTCCGGCAAGCCAAGTTGGCGGCCCACATTGCGGACCTCGTCTTTGAAGAGCCAACGCAGGGGCTCAATGGTTTTCAGCCGCATCCAATCAGGCAAGCCACCGACATTGTGGTGCGTCTTGATTTTGGCGGCGGTCGCTGATCCGGATTCGATTACGTCTGGATAGAGCGTTCCTTGGGCAAGAAAATCGCAGCTGCTCAGCTCGTCCGCGTGCAGCTCAAAAACCCGGATGAACTCCGCCCCAATGATCTTGCGCTTTTGCTCCGGTTCGGTCACGCCCGAAAGTGCGGCCAAAAACTGCTCGCGCGCATCAATCGCCACCAGCCGCGGGTGAAAATGATCGCGAAAGGCCCGAATAACCTCTTCGGCTTCGCCCTTACGCAATAGCCCGTGATCGACAAATACGCAGGTCACTTGCTCGCCGAGCGCCTTCGTCATCAGTGCTGCCACGACAGAGCTATCCACGCCGCCGCTGACCGCGCACAGCACCCGTTGGTCGCCGACTTCCGCGCGAATCGTCTCCACCGTTTCTTCGATGAAGCGTTCGCTGGTCCAGTCTCCCTGAAGACCGCAGACATCAAAGAGAAATCGCCGGAGGATTTCGCTACCCGCCAAGGTGTGCGAAACTTCGGGATGAAATTGCACTGCAAAGATCTTTTTGTCACGATCTTCGTAGGCCGCGACGGGACAGCTATCGGTCTGCGCCGTCACAACACTACCGGGCGGCGCGGAGTCCACTTGGTCGCCGTGGCTCATCCAAACCTGCCATTGGTCCAGGCCGCTGACGAGCGATGGACCGGCGGCATCAACCGGCACCAATTGGCGACGTCCATATTCACCCGCGTGGGCAGCGTGAACCCGTCCGCCCAGACGATAGGCGAGCAACTGGTGGCCGTAGCAAATTCCCAAAATCGGGCATTTGCCGACCAGAGATTCGACGTCAATCGTCGGCGCGCCGGGAGCAGAAACCGAATTGGGGCCGCCACTAAAAATGATTCCGCTGGGCTGCCGATCGGCGATCGCCGCCTGCGCTTTATCCCACGCCACGAGCTCGCTGTAAATGCCGTGTTCACGCACGCGCCGGACGATGAGCTGGGAATATTGACCGCCAAAATCGACGACCAAAACCAATTGGTGCTGTGGCCTTTCACTCACTGGATCGCAGCCTCGCCACGCTCGCCGGTTCGGACCCGAATCGCCTCGAGAACGTCACTTACAAATATCTTGCCATCGCCGATTTCGCCGGTGGATGTTGCTGCCAAAATAGCTTCGACAGCGGGCTCGAGCATCGCGTCGATGACGACCACTTCCACCTTCATTTTCGGCACCAAATTTAGCGCATATGTGCTGCCCCGGTACTTGTCAGATTGTCCTTGCTGGCGCCCATAGCCCCTG
>CAYRAX010000269.1:0-2511 GCA_964422285.1 uncultured Chthonomonas sp.
GCAGGGCTCGGGCAAGTCGAGCCTCTGCATCGACATCATGTGGCCGCTCTTCGGCGTGCGCGACGCGGAGCCGTACAGCGCGACCGAGACCGAGTTCGCGCTCCTGAAGTTGCTGACGTCGACGCGCTCGGTGCCGGTCTTCATCGACGAGTACAAGCCGTACGACATGCCGAAGCACCGGCTGAACACGCTTCACCGGTACCTGCGTCGGCTCTACCGCGGCGAGACCGAGGAGCGGGGCAGGCCCGACCTGAAGGTGAACAGCTACCACCTGCAGGCGCCAGTCTGCGTCGCGGGTGAGACCCGACCGACGGAGGCCGCGCTGCTCGAGCGCATCCTGACCTCAAACCCGGAGAAGACGACGCTTCGAGAGAAGGCCGGCTACCAACACGCGCACCGCGAGCTCCGGGCCGTCGACTTGGCGCTGTTCGCTCCAAGGTACATCCAGTTCTGCCTGGGTCGCGACTTCGTGTCCGACCTCGAGCTCGCGCGCTCAGTGACGCAGACACTGCTCGGCGACCGGAAGGTGCCGATCCGCATCGTAGAGAACCTCACGGCGATGCTCCTTGGTGTGCATCTGTTCGAGGAGTTCGCGACGGCTTGCGGCTGCGAGCTCCCTGATGACCTCGGCGTGGCAGCGGCGGTCGACGCGGTCTTGGCCGACGTGTTGGAGACTGACCACGGGGTGAAGAACGCGCTCGACCACTTCCTCGAAATGCTTGGCGTGATGGCCGTGCAAGGGCACCTGAAGCACCGGGTCCACTACGTCTTCGACGAGGGCCGGCTCGCGGTGCACCTCGAGAGCTCGTACGACGCGTTTCGCGCACACTGCAAACGCATCGACTACCAGGGTGAGGTCGTCGACCTGAAGGCCCTGCGCCGCCTCATCACCGAGAACAAGAAGCAGGGCGGCTACGTGGTGGCGGAGAGCGAACGGATCACGTTCGACGGACGCGATTCACGTCGACGCGCCGCTCTCCTCGACCTGAAGAAGAGCACGGGCATCAGCGCCGACGACTTCCCTCAAAACGAAGGGGCGGAGCGGGGGAATCATCGCGAGAGCTACACTCCTCGTCCGCCATGGAACGAGCCGTCGTAGCCGCTCATTGGCTTCGTGCGAGGACGACCCCGAGAGGCAGTCGGGCCTCAAGCGCCGCGATCGCGGGTTGGAACTGTGGCGCGAACAGAATGGTACCGAAGGCGTTCCAGTCGTTGCGCTCCAGCCGTGGCCGGTCGCTCGTATCGATCAACACGTCCGCAATAGGGGCGATACCGAAGCCGATACGAATGACGCCCACATAGAGACTCAGTGCTGGCAACCGCTCCGCGATGCGCTGTCGGAAGAGGCCCAGGTCTGCAGAGCGGATCGTCGGTCCACCGAACGGGGTCGTGAGAGTCGTGCGCAGATACTCCGAGATTCTCACGAACCGAGCAGTCGCGGTGAGCGGCTGGCTCGGACCATCGATGTGCTGCTTGAGGTTGTTCATGAGCTTCACGGCGATTTGGTGCAGTTCGTCGGGGGTGACGTGCAGGCCCTCGTGAACCCCAACGATCAGCTCACCTGGCGTGAACTCTGGGTAGCCCTTCGCAGGGTCCGGCAGCTTCTTCCCCTTGTACCGCTTCGGCGGAGGCGCGGTTCGCAGCACGACTTCTTGGTGCTCACCGAGCTCGACTTTGAGCCGCACGTTCGGGCCGAGGTTGTCGTCGTGCGCGTAGAAGGTCTCGATCTCAGCATCCTGCAGCACAAGGTCGCCTGGACCTCCGCGAGCGCCGACGTCTCTGAATCCGGTGGCGCAGATGACGTGCCCATCGCGTTCCGCGAGGTGACCCGAAATCAGAACTGGAAACCCAGATCGAAGCATCACGGCGCAAGCTGCGAACTTCTCCCGCGAGAAGGCCCGCCTCGCCCCGTCACTTGCGGTCGCGTCACCCACCATCAGCATCGGCGTCAATTTGGCTCGCGCGATCGCATCGGTCATCTGGCGCACGTCGAGGCCGTCACTCGCCGGGAACACGTGCAGGCCCTGCCGAGCCGAGTGATACGCGAGTCGGGTCACTTCTGCGGTCGTCGGCACGGCGTGGTGATCGTCGAACGCAGAAGAGTGGAGCATCGACCACAAGGCGGTGGTGGCGCACAGGGCGACGGCTCCATCCTGCTGTTGCCAGGCGAGACCTTGGACGCGGAGCGAGATTCCCGCCAGGTGCGCCACGTAGTCACGCGCTGCTGGCGTCACCCGTGGGTTCCCCTGGTAGCGCTTGAGATTGTCGGGGTACCACTTGATGACCGAGCGCCCGAGTGGTGCGTGCTTCAACGGCCTCACGACGACGAAGCCGAGGTAGCTGGCCTCGAGTCGGGAACGGTCTTGCCCTGGCCCATCGAGGGCTGACTTGAGTTGGTCTTGTGTGAGTGCGCGGCCGAAGAAGTGGAGCCGCTTGCATCGGTTCGGCGTGGGTGTGGCGACCCGCGAGTAGTACGCGGAGAAATCGTCGAGGTAGTCGCGGTCGAAGTAC
>CAYRAX010000270.1:0-2509 GCA_964422285.1 uncultured Chthonomonas sp.
GCGTTGCCTTGTTGATCGCATCGCGCGGCAATGGGCGCCAACTCGGCGACACTGTTTCGAGTAGTAGGTTCTCGGCAACCGTCATTTCCGGCACAAGCATAAAGTGCTGGTGCACCATGCCAATTCCGAGGCGCTTTGCGGCTTCTGGCGAACTGATTTCTTGCCTGACGCCATTGACCAAAATTTCGCCTGCGTCGGGCTGATGATGACCGAAAAGCAGGCTTACCCAAGTGGACTTCCCTGCTCCATTTTCGCCAACGATCGCGTGGATCGACCCTCGTTTCACTTGGATTGAAACGCGATCCAGTGCCGTCAAGGCACCAAATCGTTTTTCAATGCCGCACGTTTCGAGCGCGATTTCGCGTGAGCCGCGACTCAGAACTCATCCTTGGGAACCACAAATTTCCCTGACTTGATCTCTTCTTTTTTGGCCTCGATTTCCTTCACGAGGTCAGCCGAAAACTTGTCCGCCGCTTTGGGGTTGATGATAAAGTCGATCGCGCCATCTTGCATGCCGATCAGGGTGACTTCGCCCTTGTACTGCCCATCCTTGACCTTTTTCGCCAGCGCAACAAACGCGGGCTTGGCGATGATCACCGCCGAGGCGATGACGGCATTGCTCGCGTTTGCGTTCTGGTCGCTGTTCGCGCCGATCGCGCTAGCTCCTTCCTGTGCGCAAGCATCAAAAACTCCTTGGGCTGCGGCGTTGGCTTGGTGAATGATGATGTCGGCGCCCGCGCGAATTGCTTGCAAAGTCGCCAGCTTGGCAGCGGCAACGTCCGATCCGCTGGTCAGGGTTACGGTATTCACCTTGATGTCGGGTCGGGCGGCCTTCGCCCCAGCCTCAAAAGCCTTGAATGTGGAGTTGATACTGGGCACGCTAAGGCCGACCATCGCAAGCTGCCCAGACTTGGAGATTTTCGCCGCGGCCATGCCTGCAAGATAGAAACCTTGCTCAAGATAGAATCGAAACGCGCCGGCGTTTGCTGCGGTTTTGCCGCCCGAGCTGCTCACGAACGTAGTTTTTGGAAATTGTTCGGCAAGTGCAGCCCCCGGCTCGTTATATTCAAACCCATGGCCAATCACCAGCTGATAGCCCTCTTGCGCATAGGACCGCATGGCGTCGTTGATCTTGGTGCCGGTGGCTTCTTGCGTGTTAACCGTCGCGCCAAGCTCCTTCTCGATTTCCTTCAGTCCCTCGTATGCCATCGCGCTCCAACCGGCGTCACTGATGGGGCTCGGCGTCAATAGTGCGACTTTGAAATCGGACTTTGGCGCGGCTCCAGCGGCAGCTGTTTCAGCGGTTGGCTCGCTACTTGAGCAACCAACCAGCGCAAGCGTTGCGGCAACGGCAATAAGGAAAGCAGTTTTGAGTTTCATGGTTGATACTACGATCCCGGCACGACTTTTTTCGGGACATTTTCGCGGTCGGTCACGATTTTTACGCCAAAGTCCTTTTCCAGGTCCTTGAGTTCTATCCATGGAAATCCGAGCGGATCGTTCTTGCGGCCCTTGGGTTCGGCGATGTATTCGTGGCTGGTGATGTACTTAATGTTCTTGTGGCGGTAGGTCATGAGCACGCGCAGCAGTCGGTGAACGGCCTCGACTTGTTCCTTGGTCCAGGGGTCTTTGCCGTCGCCAATGTTGACCATTTCAATGCCAATCGAAAAGTCGTTTACGCCTGGCCTGCCCTCGACGTCGATGCTCTTTCCGGCGTGCCAAGCGCGGTAGTAGTTGCTAACGTGCTGGACAATTTTGCCGTCTTTGCCAATCGTGTAGTGGGCGCTGACCTGCGACTCTTTCATCTGAAACCACTTGACAGTTCCATCGAGCGATGGTCCGGCCGTGTGGTGCAGAACAATTGTGTCGATCACGGTGCCTTTTGGACGCGCATTTTGGTTAGGCGAAGCGACAAAACACATGTTTCCATGGCCAAATTTCAGGTGCAGGTCGGTGGATTGAAGGTCTGCGTGGGTCGTTTGAGCCATTCCGGCAACGATGCCGACGACAGGAACAAGCACGTTCAACATACGCAGATTGTAACCGATGACGCCGCGTTTGGTGGGCTGCTATAGGTCTCATACGACAAATAAGGCCCCTACACGAAGATGAGGGGGATTTAGGGGGAGATAAAGCCGGGATGCAGACGAAGTGTCTGCGCTCCCGCCCCCCGCACCATCGGTAGCCCGAACTGCAAACTTTGCCAACAACCGCAAGGCGAAGACAATGGCACGCCGAATGGAACCAAATGGTGCGCGCCAAGATACAATGCACCCTGTGCACGAGTCATCAAGCACCACAAAAGCGGAGACCGCAGCCCAGTGCCCAACGCCAGCGCGCGGGTTCGTCGTCGGCCAAGTGCGCGTCGATCCACCGCTGATCGTCGCGCCCATGGAGGATGTTTCGAACACCGCGTTCCGGCAGATCGCCAAGCGAATCGGCGGGCCGGGGTCTTCGCACGTGCCAACGGCGGCACGCTCTTCCTCGACGAGATCGGCGAGCTCCCGTT
>CAYRAX010000271.1:0-2507 GCA_964422285.1 uncultured Chthonomonas sp.
TAAGGATTTGACGAGCTATGGACTTGGCGCGCGCGGGATTGATGTCATGATCGCTAGGCGGGTTAGCTCGGACCAAAGCAACGATCCGCTTTTGACATCTTCGGGCCAAGATACGACGGTTTTGGGATCTACTTCACGGGACCGCGTGTCGTTTCCTCTGTATGATGGGCACGGTAACACGATAGCGACTCTTGCTCGAAACGGCACCGGCTATTCGATAGCGAATCAGAAGAGATATGACGTTTGGGGTAAGGTGCGCTCAGATTCATCGGTCGGGTCGTCGGGGCAGATTCTGAACCCAACGCAAAAGTATTGCGGCAACCTGGGTCACAAATACGACGCCACCAGCGGCCTGACCGACACGCGCGATGCCGCATCAAAAAACCGATCCAAAACCTACCCAATCAGCGCGCGGATTTCTTCTTTTCCTTTCGAATTAACGCGCCAGATATAGGCATCAAGAACATAGTGCGTTACCTGCGGCATGGTGAGCAACGGCACCAAAAACGTGAGCACCAAGCCCGGCAAGACAAAGTGTTGCGCGCCGAATAGTTCCGGCTGCTCTTTCCAGACAAACCAATCCCAAAGCCCTTCTTCCATGAACGCGAGCGCCACCAATGAGCCCACGTAAAGCGGAACATAGCGCAGCTGAAAGAACTTGAGAAGCGGGTTTCGCCCCGGCTCGACTTTTGCGCGTTTGCGATATTGATAGATCCAAACCAGCGCCATATACGGCACTCCATGCGTGACGATGTTGATCAACGTAAACGTCAGGTCGCCATTGAAGATGATGATGCCGGTCGTCCAGGCGATCGCCGTAATCGCGAGCATCGCCGCCTTTCCGATGTTGACCGTTCCGGTCTCCTTTGCGCGCCGAAGCTCTTTGAACGCGAAGAGCGCCAACGACACAATATAGATGACGCGGACAACCACCTCGGGCCAGACCCAAGGAATCCGAACGACCTCGAACTCGCTGAACCACTGGAAATTCCTCGGGTGGGTGTGCCAATACGTCAGCGGGTGCAGCGTCGCGAGGTAGATGACGAGTTGATCAAGCCTGTATTCCCACCCCACCGTCGGCTCGCCTCGGCGATACAGCATGAAAAACCCATATTGCTGGCGCACAAAATGGTAGATCGCGAAATACGCCACGCCGGACCAAAAAATCGCCTGGCCAAAAGCCGCATAGATGGCAACGCCGCCAAGCCAACTGAGCGCTGGCGCGACCAGGTAGAGCGTTCGCCTTTTTGCAAACTCGTCCTTATCAAAATAGGTTCGGTAGAGCGAGCTGTAAACGTGGGCTACATCGATGCCGAGCACCAGAATGATCCACAGCCACGTCGGCGTCTGCTCGACTTGCGCTAGGCGGCCGCCGAAGATTGCGACGACGAGCGTCGCAAAAACAGGTGGCCCCATGATGGCGAGCGCATCAAATTTGGGCGAAAATATCCAAGGCGTCGAGTTGCGAATCTTCATGCAAGGGGCATATAGAGATCAGTAATCAGCTGTTGCGGCGGAGTTGTCGCTGCGTCGTTGACGTAGACTTCAAAAGCGGGATTTTCACTGATCGTTCGGCGCATGTTGCGCTCAATTTCATTCGTAAATTGCGACCAAACCGGGCCAAGCTGCTCGTAAGGACCGATGAACCGCGTGACCGCGTATTCGCCGCCCGCGAGCGTCGCCAGCTCAATCTTTGTACCTGCGAGCCCCTCGGGGATATAGCCCAAAGGCAACTCGGCGCAGGCCGCCGATCGCAATTGCTGTGGCGGCACAAACTCGGGATTATCCCAATAAATGCCGATGCACCGCTTTGCCGGAACGGAATAAGCCTCGACCCATCTCCAAAGCTCATCAAACTTCGGTGAAAGTTGCTCGTAAGGTCCAGAATGGCGGATTAGAGCGATTTGAATTGGTGCTTCATTAACTATTTGGACGTACATGATTTCTTCTCTGGATAAAAGTAATGGGGGACAAATCTGGCGGTATCTTGCGTGATTCTGCTGCTGGACTCGCGCACGCCGATGCCGCAAGCCGCGCAATCCACGACCCACGAGCCGATCACGGCGAACTGACCATCGAACTCGGCCAGCGGCGCGTAGGCTTGATAAATAAAGCCGGTTTCATTGTAGGGGCCATCCACGGCGGTTTGCATACCTTCTAGCGATATTGTGACATTTGCGCCCTCGCGCCCGAGCCGCGCTTTCTTCACATATTGTTTCATATCGCGCGGCGAGTCTCGGTATGCCGGTAACAAGTAAGGATGATCTGGAAACATCTCCCATAGCAGCGGAAGAATCGCCTTATTCGATAAGATCATCTTCCAGATTGGCTCAATCCAATTAACGCTTTCGTAGGTCGAAAGCGCATAGGGGCCAAACTCTTCCGCAATAATCCACTCCCAAGGATACAGCTTGAACAACGTCTGAATCGCGTGGGAATTTTTGTCAACGAATTTCTCGTGCGAAGGATCCCAGCCAATTTCCGGCATCAGCAGTTGCTCGAACTCG
>CAYRAX010000272.1:0-1421 GCA_964422285.1 uncultured Chthonomonas sp.
ATCCGCACCCCGCAGCTCTGGAGCTTCCTGCGCCAGGCGCGCGATCAGCCCGAAGCCTGGGCCGCTGCGCTGCTCGCACGCATGCGCGAGGTGATCGGCGACGAGGTCGTCGAGCCGTGGTCCATCGAGTGCACGCCGCTCGTTGCGCCGACCGTCTGCGAAGCGCTTGGGCGCCGCGAGGTGGTGACGATCGCGCGCCTGATGCTGCGCACCGATCCCGGCACCGAGCCCGAGCACGCCGTGCCGCTGTTGCTGCAGCGCGGTCGGTCGCGCGAACTGCTGCCGGCGCTCGACAAGACGCTCGAGATCGGCGACCGCGTGCTCTTCTGCGGCCGCGCCCGCGCGCGTTCGGCCATGCGCCGGCTCGTCCTCTCGCACGCCTTGCCGGCGCTGCCACCGGCGCCGGCGCCGGCCGCCGGTTCGGCGCCGCTGGAGTCGATTTGATCGATAGCGCCGGAGTGCCGGGCGCCGGGCTGGGTGCGCACGGGGCCGCGGTGCTCGCCTTCACCGTGATCGTGTTCGCCCTCTTCATCTGGGACCGGTGGGAGATGACGACCGTGTGCCTCGTGATCCTGATCGCGTTGCCGCTCGGGTTCGAGTGGGCGCCGCTTCGAACGCCGCAGGGCACGGTGGACCCGATGCGGTTCTTTGCCGGTTTCGGTCACCCGGCGCTGATCGCGATCTGCGGCCTGATGATCGTCGGCCAGGGTCTCGTCGTCACCGGTGCGCTCGAGCCGGCGGCGCGCCGCCTGTCGGCGCTGTTCGGCGCCAGGCCGAAGTTCGCGCTGCTCGCGGTGCTGGTCGGCGCCTGGGCTGTCAGCGGCTTCATCAACGACACACCGCTCGTCGTGCTCCTGATTCCGCTCATCCTGGCGGCCGCCGCGCGCGCCAGGTTGTCGGCCGGCTTGATGCTGATGCCGATGAACTATGCGGTGCTGATCGGCGGCATGGCAACGACGATCGGCACCTCGACGAACCTGATCGTCATTTCGCTCGCGGTCGCGCTCGGTGCGGGCCCGTTCGGCGTGTTCAGCTTCTATCCGATCGTCGCCGCCGCAGCGTTGCCGGCGTTGCTCTACCTGTGGCTCGTCGCGCCGCGCCTGCTCGCGCATGTGCAACCGCCGGCCGAGGGACTGTCCGAGCAGGTGTTCGACGCCGAAATCTGGGTCGAGGAAGGCGCTTGGCTCGACGGCCGTCCGCTTCGCGAGGCCCTGAGCGCGACCGGCGGGCAACTCCAGCTGATCGAGCTGCGGCGCGGCGGGCGCGCATTGGCGCGGCTGCCTTCGGTCACGCTGCGCGCCGGCGACCGACTGCTGGTGCAGGACACGGCGGCCAACCTGAAGGACTTCGAGGCCAGTCTGCATGCCGCGTTGCACGGTGTGGACGAGGAGGACGCCGCCGCGCCGAACGAAAACGGCGAC
>CAYRAX010000272.1:1431-2507 GCA_964422285.1 uncultured Chthonomonas sp.
GCGACGCCGGTGCGTCGGCCGACAAGCCGGACGCCGCGGCGACGGCCGAAAGAGCCGAAAGGGCCGGAAAGGCGCCGACCTCGACCGTGGTGGCGCAGATGATCGTCACGCCCGCTTCGCCGCTCGTCCTGCGCAGCGTGCGCCAGGAGCGGATTGCCGAGCGCTACGGCACGATCGTCGTCGGCCTGCGGCCGCGCGAGGTGCACGCAGGCTTCGAGCGCGAGAACCTGACCGAGCGCCCGATCCATGCCGGCGACATCCTGCTCCTGCAGGGCGAGAGCGACTCGATCAAGCAGGTTCAGCGCGACGGCTTCGGTCTGCTGCTCGACGAGCGCTATGCCTTGCCGCGCCAGGACAAGGCGGGCTTCGCACTGTTCACGATGGCCGCCGTCGTACTGCTGGTGGTGACCCGGACGCTGCCGATCGCGCTCGCCGCGCTCGGCGGCGTGCTGTTCCTGCTCGCCTCGCGCTGCCTGTCGCTGCAGGACGTGACGCGATCGCTGTCGATCAAGGTCGTGTTGCTGGTCGCCGCCAGCCTCGCGCTCGGCGACGCGCTCGACGTGACGGGTGCGACCGCGTGGCTCGCGCAACTGCTGGCCGACGCCGCCGGCAGTCTGAGTCCGGCCTGGGTGCTGGCGCTGCTGATGGCCTTGATGGGTTTCGTGACGAATTTCGTCTCCAACAACGCGGCGGCCGCGATCGGCACCCCGCTTGCCGTCGAGTTCGCACGCTCGCTCGGTGTGCCGCCCGAGCCCTTTGTGCTCGCCGTCCTCTTCGGTTGCAACCTGTCGTTCGTGACGCCGATGGGCTACCAGACCAACCTGCTCGTGATGAACGCGGGCGGCTACCGGTTCGGCGATTTCGTGCGCGTCGGCGCGCCGCTGTTCGTGCTGATGTGGGCCGGCCTGTCCTACGGCCTCGTGTTGCGCTACGCTTTGTAGTCACCGGCCGCGCCGATGCGGCCCGCACCGCACCACCCGCTTCGACTGACGGGAGGACGCCTGCCATGGACAGCCAGTTGTCGCCTATCGGCCGTTTCGAGCGGATCCTGCTTGCCTCCGACACCACGCCGTGCA